>NZ_JAKZBW010000007.1:62691-145238 GCF_022539275.1 Pseudoxanthomonas sp. LH2527 | reverse complement strand
CAATGACCCAATCGTTGGCAAGGTCACAGGGGTACTCCGTGCCGCAGGATTCGCAGATGTCACGGTTGAGCCCTAACAAATCATTCAAGCCGAACCCGCTTCGCGGGTCGGCTTAATTCCGGTGTTAGAGCGCTATGGCACAACGCGTGATACCAAAGGTCTTCAATGCAGCTCACTGGCTTACATCTGCTTTGATGGTTGCAGTTAGCGTTCTTTTTGCCGGCGCTTTTCTTGGCTCGGGGTTTCTTTCTGGCAAACCAGGACTCATTGTTTGCGGCGTTGGCTGGGCGTTGATCACTGTCCCCGTCTACTATCGCCAGCATCCCGTCGAGCAAGTGACACGCGGCTCTGTGCTGATTGGTTCGACGGGCCTCATCATATTCCTGCTAGGGCTGGCAGTTCATGCTGGCGCGCTCTAACAATTCATTCAAGCCGAACCCGCTTCGCGGGTCGGCTTAATTCCGGTGTTAGGCCGCGTGGACACTCCCACACTACGAAATACACTCATGGGAATCGCGGCAGCCACACTCGCCGCGCCCACCGGATTTTTTATGTATGGTCTTCTTTCTGAGCCAACCAGTTTTGATGTGGGCGATGTCTTTGCCACCGCCTTCATCGTTTACGCCTTCGGTCTTATGGTGAGTATTCCAGTCTCGCTCTTATTTGGCCTGCCCTACGTACTCTGGCTCCAAAAACACGGACGTCTAAACTTTCTATACGTGTGCGGTGGTGCTGCCGCGGCGGGCGCTGGTGTCCTCACAGGGCTTTGGGCGCTTAGCTTTCAGTTATATAAGCCGCTCTGGGTATTTGCAGGGCTAGGGCTTGTATCTGGGCTTCTGTCTGGCGCGGCATTCTGTGCAGTAGTGCGGCCTAACAATTCATTCAAGCCGAGCCCACATCAGGGCGGCGCCTAAGTGCACGCCTTCGGCTATATTTGCATTCAGTCGCCGCCCTGCTGCGGGCCGGCTTAATTCAGGCGTTAGACCGCACAGGAGAGATATGCAAGCCAATACGCCCTTCGCAAGTAGACTAGCCGCGTTGTTTCTGGCGGCCCTGGTTGCCATGCACCTTCTGGTTACACTCGACCTGTTCTTCAAGTTCTTTCCGGCAAAGCCTGAGTTCCTAGCTATGTGGGGGATTTCCGTCTGGGCAAAGCTGCTCTGGGCCGCGACCTGCGCCGTCGGAGCCGTCGCAGTGCTCTTGCTCTATCGCCGCGCGTGGTTTGGCTTCTTCGCATCAATCGTGTTTTGTGTAGGCTTGTATTTCGCCAGCGTGCAATTGTGGAGCGCCGTGAAAGGTGGCTTCTGGCTAGCTGTAGGAGTGACGGTTCTTGCATTGGTAGGTGCGGTGCGGTCTAACAATTCATTCAAGCCGAACCCGCTTCGCGGGTCGGCTTAATTCTGGTGTTAGGTGCCATATCAGATGCTCAGTGAGCTATGGGGACATTGGCAGTTCAACTTCTGGCTCGGCCTCGCGAGCCTAGCCGCTGGCCTAGCGGTGGTGTCGCCCTGCCTCCTTGTGCCATCTTGGCGTCGCAAGATTCTCAATGCAGATCTGGACATTGAGGGCGTAGGCTTAATTGCGCTAGTCGTAGCATTGGTGGCGGTGGTTTGCTACAACCACTTCGGTGGCGGCAATGGCACCTAACAAATCATTCAAGCCGAACCCGCTTCGCGGGTCGGCTTAATTCCGGTGTTAGGCCTCAAGGAGCAACATCCGAATGACCGTCACACAAGACCAAGTGCTGGCGTTCGCCGTCTACGAGATTCGGCTGTTGCTCGCACACCACTTAGGTAGCGGTGACACTCCTGACCCGGCCGTCCGCGCTGCAGCGCATCTTGCATATGCGCTTCACAATCAGGCTGACGCTGTTCTGCACGGCGGCACGTTTGATCCGCAGCAGGCCGCCGAGGCTCTTAGCGCAGTAGATCGGATGCTGGCAACCAATTTTCAGGCGAGGCTCTCGGAGGCTACTGGCCATGAGGCCTAACAATTCATTCAAGCCGAACCCGCTTCGCGGGTCGGCTTAATTCTGGCGTTAGGCCGCATGACAAACATCTTCACCATCGGCAATAAAGATTTCGGCATTGAAAAGACGAGCCTGCGTTTCTCGCTCGCGGAGGATGGCGGAGAAAGATTCCTGTCAGTCAACGTGGCCGGGAATGAGTTGCTGTTTCAGCAGCTGCTAGAGCGGGATCAACGTGGTGAATTCTCATGGGCCACCTACCCTCCTCGCTTGTATCTGGGAGACTTGCCAATTCCGGAGGATGCTGGCGCCTCCTTTACCATCGAGGAGCCAGATACAGATGAGTGCGAGGCTGGACTCTATTTCATGGAGCACTGTTTCATCTCAGATTTGTCCGTTTTCATTGGCCAATCGTCCGTTGACATATCCGGCATGGTTGACCTCATGGGTAAGCCGTATCCATTCGCTGTGCGTTTCGGCGTCCCGGCTGCGGCCTAACAATTCATTCAAGCCGAACCCGCTTCGCGGGTCGGCTTAATTCTGGTGTTAGGCGGCCAAACCAACATGATTGCCAGCCTGCTAAGAGCTTTCCTCGTGTTCGGGCTTGTCGGGCCACTGATTGGACTGATCTGCGTTGCCATTCAAGACCCGGCTGGCCTTGCCTTAAAGCCCTCTCTACTGCTAGGTCTGCTTACATTTGCCTATGCAATCGGCTTGGCGCCAGCTTTGGCAACGGGACTGGTTGCGTGGACTATGCGCTACAGATTACGGAGGTATCTGGGCGGGCCGGTATGCGGTGCCATAGGAATGGTGGCTGCGGCCTTTTTCTTAGCGTCAACACCCTACAACGTGCAATCTTTAAGTGATGGGCTTCAACTAGGCATGCTTCCAGGCGGTGTAGCTGGATTCGTTTGTGGTTTGCTCTACTTCTGGCCGCCTAACAATTCATTCAAGCCGAACCCGCTTCGCGGGTCGGCTTAATTCTGGTGTTAGGGGGCTAAGTGAGTCTGGTAACCCGGCAACCCAATCGTCCGTACCGCAACCTGTTCATTTCCACGCTGATTGGCGTGTTCGCGGGGAGCCTCCTGTACTCCATCCTTCTCGCGGCATTTCATTCATCGTCTTGGTCGCAGGCAGCGACTCTTGTCGTGGACTCATTGTTTACGTCGTTCATTGCGTACATGTTCGCGGCATTGGTGCTCCTGGTTTATGCCCTTCCCCTCATGTGGTACTGCCTGCGGATACGCGTTGCTGGGCCGGCTGTCGCCCTTTTCATTGCAATGCTTCCCAGTGTTTTCCTGCTTCTTGTCGGCGGGCTCTATCAGGGACTCATGTGGGTGCCGATACTAATCTCCGCAGCGACTGGCATCTCTTTCGTAGTGCTGGCATATCGCGGCACGCCCCCTAACAGTTCATTCAAGCCGAACCCGCTTCGCGGGTCGGCTTAATTCAAGCGTTAGCGCCCTATGGTGATTAGTCGTAACCGAGCCATCCTTTCCGGAATCGCCGCCATTCTCGGCGTCGTTGCCATTCAAGCGTTCAATAGCTTTGCTTGCTATGACCATGGCGTTCTCTCTTTCCTGGCAGTCTTGGGCGTCTTTCTGATGGTTCCACTGCTCCCAGCAATCATTTCACTTGCCACGGCAAACCCATTGAGATCAATCGGGGCGTGCCTCCTGTTTGCACCGTGGCTTGTATTTGCCTATTACACTGATTGCGTCCGCCCATATGCCGGCGGCGGCGCATCAATGATCTATGTAGCGGTCCTTTTGTGGGGCACACCGTGTTCAATCATCGGAGCGCTAGTTACCGGCCCTGTCACTCGGATGTTCGGTGTTTCCGTTGGCGGGCGCTAACAATTCATTCAAGCCGAACCCGCTTCGCGGGTCGGCTTAATTCCGGTGTTAGGCCGCATGAGCAACACTCCATACGCTGCCCCAAGATCGGAAAAGCCAACGGCGACTGGCCTCACTTGTCCCCATTGTGGAAAGACCGCAATGTCAAAACTGAGAAAGGTGTTTCTGGGGCCTTTCCCATCTACATATTGCAGATCTTGTTTAAAGCCTGTTTCTGTCACTTGGATTGCCCATCTCATATGCGGCATACCAATGCTTTTCGGCATGTTTTTAGGGACATTTATAGGGCAGCCATTTGGGCTTATAGTTTTGATTGGTGGCTTTGTTTGCACAGCTGTACTGCAAATAGTCTGGGACCCGCTCATCCCCTCTCGGTCGTGACGGCGAGTTACGGGACCTGCGGCCTAACAATTCATTCAAGCCGAACCCGCATCAGGTTTCCTAACTTCGGGTCGTTCTGGGTACTATCGGCTTCGGTGCCAACCCAGTGCGGGTCGGCTTAATTCAGGCGTTATGCGTGGGCAGGAGTGTTGGTGTTGTCGGCTTCGGTGATGCGACGACTTCCGCTGCGTAGTTGGCTTCGGCGTTGATCGTTTACTGACACATCGAGACCACTGATGTTTCCCAGCTTCGCTTCACTCGGCTTCGGACGCATCGCGTTCGCGCCGCTCGGCATATGGAGGGCCTCATGACTTTCGGATTGGCGGCGCTGTCGGCTTCGGCCTTTGCCGGCCTCGACATGCCCCGGGCTTGCGGACGCCTTGTCCGTGCTCCCTGCTCTCCCGGACCCGTTGCGGGTCGCGGGCTTCGGGTTTACCTTGGCGCGCATAACAATTCATTCAAGCCGAACCCGCTTCGCGGGTCGGCTTAACTCTGGTGTTAGGGCGCTTATGTGGCCGTTCGACGAGCGATCAAAATTGCTACGGGCTCTGTCAAATCTTGCCTTCTATAACGACAAGGGTATCGACTACTCTCGCCACAACGTGGAGCAGGTTGAGTCAGAGCGCGCGGCCGGACTTGCCAAAGTTCGTGAGCTCGTCACAAGCGTTGGTCCCGGCTCCTTGCCATCAGAGTTCTTGCAGGCAGTCGATTCGGGAGATGTCGCATCAGACCTCTCGGGACACTACATTGATCTGGTCAAGAAACATTGGGCATGCCGTGGCGCGCCCTAACAAATCATTCAAGCCGAACCCGCTTCGCGGGTCGGCTTAATTCCGGTGTTAGGCCCTAGATGGAGATTTCATGTTAGTCCTCGCGCTCGGTCTCCTCTGTACCGCAGTAGGGCTGGTGTTCCTGATCGGCTGCTTCATCAGAGTCGACTCATCCGCATTCATCGAGCGTGCGGCGGGTAATGAGAAAAAGATAGCCACGCTACACTCGTTGCAAGATGCATGGTCCAAACTGGGCAAGCCTAGGCAGTTCATCGCCTCAACTTCCGCATATCTCATCATGGGTATTGGCCTGTTGGTCCTGCGGTACAACCCGCGACTCGCTGAGTTCTGGTGGGTGGTTCCTGTACTCCTCGCTATCAATGTCCTCGGCCTCTTGCGCGTCAAACAGTATGCGGACAGGGTCCTTGACGATAAGCTCTCAGGCCATGCCGAGGCGCTGACGGTGATCAGGCGGCAGATTCGGATGTGCATAACTTTTGGCGTGGTCTTTGGCATTTTGGTTCTAGGGCCTAACAATTCATTCAAGCCGAACCCGCTTCGCGGGTCGGCTTAACTCTGGTGTTAGCAATGGCGAAATCAATGCGATTTCCAGGGTGGGTTGCGCTGCAGCTTTGTGTGCCGGCCGCGCTTTACGTAGCGATTGGGCTCTATAACGGCCGCACCTCTGGCCTCAAATACCTGTTGTCCAATTATCTATTCATGGCTTTGCCGCTACTGCTAGTCAGCGTACTGGCCATTTGGCGCAAAGCCCGACACCCTGCACTTCTATGGGTGCTTTCATAGCTCAACGGGTTGCTCATTGCCTTTCAGCTGTGGGTACTACTGGCAGTCCCCGGGCACGAGTCTGGCCTTGCTTGGCTCTTCTACGTTCCGCTGTGGGGCGTAACGCTGTTGGCTTCTGCCATCATCTGGTTCATCGCAAAGCGCAAGGGTGCCGGCCAACCGGTTGGCACCTAACAAATCATTCAAGCCGAACCCGCTTCGCGGGTCGGCTTAATTCCGGTGTTAGGCCTCAAGAGCACGCGTCATGAGATCTGTCGCTAAGGCAATTGGCTATGTAGTCTCTGCGCTCGGATTAGGCATCGTCATCTTCGGCCTGTTTGCCGTTGCTGACCCGCAAGCCACACAACTCTCCAACGACTCCAATCCCTTTGGCTCGCCACCCTCAATGACTCAGCTTGTCCTTCATGTCTCTGTCGGTGCAGTTCTATTGGTGCTCGGCGCCTGGCTTGTCGCGCGCAAGTCTCGGGTGTAGCCTGAGGCCTAACAATTCATTCAAGCCGAACTTGTCCGCTAGCGCGGCCAAGTCGGCTTGATTCCGGTGTTAGGCGTATGAATCAGTCTTTCTCAGCATTGGTTCTAAAGCATGTCATCCGATGTGATGGTGGCTTTCGTGGCACTCTTATGGGGCATTCCGTACAAATGCCTTTCGCGCCATTCATTGGACTCGTTATCTCGACCGAATCGTGGGTAAGCTCTGCAATAACATCAGTTGTTTGGGGCCAGGAGAGGCAGCGATTTCTATGCCATGTCGAGGCAGATGAGGCTCCTTTCAGTACATCAGAAGAATTTGAAAGCCGCGTGGCCGCATACGAGCAAGAAGGGTGGCGTGTCCAGTCCTAGCAATACGCCTAACGATTCATTCAAGCCGAACCCGCTTCGCGGGTCGGCTTAATTCTGGTGTTAGGCCCTATGGACACTACAGAGCCATCCTCATCTCAACTCGTCAAGGCCGGGATGCAGCGCTTATGCAAGGACTTCAACCCTGTAGCTGAAGCTCTTGGGTTTACTCGCACGCGCTCTGGCAGTAGATCTTGGCACCGGCCACATGGAGCGCTTGTAGAGATAGTTCATCTCCACCGATCTGGCAGCAGCTATGGTGCCCCAATCAACAATTCTGTAAGCATCAGGGCAGAGTTCATTATTAAGGCACCAGATAGCCCCTCATCAAAGGCATGGCTAGATAGCGAAAAGCTAAAAAACGCTAACGGCTACCACTATCACTTACGATTCAATGCACTGACGTGGAGCACCTATGATCGCTGCTTACAAGATCTTGAGAGAGTCGTCAAAGACCACGCTGTGCCTTGGTTTGATGGACATAGGGCCTAACAAATCATTCAAGCCGAACCCGCTTCGCGGGTCGGCTTAACTCTGGTGTTAGGCGCTATGGATCAGATCATCGAAGCTCTGAATCAGGAAGATTCTTCCGACGTGGCGGCAAAGCGGGACTGGGTGAGGAATCATTACGAGCCTCAAGATCTGCACAAGTACGACACTGTTGAGGGCAAGCTAGCCGTTGTTGATGCAATTCTTTCAAATGGCTGGGTTAACTCAGAAGACACACTTAAGCTACAGTGCCTTGGCATTGCATTCGGGGACGCGTTGGCTCAGCACTTGGGCCTGAGCTGGGTCGCGGTAGAGGACAAGTATGGCCGCGACCCTGCGCTGAGGCTTGACGGTACATCTGTTCTTGTTTTCCCAATGACATCAATATCCAAGCGTATTGAGCAGGGACAATCCGTTGACGTCTATGATCTATTCAATGGCGCATGCGCAACAATCAATGACACGGCGCGGCATAGCGCCTAACACTTCATTCAAGCCGACCCGCTTCGCGGATCGGCTCGACTCAGATGGCAGGACGCTCATTCAATTTCATGGAAGACCAGAAAAATGAACATTTCCTCCGGCGATTCACTCAACGCGTTCTGCAAAGCTGGGCTCGCACTCGTTGCGGTAGCGACACTCCTTTTTTTGACCGGACTTGCCAAGGACCCTTCACCCAGCGACGAGATCAGGAGCTTGCTTGTCACTGGCTTCGGCGTGACGGGAGCTTTGCTGTACATCCTGGGCAGGATCCTCTCAGACAGGCGCGGATAGTGCAGACTGGTCATCGGCTCACCACCCACAGAAATGCGGTCGGGCCCAACAATTTCATTCAAGCCTGGACCGACCAGCCTTTCGTAGACATCCGGACGCGATCACCCATAGCGATGACCACGCCGTATGTGGGGAACCGCAGGCGCTGCCCGCCAGAGTTCCTGGCCGGGGCGGTCACGCCGTGATCCAACGCACCGTCCGGCCCGTATGACCCGCACGACCACGAGGAAGGAGATGCCCCGATGACCCGTGCGGAACAAACCGAACTTGCGCTGGTGCCGGTGCTTGGCCTCGTGGTGGGTCTGCTGGGCGACCGCTTGCCGAGCTCCGCGAGCATAGGCGTGTTGTTGCTGGTGGCGTCCTGCCTGCTCTTGCTGCAGGGGCTGGTGCGCGATCTGTGGCTGCTGTCGCAGCGCCGCCAGCCGGGCACGGGTGGACCGGCGCGGACTGCGTTGTGCCTGTGCGCCGAGTCGACGGTGGGTGTGGCGGGCGTGGTCGCGGGACTGGCGCTGCTGGGTAGCCCGATCGGCGCGGCGGTACCGCTAAGTCCCCTGCTTGCCGGTGGGTTGACTGCCGGCGTGCTGGCATTCGGCTTTGCGATCCGCGACGTCATCGTGGAAGCACGTCCGTTCCGTCTCAAGCGCGAGCCTGGTCACCTGAACATCGTGGTCGGCTGGACGCGCGCGCCACGTCCCTGAGTCGCGTGCGGGCCGGTCGCTACTCCGCTTCTTCCGGCGGCAGCACGATGCCATCCGGATCCACCGCCAGACGACCGGCGGCCAGCACGGCCTGGGTGCGGTTGGTGACGTGCAGCTTGCGCAGGATGGCGGTGACGTGGGCCTTGATGGTGGCTTCGGACACGCCCAGGTCGTAGGCGATCTGCTTGTTGAGCCGGCCGGCGCCGAGCATCTGCAGCACCTTGAACTGTTGTGGCGTGAGGTCGCGAAGCCGCTGCGCGGTTTCCTGCTCGTCGCGGCTGGTGGCAGGGGCGTTGTGCGCCTCGTCCGGTACCCAGCGCTCGCCGTCGAGCACGGCGCCGATGGCCTGGCCGATGGTGTCCGAATCGGCGGACTTGGGAATGAAACCGAGCGCGCCGTGATCCAGCGCACGACGCATCACCGCCGGCTCCTCGCGCGCCGACACGATGACCACCGGCAGCTGCGGATGCAGCGCGCGCAGGTGCACCAGCGCATTGAAGCCGTGCGCACCCGGCATGTTGAGGTCCATCAGCAGCAGGTCCGCATCCGGATGCGCATCGACCAGCACGTACAGCGCGTCGACGCTGTCGGCCTCGTGCAGCTTCACCCCGGGCATCACGCGCTGCACCGCACCGCGAAGGGCTTCGCGGAACAGCGGATGGTCGTCGGCGATCAGCAGGGTGGGCATGGGGAAGCGAGAAGTGAGTGGGGAGGAGGGAGGAGGGAGGAGGGAGGAGTGAGGAGTGAGGAGTGAGGAGTGAGGGGTGCGGCGTCAGGATAGTCGGGTGGAAGTGCTTTTGCCTTTACTCACTTCTCACTCCTCTACCCTCACTCCTGCCTCACCGCACCTTGCGTTCGGCCACCAGTGAGTCGACTACCGACGGATCCGCCAGCGTCGAGGTGTCGCCGAGTTGCTCGGGTGCGTTTTCGGCGATCTTGCGCAGGATGCGGCGCATGATCTTGCCCGAGCGCGTCTTCGGCAGGCCCGGCGCCCACTGCAGGTGGTCCGGGGTGGCGATGGGGCCGATCTCCTTGCGCACCCAGGCCACGAGCTCCTTCAACAGCTCATCGCTCTGCGCTTCGCCGGCCTTGAGGGTGACATAGGCGTAGATGCCCTGACCCTTGATGTCGTGCGGGAAGCCGACCACCGCGGCCTCGGCCACCTTGGGATGTGCGACCAGTGCGCTCTCCACTTCGGCGGTGCCGATGCGGTGGCCGGAGACGTTGATGACGTCATCGACGCGGCCGGTGATCCAGTAATAGCCATCGGCATCGCGGCGGCAGCCGTCGCCGGTGAAATAGGTGCCCGGATACGTGCGGAAGTAGGTGTCGATGAAACGCTGGTGGTCGCCATACACCGTGCGCATCTGGCCCGGCCAGGAATCGAGCAGCACCAGGTTGCCTTCGGTGGCACCGTCGAGCTGTTCGCCGCTGGCATCGACCAGCGCCGGCCGCACCCCGTAGAACGGCAGCGTGGCGGAGCCGGGCTTGAGGTCGATGGCGCCGGCCAGCGGGGTGATCAGGATGCCGCCGGTCTCGGTCTGCCACCAGGTGTCGACGATCGGGCAGCGCGCGTCGCCGACCACGTCGTGGTACCAGCGCCAGGCTTCCGGATTGATCGGCTCGCCGACGCTGCCCAGCAGGCGCAGCGAGGCGCGCGAGGTCTTCTTCACCGGCGCCTCGCCCTCGCGCATCAGCGCGCGGATGGCGGTGGGGGCGGTGTAGAAGATGGTGACCTTGTGCTTGTCGATCACTTCCCAGAAGCGCGACACGCTGGGGTAGTTGGGCACGCCTTCGAACATCACCGCGGTGGCGCCGTTGGCCAGCGGACCGTAGACGATGTAGCTGTGGCCGGTGACCCAGCCGACGTCGGCGGTGCACCAGTAGATGTCGTCCTCGCGCAGGTCGAACACGGCTTCGTGCGTGTACGCGGCATACAGCAGGTAGCCGCCGGTGGTATGCAGCACGCCCTTCGGCTTGCCGGTGGAACCGGAAGTGTAGAGGATGAACAGCGGGTCCTCGGCATTCATGCGCTCGGGCTCGCACTCGGCCGGCTGCGCATCGACCACGGCGTCGAACCAGCGGTCGCGCGGCATCTGCATGTCGACGGCGCCGCCGGTGTGGCGCACGACCAGGACCGTTTCTACGGAGTTCGTGCCCGGCAGCTTCAGTGCGGCATCGACGTTTGCCTTCAGCGGCACCTTCTTGCCGCCGCGCAGGCCTTCGTCGGCGGTGATGATGAGCTTGCTGCCGCAGTCGGCCACGCGGTCGGCGATGGAGTTGGGCGCGAAGCCGCCGAACACCACCGAGTGGATCGCACCGATGCGCGCGCAGGCCAGCATGGCGACGGCCGCGTCCGGGATCATCGGCAGGTAGATGGTGACGCGGTCGCCCTTCTGCACGCCCAGCGCGCGCAACGCGTTGGCCAGCCGGCAGGTGCGCTCGTACAGCTCGCGGTAGGTGACGCCGTAGGACGGCGTGTCCGGGCCATCGGGCTCGAACAGCAGCGCGATCTTGTCGCCGCGCGTGGCCAGCTGGCGGTCCAGGCAGTTGACGCTGGCGTTGAGCTCGCCGTCGGCGAACCAGCGGATGTGGAAGTCGTCCAGGGCGTAGCTGACGTCCTTGATCTGGGTCGGCTTCTTGAACCACTGCAGCCGCTCGGCGGCCTTGCCCCAGAAGGCATCGGGATCGTCGATCGAGGCCTGGTAGTCGCGCTGGTACTGCTCGCGCGTGATGCGGGCCTTGGCCGCGAATGCCGGCTCGACCGGATACAGGTCAGTCATGAGGTCCTCCCGGGACGTTCAAGTGAAGCGTCGATTCTGGATCAATGGGGCCGGTTGGCGCACGCCTGCGAGGGCGACGGCGACGCATCCGAGGAACCGAGTTTGACGCATACCGGCGTGCGGCATTGCAGCATCCGGCTTAGACGATGGTCTTAAAACACCGGTGGCGCGCACTGCGACAGAACGTCGCACGCCTTTGTGGGCAAGGGTTTGTGTTCCCGGGCACGCAGATACGACTAATGGCGAATAGGCGTCGCCGGCTTGCAGGCGCAAGTCTCCGTCAGCCGCGCAATGCGGCCATCGACCTTTCGGGAGGGGTTATGACCCAACGTTCCGCATTCGCGCGACGGCCATTGGCTGCCGCGCTGTTCGTCGCCTTGATCGCACCAGGCATGGCCTTCGCACAGACCGCCAAGGAGAAAGCCCTGGAGGCGCGCGTCGCCGACCTGGAGCGCCAGGTGCAGCTGCTGCTGTCGTCGCAGCAGCAACAGCAGACCCAGATCACCACCACGCAGGAACAGGTGACCCAGGTGCAGGCGGCGCAGGCCGCCAAGCCCGCGGCACCGGCGGGCAAGCAGCCGATCCAGTCCACCACCATCCTGACCGCCGCCAACCCGGGGACCACGTTCTCCTACGGCGGCTTCATCAAGATGGACGCGATGGTCACCGACACCAGCGATGGGCGGATCGCCGACGGCAATTCCGGTCGGCTGTTCTACGTGCCCAGCACCATCCCGGTGGGCGGCGCGGGCGCGGATGGCGGCGATGCGTACACCGACTTCCACGCGCAGTTCTCGCGCTTCTGGCTGAGCACCGACCACGTCACCGAGGGCGGGGACAAGTTCAAGACCTACGTAGAAGCCGACTTCTTCGGCGGCGGCAGCAACGCGCTGGCCGGCAACGAGACCGCGACAAATACCTATGCCGTCAGCCTGCGCCATGCCTACGTGACCTGGAACAGCTGGCTGGCCGGCCAGACCTGGTCCAACTTCATGGACGTGGCTGCACTGCCGGATGCGGTCGACTTCGTCGGCCCCACCGACGGCACGATCTTCGTGCGCCAGGCCCAGGTGCGCTACACCAAGGGCGCGTGGTCGTTCTCGGCAGAGAACCCGCAGACCACGGTCACGCCGTACCGCACCGGCACCCGCTTCAACAGCGGCGACAACGCCATGCCCGACCTCACCGCGCGCTGGCTGACCAAGGGCGACTGGGGCCACTTCACCGTCGCCGGCATGGTGCGCCAGTTCAAGGCCTTGGAAGAGACCGACACCGGCGCCTCGGTCAGCGTCTCGGGCAAGTTCAACCTGGGCAAGAGCGACGACATCCGCTACGCGGTGAACGCCGGCCAGGGCATCGGCCGCTACCTCGCCTTCGGCGTGGGCAGCGACGTGGTGACCGAAGCCAATGGCGACATCGCGGCGCTGGACGGCTACGGCGGCTTCGTCGCCTGGCGCCATGTGTTCAGTCCGAAGATCCGCACCAACCTGATGTACGCGGCCTCGCATTTCGACAACGACGCCGCGCTGACGGGTTTCGGCGTCACCGAGCGCACGCAGTCGATGCACGCCAACCTGATCTACTCGCCGTTCCCGAAACTGGATATCGGCGCGGAGCTCATCTACGGGCAGCGCTCGCTTGAGGACGACCGCGAGGGCGACCTGAAGCGTCTGCACACCACCGTCAAATACACGTTCTGAGGGGAATGCACATGAGTTCCACGTCTGCGCAGCATGCGTCGTCGGGCGAGCTGACGAAGGGCCACAAGAAGGTCATCTTCGCCTCGAGTCTCGGCACCGTCTTCGAGTGGTACGACTTCTACCTGTACGGCTCGCTGGCCGTCATCATCGCCAAGCAGTTCTTCAGCGGCGTCAACGAAACCACCGGCATGATCTTCGCGCTGCTGGCGTTCGCGGCGGGCTTCTTCGTGCGCCCGTTCGGCGCGGCCTTCTTCGGCAGCCTGGGCGACCGCATCGGCCGCAAGTACACGTTCCTGGTCACCATCCTGATCATGGGCATCTCAACGTTCCTGGTGGGCGTGCTGCCCAACTACGCGACGATCGGGTTCGCCGCGCCGGTGATCCTGATCATCCTGCGCCTGGCGCAGGGCCTGGCGATGGGCGGCGAGTACGGTGGCGCGGCCACCTACGTGGCCGAACATGCGCCGCCCGGCAAGCGTGGCCTGTACACGGCGTTCATCCAGACCACCGCGACGCTGGGCCTGTTCCTGTCGCTGGCGGTGATCCTGGCCTGCCGCCTGACCCTGGGCACCGAGGCGTTCGAGGACTGGGGCTGGCGCATTCCGTTCCTGGGCTCGATCGTGCTGCTGGGCATCTCGGTGTGGATCCGCCTGCAGCTGGCCGAATCCCCGCTGTTCCAGCAGATGAAGGCCGAGGGCAAGGGCTCGAAGAAGCCGTTCCGCGACAGCCTGCAGGGGGGCAACCTGAAGCTGATGCTGCTGGTACTGTTCGGCGCCACCGCCGGCCAGGCCGTGGTGTGGTACGGCGGCCAGTTCTACGCGCTGTTCTTCCTGCAGAGCATGATCAAGGTCGATCCGACCGTGTCCTACCTGCTGATCGCCGGTGCGCTGCTGCTGGCCACGCCGTTCTTCCTGTTCTTCGGCTGGCTGTCGGACCGGATCGGCCGAAAGAAGATCATCATGGCCGGCTGCCTGCTGGCGGCGATCACCTACTTCCCGATCTTCAAGGGCATCACCCACTACGCCAACCCGGCCATCGATGAAGCCCGCACGTCGTCGCCGGCCGTCGTCGTCGCCGATCCGGCCACCTGCAGCTTCCAGTTCGATCCGGTGGGCATCCGCAAGTTCACCAGCTCCTGCGACGTGGCCACGGCCGCGCTGACCAAGGCTGGCGTGCCGCATGAGATCCAGCCGGGTCCGGCGGGCGAAGTGGCCCAGGTCCAGGTCGGCGGCGCCGCGGTGACTTCGTACGAAGCGGCCGGCCTGTCGAAGGACGATCTGAAGGCGAAGTCGGGCGAGTTCGGTGCGGCGCTGAAGGGCGCACTGACCAGCGCCGGCTATCCGGAGAAGGCGGATACCGCGCGCATCAACATCCCGATGACGCTGTTCCTGCTGTGGGTGCTGGTGATCTACGTGACCATGGTCTACGGCCCGATCGCCGCCTACCTGGTGGAGCTGTTCCCCACCCGCATCCGCTACACCTCGATGTCGCTGCCGTACCACATCGGCAACGGCTGGTTCGGTGGCTTCCTGCCGGCGATCTCGTTCGCGCTGGTGGCCGGCACGGGCAACCTGTACTACGGCCTGTGGTATCCGATCGGCATCGCGGTGATGACGCTGATCATCGGCACGCTGTTCCTGCGCGAGACCAACCACGTCGACATCACCAAGTAGCCGTTCCTCCCCCCGCCGGCCCCTCCCGGGGCCGGCAACCCGACGCCGGCCTTCGTGGCCGGCGTTTTCTTTTGTGCGCGTCCATGACGGATAAGCTGGCGTTCCCACCGCACCGGAGTCCGCCATGCCCTTGGTCACCGTGACCGTCCGCACGCCGAAGGATGCCGCCTTCAAGGCGTCCGTGCTCGATGCCGTGCATGCCGCGCTCGTCGCCTCCGGCGTGCCGGCCACCGACCGCTTCCAGCGCGTGCTGGAGCTGCCGGCGGAGGACTTCCGCTACGACGCTTCGTATCCCGACGTGGCCGGTGCGCGCGACGGCGACTTCGTGCTGATCGAGATCCTGTGGTCCGCCGGGCGCAGCGTGAAGGTCAAGAAGGCGCTGCTCGCCGACCTGATGCAACGCCTGCAGGCCGCCGGTCGCGACCCGGAGAACGTCATGGTCTGCTTCAAGGAAACGACGTGGGAAAACTGGGCGTTCGCAGGCGGCCGCCTGCTGCACACCTGACGGCGATCAGCGTGGCGGCGCCGCCAGTTCCTTCTCGCCGAGGAAGCCGTCGCGATCGACATCCTGCCGCTTGAAGCGGTCCGCCAGCTGCGCCAGATGCGCCTCGCGGGTGATCGGCTTGCCGCGACCGCCGGGCAGTTCGTCGGCGGACAGCACGCCATCCCGATTGCGGTCCATGCCGTCGAAGGCATAGCTCATCCACGCCTGGTATTCGGCCAGGCCGACGCGGCCGTCGCGGTCGCTGTCCATGCGCGCCAGGTATTCGCCGGTGGCGGTGACCTGGGCCGATGCCGTCAGCGGCATGCAGGCGACGAGGAACAGGGAAAGAAGGCGATGCATGCCGGCATTGTAGGGTCGGCGGGCACGGCGCGCGTGACGCGGTCGCTGCAACGCGCACGCGGCCGTTGGCCGGCCGGCGGATTCGGGTACGCTGGCTGCGCACCTGCCCTGCCCGTTCCGATGAACCTGCCCGCCTCCCCTGCCACGGCCGCCTCCGCCGCGCCCCTGTTCGAGCTGGACCGCGCCACGGTCGTGCGCGGCGCCACCCGCGTGCTGCACGACCTGTCGCTGACCATTCCGCTCGGCCGGCACACCGCCATCCTGGGGCCGAACGGCTGCGGGAAATCCACCTTAATCAAACTGATCAACCGCGAGCTGTACCCGCTGGCGCGCGAGGGCGAGGCGCCGGTGAAGGTGTTCGGCCTGCGCCGCTGGAACGTCGGCCAGCTGCGCAACCGGCTGGGCCTGGTGACCAGCGACCTCACCCGCGACCTGCAGCAGATGACGCACCTGCGTGTCGAGGACGCGGTGGTCACCGGGTACTTCTCCAGCTTCGTGCTGCCACCGCACCGCCAGGTCGACGCCGACATGCGTGCACGCGCGCAGCGTGCACTCGACGACGTGCACGCCGCCGCCCTGGCCGACCGCCAGGTCGCCGAACTGTCCACCGGCGAGATGCGCCGCGTGCTGATCGCGCGCGCGCTGGTGCACCAGCCCGAGGCCCTGCTGCTGGACGAGCCCACCGCCGGCCTGGACCTGGTGGCGCGGCAGCACTTCCTGGACCTGATGCGCACACTGGCGCAACGCGGCATCACCTTGGTGCTGGTGACCCACCATATCGAGGAGATCATCCCGGAGATCGACCGCGTCCTGCTGCTGCGCGACGGCGCACTGCAGGCCGATGGCGATCGCGCGGCCACGTTGACCGATGCGCACCTGAGCCATGCCTTCGGCGGCCGGGTGCATGTGCGCCGCGAGGGCGATTTCTACAGCGCGGCGGTGACCCATGCCTGAGTTGCCCGAAGTCGAGACCACGCGCCGCGGACTGGCGCCGCATGTCGAAGGCCGGCGGATCACGGCGGTGACGCTGCGCCGTCCCGACCTGCGCTGGCCGATTCCGCCGGAGGTGGCCCGCGACCTGCCGGGACAGCGCATCGACGCCGTGCGCCGCCGCGCCAAGTACCTGCTGATGGACACGGCGGCCGGCAGCGCGCTGCTGCACCTGGGCATGTCGGGTAGCCTGCGCGTGCTGCCGGCGGACACGCCGGTGGGTGCGCACGACCATGTCGACATCGCGCTGCAGGGCGAAGAACACCGCGTCCTGCGTTTCAACGACCCGCGCCGTTTCGGCAGCCTGCTGTGGCAGCCGGTCGGTGAAACCCACCCGCTGCTGCAGGGACTGGGGCCGGAGCCGCTGTCGGACGACTTCGACGGCGATTACCTGTTTTTCCTCAGCCGTGGCCGCAAGGCGCCGGTGAAGACCTTCCTGATGGACCAGGCGGTGGTGGTGGGCGTGGGCAACATCTATGCGGCCGAAAGCCTGTTCCGTGCCGGCATCTCGCCGCTGCGTGCCGCCGGCAAGGTCTCGCGCGAACGCTACGGCGCGCTCGCGGACGCGGTGAAGGCCATCCTGGCCTATGCCATCACCCGCGGCGGCACCACGCTGCGCGACTTCCTCAGCCCGGACGGGGCGCCGGGGTACTTCGAGCAGGAACTGTCGGCCTATGGCCGCGGCGGCGAACCCTGCCCGCGCTGCGGCCGCCCGATGCGGCAGGCCAGCATCGGCCAGCGCGCCACGGTCTGGTGCGGGCACTGCCAGCGCTGAGCACGGCGGGGGAAGCCGGCCTTCCTCACGTGTTGTGAGGGAAATGACGTTATATTCCCGCCCTTGGCACGTGGGGAAGACGGATGGCCGACGCACCTGACATCACCTTGTGGCTGGACTCGGCCCGCAGCGGCGACCGCGCCGCGCTGGACCGCGTGCTGGCCACCCTGTACCAGGAACTGCACACCATGGCGCGCCGCCAGCTGTCCGGGCAGCACGGCTACACGCTGGACGCCACCGCGCTGGTGCACGAGTCCTACCTGAAACTGCTCGGCTCCACCGGCACGGCCAAGTTCGAGGACCGCGCGCACTTCTTCGCCTATGCCGCCTCGTCGATGCGCAGCGTAGTGGTGGACTACGCCCGCAGCCGGCTGGCGCGCAAGCGCGGCGGCGACCTCAAGCGCGTGGCCGACATCCCGGAGGAAGTGGAAGGCAACCTGCGCCTGGACGAGGACATGCTGGCGCTCAATGACGCGCTGGAGAAACTGGCCGCCGCCGACGAACGCCTGGCCCAGGTGGTGGAAATGCGCTACTTCGCCGGCCTGTCGGAACTGGAGATCGCCGAGCTGCTGCAGCGCTCGGAGCGCAGCATCCGCCGCGACTGGCAGAAGGCGCGACTGTTCCTGCTGTCGGCGATGGCGGACACCTGAGCCCGCGCCAGCCGCGCCGCGCCGATGGACGTCGAACGCTGGAAACGCCTGTCCCCGCTGCTGGACGTGCTGCTGGAACTGGAGCCGGAAGCGCGCGTCGAGCAACTCGAGATCCTGCGCGCGGATGATCCGGAAACGGCGCAGGAAGTGGAAAAGCTGCTCGCGCTGGAAGAGGAAGGCGACGGCTTCATCGACCAACCGCTGATCGACAAGCCCGGCCAGCTGAAACCCGGCATGCGCCTGGGGCCTTACCAGCTGGAGTCGCTGCTGGGCGAAGGCGGCATGGGGCTGGTCTGGCTGGCCACGCGCGCGGACGGCCTGTACAAGCGCCGGGTGGCGCTGAAACTGCTGCGCCCCGGCTTGGCCGATCCCAACCTGCGGCTGCGCTTCACCCGCGAGCGCGAGATCCTCGCCCGCCTCGAACACCCCAACATCGCGCGCCTGCTCGATGCCGGCATCGGCAGCGAGGGCCAGCCGTACCTGGCGCTGGAGTACGTCGAAGGCGTGTCGATCACCGACTACTGCCTGGCCAACAACGTGGGCCTGGACGCGCGGCTGGCGCTGTTCCTGCAGGTCTGCGAAGCCGTCAGCCACGCGCATGCCAACCTGATCGTCCACCGCGACCTCAAGCCGTCCAACATCCTGGTCACGCCGTCGGGCGACGTGCGCCTGCTGGATTTCGGCATCGCCAAGCTGCTCGACGACCCGGAGCCGGCGCCGGTGCATCCGCGCACCGAAGTCCGCGCCTTCACCCTGCACTACGCGGCACCGGAACAGGTGCGCGGCGAACTCGTCACCACCATGACCGATGTGTATTCGCTCGGCGTGGTGCTGTATGAACTGATCGCCGGCACCAAGCCCTACCGCCTGCGCCGGCAGACCGATGCCGAATGGGAGCAGGCCATCCTGGCGGTGGAACCGCTCAAGCCCTCGGTCGCCACCCTGCGCACCACCGACGGCAGCCGCAGCCGTTGCCCGGAGGCGCGCCGCACCGCCCGCAAGCTCAGCGGCGACCTCGACAACATCGCGCTGAAGGCCCTGCAGAAGCTGCCGGAGCAGCGCTATGCCTCGGTCGAAGCCCTGTCGCTGGACCTGCGGCGGCATATCGAAGGCCGCCCTGTCCACGCGCGGGCGCAAAGCATGGGCTATCGGCTGCACAAGTACCTCGTGCGTCATCGCTGGGCACTGGCCGGTGGTGGCGTGGCGGCCACGGTGCTGGTCGCCGCGCTGGCCGCCAGCGTGTGGCAGGGGCGGCAGGCCATGCGCGAAGCGGCGCGCGCGCAGGCGATGCAGGATTTCGTGATCGGCCTGTTCGACAACGCCAGCGCCTCGCAACAGGGCAACACCTTCGATGCGCGCGAGTTGCTCGCGGCCGGCGAACGCCGCGGCGAGCGCGAACTCGCCAACCAGCCGCGCGCACAGGCCGAACTGCTGGGCGTGATCGCGCGCCTGCGCCTGGGCCTGGGCGATTACCACGAATCGCTGGCATTGCTGGAAAAGCAGGCACGCGTGCTGGCGGTGACCGGCGACGCCCCCGACAGCCTGCGCCTGCAGGCCGCCACCCAGCATGGCCGCGTGCTGCGCCTGCTGGGACGTTCGCGCCAGTGCGTGCAGGCGATGGCGCCGATGGAAGCGCGCCTGCGTCCGCTCGAATCGCGCCTGCCGCTGCGGGTGGCGGAGTTCCAGTCGCAGAACGGACGCTGCCGTGCGGACGCCGGCGAGAAGCAACTCGCGCGGCAGATGTTCGACAGCTCGCTGGATATCCGCCGCACCCTGAAAGACGAAGCCGGGGTGGCCGAGAACATGCGCGACCTGGCGCAGCTCGATGTCGAACTCGGCAACGCCGACGCTGGCGCGCGCGGCTATCGCGCCGCGCTGGCGCACCTGCAGGCGAACGGGCACGCGCGCCATCCGCTGGCGATCGAGATCCAGCGCAGCCTGGCGCTGCTCTACCGCAACCGCGGCGAGACCGACGCCGCACTCGCCGCGTTCCAGCGCGCGCGCGGACTCTCCGAAGACATCCACGGACCGCGGCACCCGCTCACCCAGGCCCTGCGGCGCCACATCGCCGCGGTGCAGGTCGACCAGGGCCAGCTGCGCGAGGCGGACGCGGAGCTGCGCCGCCTGCATGCGATGACGCTGGAGTCGCTGGGACCGCGCCATCGCGACACCGCGTCGAGCTGGAACTCGATGGGCATCATCGCGTGGGAGCGCGGCGACACCGCCGCCGCCGTGCGCGATGTCGCGCAGGCCGTCGCCATCTGGCGCGAGAACGAGAGCATGCAGATCCTGCCGGGCGGCCTGTTCAACTACGGCATGGTGCTGCACAGCGCCGGCCGCTACGACGAGGCGCTGGCGGCGCTGGAGGAATCGCGACAGCTGCGGGTGGGCACCATCGGCGCCAGCCACGCGCTGATCGGCGAGACCGACCGCATGATCGGCGAGGTACTCGCCGCCAAGGGCGACCTGCAGGGCGCGACGAAACGCTTCGACCGCGCCGTGCGGTTGACCCGCGTCGGCTTCGGCCCGGACCATCCGCGCACCTGGTTCTCGGAACTGTCGATGGCCCGGCACCTGACCCGGCTGGGACGGCCGCAGGATGCCATCGCACCGCTGCAGACACTGGCGACGCAGCCTGGCGGCGGCAGCGAAGCGCCGAAGCTGCGGTGGCAGGCCCGCTCATACCAGGCAGAGGCCCGGTGCCGACTGGGCGAGAAGGAGCGCGCACGCCGCGAACTGGATGCCCTGCTGGGCGAACTGCGCATCGCGCTGCCCGATGGCGGCATCATTCCGCGGGAAGTGGCGGAGCTGCGCGCCACCTGCCACTGAGCCGGCTCAGGCCAGCGGCAGGTCCGGCTGCACGGGATCGATGCGGCCCTCACCGCGGGCGATCTTCTTGAACTCGGCGCGACTGACCGACACGTAGCGCTCGTTGCCGCCGATCTCCACCTGCGGCCCGTCCTGCACGGCCAGCCCCTGTTCGTTGACGCGCACGGTCATGATCGCCTTCTTGCCGGTGTGGCAGATGGTCTTGATCTCGCTCAGCTCGTCGGCCCAGGCCAGCAGGTACTGGCTGCCCTCGAACAGCTCGCCGCGGAAATCCGTGCGCAGCCCGTAGCACAGCACCGGGATGCGCAGTGCATCCACCACTTCGCTGAGCTGCCACACCTGCGCGCGGGTGAGGAACTGCGCCTCGTCCACCAGCACGCAGTCGAGCTTGCCGTGCGTGGCGATGTCGTCGCGTATCCGCCGCTCCAGATCGTCGTCGCGCTCGAACGCCACGGCATCCGCGCGCAGACCGATCCG
Source organism: Pseudoxanthomonas sp. LH2527 (assembly GCF_022539275.1). Classification (NCBI taxonomy): domain Bacteria; kingdom Pseudomonadati; phylum Pseudomonadota; class Gammaproteobacteria; order Lysobacterales; family Lysobacteraceae; genus Pseudoxanthomonas; species Pseudoxanthomonas sp. LH2527. The sequence continues at coordinate 123,942 of NZ_JAKZBW010000007.1, read as the reverse complement.
CGAGGCCACCACCCCGGTGCCGGCACGGTCGTCCAGCCGCGGCGTCAGGATCACCACCCGCATCCCGCGCTCGCGGTAGTTGTGCGCCGACTGCAGCAGCGTGGTGGTCTTCCCGGCATTCATCGCCGAGTAGTAGAAGTAGAGCTTGGCCATGGGCCCATTGTAGACCGCACGCACCTCCGCACCTTCGTGAGTCGGTCGGAGGGCAAATCCAGCGCAGCCCGATTCCCGGCGTGGACGGACTCGCGCCAGGCGTGGCAGCGGCCTGCACTGGATGGATGCCGGACGTCCTCCCTTTGAACCTATCGCGCGGGTTCGAGCGGACCTACATCGGCTTGCGGCGTAGCCTCGCCAAGGCCGCGCAGGAGCTGTTCCTGCATGCGCCAGTAGGCATCGGGCTGCCAGTGGTGCGTGGCGTAGTAGTCGCTGGCATCGACCCAGTGCGCGCAGCTGCCGGATGCCGTCGCGCCCGCACACACCTCTGTCCTGGACGCGACACCTGCGCGACTGCCCGTCATCTTCGACATGCCTCTTCGCAGTTGGGCGGCGAGCCGGGGCTTGGCAATCGCGTCCTGGTATTCGCTCTGCAGCGCAGCCCCTTCGTTCGTTGCGCGGGCGCGCTCCACTACATCCATCTGTGACCAGTAACGCTCGCGCATCGTCAACAGATGCGGCGTCCCGCGTTCGGCCGCCAGGTCCATCCAGATGTAGCCCATCGCGCGATCCTGCGGGCCGCCACGCCCTTCCCACCACATCTCGGCTAGCGCGGCCTGCGACAGCTTGTCCGCATAGCGCGCGCCGCGCTGGAAGTGGATGCGGGCCTCCTCCAGCCGCCCCGCCCGCAAGGCCTCGCTACCTCGGAGACGGAACTGCTGGTCGGGATGGAAAGCCAGGTAGTCTTCCGTCTGCATGATCAGCAGGTCCACCGGTCGCAGGGACGGAGTGGAAGCTGATGCCGATGGCGTGCCCGAAACAGCGGAATCGGCGAACGCGGGCATGGCGGCGCACAAGAATACAAGGGTCAACAGCGTCTTCACGGAGCGTTCCTCCTTTTCACACGTCCGGATCGTGTCGTATGAATAGGTGGACGGATCAGAACCTGTCAACAGAACCTGCCGCCGCTCGTCGGCGAGTACAATCGCGCTCCGCCAGGAAGTCCCCATGCACGGTCTTAATCCCCCCCAACGCGCCGCCGTCCTGCACAGCAAGGGCCCCCTGCTGGTGCTCGCGGGCGCCGGCAGTGGCAAGACGCGGGTGATCGTGGAGAAGATCGCGCACCTGATCGCCGGCAACCACTTCCCGGCGCGCCGGATCGCGGCGATCACCTTCACCAACAAGTCCGCCAAGGAAATGCGCGAGCGCGTGTCCAAGCGGATCAAGGGCGATGCCGCGGAAGGCCTGACCATATGCACCTTCCATGCGCTCGGACTGAAATTCCTGCAGATCGAACACGCCACCGTGGGCCTGAAGCGTGGGTTCTCGATCTTCGACGCCGACGATGCCCACGCGCAGGTCAAGGACCTGATGCACGGCGCCAAGCCCGACGAGGTGGAAGCGGCGAAGAACCTGATCTCGCGCGCGAAGAACGCCGGTCTCTCGCCGGAGGAAGCGCTGGCCGCGGCGCGCACCAACCGCGAGAAGGACGCCGCCCTGCTGTACCAGCGCTACCAGGACCGGCTGACCACGTTCAACGCGGTCGACTTCGACGACCTGATCCGCCTGCCGGTGCAGATCCTGGAGAACAATCCGGAGATCACCGCGGCGTGGCGCGAACGCATCGGCTACCTGCTGGTCGACGAATGCCAGGACACCAACGATGCGCAGTACCGCCTGCTGAAGGCGATCGCCGGCGAGCGCGGCGACTTCACCTGCGTGGGCGATGACGACCAGAGCATCTACGCCTGGCGCGGTGCCAACCCCGACAACCTGCTGCAGATGGCGAAGGACTATCCGGCCCTGCAGATCATCAAGCTGGAACAGAACTACCGCTGCAGCAACCGCGTGTTGCGCGCCGCCAATGCGCTGATCGCCAACAACCCGCACGAACACCCGAAGGCGCTGTGGAGCGATCAGGCCGACGGCGAACGCATCCGCGTCTGGGAGTGCCGCGACAACGAGCACGAAGCGGAGAAGGTCGCCGCCGAGATCTCGTTCGTGCACGCGTCCAAGAGCGCGGCGTGGAGCGACTTCTGCATCCTGTTCCGCGGCAACCACCAGTCGCGCGCGCTGGAGAAGGCGCTGCAGCTGCTGCGCATCCCCTATCACCTGACCGGCGGTACCGCGTTCCTGGAGCGGCAGGAAGTGAAGGACGCGCTGTCGTGGCTGCGCCTGCTGGTCAATCCGGACGACGACGCCGCCTTCCTGCGCGCGGTGCAATCGCCCAAGCGCGAAGTCGGTGCGACCTCGCTGGCGAAGCTGGCCGAGATGGCGCAGCACGCGCACCTGCCGTTATCGCGCGCGGCAGAATCGATGGGCGCGCTGAAAGCCTTGCCGCCGCGTGCGGCCAACGGCCTCAGCGCCTTCGTCGACATCGTGCGCGACCTGCGCCGGCATGCCGAGGAACTGCCGCCGGCCGATCTGGTACGCCGCCTGAGCGAACGGTCCGGCCTGCTGGCCGACCTGCGCTCGCAGTGCAAGGACGAAGCCTCGTTCCAGCGTCGCCGCGCCAACCTGGACGAACTGGCCGACTGGTTCGAAGGCGGACCGCGCGGCAGTTCCGCCGGCGACCTGGCCGCGCAGCTCGCGCTGCTGTCGCGCAACGACAAGGATGACGGCGGCAACCAGGTGCGGCTGATGAGCCTGCACGCGGCGAAGGGACTGGAATTCCGCTACGTCTTCATCGTCGGCTGCGAGGACGGCACGCTGCCGCACGAGACCAGCGTGGAGGAAGGCAACCTGCAGGAAGAACGGCGCCTGATGTACGTGGGCATCACCCGTGCCAAGGAACAGCTGTGGCTGAGCCACAACCGCGAGACGCGCCGCTTCGGCGAGCGCCTGCGTCTGCAGCCCAGTCGCTTCATCGATGAATTGCCGGTCGACGAACTGCAGCGCGACGGCGCCGACCCGGTCGCCGACGCGGAGCGCAAGAAGGAACGCGCCAGCGCCGGCCTGGCGGCGATCCAGGCGATGTTCGACTAGGGATCGCGCGGACGACGCGGTACGCTTGGCCCGTATCCACGGGAGCACGGACCATGACGCGCAACAGCCGGATCTGGTGGCTGGTGGGTTTCCTGATCGCCCTGGTCGGCGTCGGGTTCCCGTACTGGCGGGCGCCTTCGGCCATGACGGCGTTGCCCGGTGCGCTCTACGGCCCTGGCCTGGCGGCGCTGGTGGTCGTTGCGATGATGTTGCGCGCCTTCGGTACCGGACGCTTCTTACCGCTCCTGCTGCTGGTCGCCGCCGCCGCGCCGACGGCCGTGCTGCTGCGGATGCTTGTTGGCGACAGCGCCGGCATGCCGGTCTCGTGGCCGCGCGAACTGCTGATCGCTTCGGCAATCGGGCTGGCGGCATCGTTGGCGGGCACGCTTATCGGCAGCCTGTTCCTGCTGCGCAGCAGTCGTCGGCCGCAGTGAACCCCACCGGAGACACCGCGATGCAACCCCGCCTCTCCCACATCCACCAGATCGCCCTCACCGTCGGCAACGTCGATAGCGCACTGGCGTTCTACCGCGACGCGCTGGGCCTGCCCTTTCTGTTCCAACCCGCGCCGACGCTGGCATTCCTTCAGGCCGGCGATGTGCGACTGATGCTGACCACACCGCAGGGCGCGGGGGCGGTCGGTGCCAATTCGATCCTGTACTTCCGCGTGGACGACATCGTCGCCACGCAGGCCGCCCTCGTCGCGCGCGGCGCGACGGAAGAGCGGCCGCCGCAACTCGCCGCGCGCATGCCGGACCATGAACTGTGGACCGGCTTCCTGCGTGATCCGGATGGCAACCTGGTGGGGCTGATGGAGGAGAAGCGCTAACCCGCGACAGGTGCGCTTACCGCGCAGCTGCGGGCGACTCGCGCGCGGGCTCGGCGGGTGACGACTGGGGAGACGCGACGTGCATCGATGGCTCCTCCCGCGCTGCCAGTTCCCTGGCGACATCCGCCTGGAACTGGCGTGCCCAGGGGCCGCGCAGATATTCGCCGAGCACGGCCGACATCGGGTCGCCTCCGCTTGTTGGTCCTGCCCGCGAGACGCGCTCCACGATGTCATTCAAGCCGGGCCACACGGACCGGTCCGCTGCCTCTTCGACATATCCGCCCACGGCTTTCCCGGTCGCCTGCGACGACGCTCCGGTGCGGCGCTCGAACTGGGCGTCGAGGGCCTCGTCGATCGGCGCCTTGCGGTTGCAGTCGTCGACCACCGCCTGCCGGCAAAGCCGCTCCGGCGCCAGCGTGTCCACATGGTCGCGCACGCCGTCGCGGTCGTAGCCACGCGTGCCGTACAGGCCGCCCATGTGCTGGTCGGAGCGGTGGATCACGTACTGGTCGGGATCCTCTGGCAGGGGACGCTTCTCGAGATACGGCGTGTCGCTGAGGCGGTTGAGGAATTCGACGCTCAGGTTGAAATTCTCGATGCCCAATCCGTTGCGGGAGTAGGTGTCCGCCATGTCCCCGTGAGACCCGGGGCGGACGAGGTTGAGGCTGCGGTCGTCTTCACTGAATCCCAGCGACACGTGCAGGGTGGCCTTGAACAGATCACGACGCTCGTTCTCAGCCGTCAGCTGGAACGTCGTCAGCGTAGACGGAGGCAAGCGGCGATCATGCTCCTCAACCCCCGTTTGAACGGGGTCGATCATCAGCGCCACTTGCGGCGTCACGCCTGGCTGCACGAGCAGGGGGCGGTCGGCGTACTCGATACGGGTGATCAGGTTCTCCCCGTTCACACGATAGTCCGCACTTTCCGGATCGCGTATGCCACGCTCATGGATCATTCGCTCAAGCGCCGCCATCTGCTCGCCGCCGCGACTGAACCCGATGCCGGCGACACGGATCTGCGCCGCCGGATCCTCTCTCAGCCATTCCTTGGCCTGCACGCAGAACTGGAAGTAGGCCGTCTCGACCCGCTCGTCAAAGGTGTGTCCGAAGCGCCCATCGAACAACTTTTCCGGTGTCCTGAGCCATCCATTCTGTGTAAATGTCCCTTCCACATAGCCTGCCGCCACTCTTGGCGGCCTGGCTTCTTCTATCTGCTTGTAGATCTTCGCGACCGCGCTCCAGTGCGCGGGATCATCATCGAACAAACTGTTCCCGGTCCCATCCAGGCCGGCGATATACAAACGTTCGTGCGCATTTCCTTCGCGAAGAAACAGGGGAACACGAAGCTTGGCCAGTTCGGCCTCGGCTTGACGATAGCTTTCGCGGCCCGCTTCTCCGGTGCGCTCTACCTCTATCCTGCCGTCCCGATCCTGCGCCTCTTCACTCGATTGCATGGCGAGCGCTCCTTGCTCAGTAGTTCCGACTGAATACCTTGATCAGGTCATTTCGGAAGTCGCTGTACCGGTTCCCCGGCTCTTGCAACTCCCTGGTGGAGATGTGCGCCCGCATGTAGACGCTGATCGTGCGATCGTTGACCTCAAGAATGATGGCAGGCAGCAATCCCGGGCCTGGCCCTTGCTCCGATATCTCCTCCTGCCTGAGATTGTGCCGGACCAATCCATCCCGGAAGATCTCGCCGATATCGATCTCCGCCTCAAGCGGTGTCCCGTCCTTCGAGCGCCATGTGACGCGGGCCGGGGGCGGGAAATTCGGGATGGGGCCACGGCCCGCGCTCAACAGCTTGTCGAGCGGTCGTCCATACGATGCGACCGAGGGCGACGGTCTGTCTTCCGATCCGTGACTGAAACCCCGGTAGAGGATCGCGCACGATTGGGTATCGAAGCAGTGCCCACCAAAATAATGCGCCCTGAACTTCAACGGCCACTCGGCGCCGACGTTGGTGTAGTGGCCTTCCGGCAGCGCGGAAGAAGGACCGGGTGAGGTCGATGTGGCCATGGTGGCGTGGCATCCTGTCGTGGCAACGGAGATCAGCGCGCTGGTGGCGATACTCCGGATGAGGCGTCGTTCCATGAAGACGTTCCGTGCCGGGGGCGCAGCGAACGTAGCGCGATGCAATGCGGCGCGCAACGTCGCCAGCCGGGTATCCGCGTGTAGCTTGGCTGTTGCGGCATCAGGGCCGAGGGCGAACGTGAGAGTCACCCGACGCATGACGCATGACGCAGGGCCGCGACCGCTCCGTTCGCCGACGCAAGCGACGAAGGCTGACGCTCAGCCTTCGCGCGCCGCGAGCAGGGTGGCTACCTGTTCACGCAAGGCGGCGACCTCGCCCTCCAGCGCCGCGACGCGCGCTTCGAGTTCCGCATTCGCAGGCTCGCCCGCGGACGACGACGGCAGCCGCGCCGCGATCGCCGCCACGTCCACCGGACCGCCGAGCAGATGCATGTAGCGATCCTCGCGCTGTCCCGGACCGCGCGGGATCTGCACGACCAGCGCAGGTTCGCGCTGGATCAGGCGGTCCAGGTGATGGCGCACGTCATCGGCGTCGGCAAACTTCAACAGCCGCTCGCTGCGCGCGAGCAGTTCGTGCGTGGTCTGCGCGCCGCGCAGCAGCAACAGGCCCAGCAGCACGGCCTGCTGCTGCGGGATGCCGAAGAACGCCGCGGTGCGATGCTCGTAGCGCTCGGCGCGCGAAGAGAACACCTGCTTGGCCAGGCCCTTCTGCTCCAGCTGGCGCAACGCATGGTTCACCGCGCCCGGGTCCAGCGTCATGACCGGATCGCGCGCGGTCTTCTGGTTGGCGGCGGACTGCGCAGCGTTGACCGTCAGCGGATAGGTCTCCGGCGTGGTGGCTTCCTTCTCGATCAGGCAGCCGAGCAGGCGGGCCTCGGTGGCATTCAGGACGAGCGCGGTGTCTTCCATGGAGGCATCGGGAACAGGAACGGGCCGGCAGGATAACCCGCGCGCACCGGCATCGACCGACGGGTGTAACAGCGGTCGGCTAGAATTCCCGCACATTCGAAATGGGATCTTCCATGCGCGTTTCCCTGCTCGCCGCCGGCCTGGCGGCTTCATTGCTGACCCTGGCCGCCTGCAAACGCACCGAGCCCGTGGCCGCACCAGCCGATGCCGCCGCGCCTGCCGCCACCGCGACGGCGGCCAAGCCCACCGGCACGCACGACAACCTCAACGCCGTGGCGTGGGTGCAGACCTCGGTCGAGTACCGCGCGATCACCACGCAGACCTTCCGTGCCGCCGCCGACCACCTGGATGTCGCGCTGAAGGAAAAGAACTGGGACGCGCTGGTCCCGGGCGAGCGCGGCAACGCCGCCGCCGGCCTGAAGCCGGCCGTGGTGATGGATGTGGACGAAACCGTGCTGGACAACTCGCCCTACCAGGCACGGCTGATCCGCGACGGCAAGGAGTACGACGAGATCAGCTGGGACCAGTGGGTCGCCGAAAAGAAAGCGAAGCCGCTGCCGGGCGTGGTCGATTTCGCCAAGGCCGCGGCCGAGAAGGGCGTGACCATCCTGTACATCTCCAACCGCGCCGTGCACCTGAGGGAAGCCACCCTGGCCAACCTGCGCGAGGCCGGCCTGCCGGTCGCCGACGACAGCGTGTTCCTCGGCCTGGGCACGGTGCTGGAAGGCTGCGAGCAGAACGGCAGCGAGAAGAACTGCCGCCGCCGCCTGGCGGGGCAGCAGTACCGCGTACTGATGCAGTTCGGCGACCAGATCGGCGACTTCACCGAAGTGGTGGCCAACACCGGCGACGGCCGACAGGCCCTGTTCGACGAGTACGACGACTGGTTCGGCGAGCGCTGGTGGATGCTGCCCAACCCGACCTACGGCTCGTGGGAGCCGGCGCTGTTCAACAACGCCTGGGACCAGCCGCCCGCCGCCCGCACCCAGGCCAAGCGCGACGCCCTGGACTACGCGCCGTGAGCGCAGCCGGTCCCGTTGCACTCAGCGCGCGCGAGCGCCTGATCTTCGCGCTGGACGCGCCGTCCGGCGCCGACGCGCTGGCCTGGGTCGACCGGCTGGGCGACGCGGTGCAGTTCTACAAGATCGGCATGGAGCTGCTGGCCAGCGGCGACTACTTCACCGTGCTGGATGAGCTGGCCCGGCGCGACAAGCGCGTGTTCGTCGACCTGAAGTTCTTCGACATCCCCGCCACCGTGGCCGGGGTGATCCGTGGCCTGTCGCGCTGGCCGGTGACCTACGCCACCATCCACGGCTGGCACGCGGGGATGATGGAAGCCGCCGCCGGGGCGCGGGCCGGCGAGTTGCGGCTGCTGGCGGTGACCGTGCTGACGTCGATGGACGGTGGCGATCTTCGCGCCATGGGCATCAACAGCGGCGAACCGGCGGACATCGTCGTCCAGCGCGCGCTGGCGGCGCAGTCGGCCGGCATCGACGGCGTGATCTGTTCGGGGCAGGAGGCGGGGATGATCCGCGCCGCCACGGGTACGGGCTTCTCCATCGTCTGCCCGGGCATCCGCCCCGGCGGCCCGGTGAGCGACGACCAGAAGCGCACCGTCGGCGTGGCCGAGGCCTTCGCACGGGGCGCCGACGCCATCGTCGTGGGCCGGCCGATCAGCCAGGCCGCCGATCCGCGTGCCGCGGCCGAGGCGATCCAGGCCGAGATCGCCGCTTCGATCAATTAAATCAATAGCTTGCATATATCTATTTCAGGTATTGCCTTAGCATTCGGGCGCAGGTAGGCTGTGCGCATCCGGTCCTTGGACCGGAGATGTGCCACAACACTTCGTCCTCCGGTTTCGGCCGGACTTCAGGAGGTCCGCGACGTCGCAAGACGGCCGGCCTCCTTTTTTATTGGGCGGGAGTAGGGAATGGGGAATAGGGAATGGGAACAACTGCGGCGTTCGCAGTCCCTGCACTCCATTCCCCAATCCCTACTCCCCATTCCCGACCTCCCAACTGCGACCGCCATCCTTGCCGCGTCGGCCGGCGCCCGCGAAGATGCGGAGCGACTGGGGAGTCACACCGCATGAAGCCGAAGCCGTCCGCGTCCGTCCTGCGCGTGCTGGCAGCCGCCGGGCTGTCGCTGCTGCTGCTGGCCGCCTGCAGGAAGCAGGCGCCGGAGGAGTTGGCCGGTGCGGCCAGCGAGCCGGCCGCCAGCGTGCGCCAGCTGGCGACCCATCTGCAGAACAACGACCTGGTCGGCTTCACCCGTGACGCCGTGCCGCCGGAGCTCCACGCGCGACTGGACGCCGCCTGGCGCGCCGGCCACAGCCGCTGGCCGCTGACCGAGCTGCCACTGGAAGACAAGCTGGTGCCGATGCTGGTCGCCCTGTCGGCCAAGGACGCGGAAAAGACCCTGCAGCGCAGCTTCGACCGCCAGTTCGCCCGCCAGGACCGCGACCTGAAGGAAGCCGCGCGCACGCTGGGCCTGTTCGGCGTGCAGTACGTGAAGAACGAAGGCGATTACACCCAGGAAGAACGCGACCACTACGCGCAGGTCATCGCCGCGCTGGGCGAGTGGGCGCAGCAGGCCCCGCTGGGCGACCCCGCACTGGCGCGCGCCACGCTCGCACGGCTGGCACCGGCGGCACGCCGCAGCGGCCTGACCAGCGAACAGGCCCTCAACGACGCCGGCATGGCCGGCAGCCTGCAGCGGCTGACCCCCGTCTTCGTCGAGACGAAGGCGACCTTCGCGCGCTACGGACTGCCGCTGGACGCCACCTTCACCGACCTGCGCACCGGCCTGGTCGAACAGAAGGGCGACACCGCCACCGTGCGCATCCACTACCCGCTGGGCGAGCGCGAGATCGACACGGTGGTCAGCCTGACCCGGCGCAACGGCCAGTGGTACCTCACCGACTACCTCCGGCATGCCGAAGCCGTGCTGGCGGCAGTGCCCGCGCCGACCGCCCCGCCGGCGGCGACGCCTGCCGACGGTGAGACGCCGTCCCCGCCATGACGGCCTGCAGGCGCTGGCCGAAGGCGTTCTTCGCGCTGGCCGGACTGCTCGCATGCGCTTCCCCCGTGCATGCGCACTCGGGCGGCCTGGACAAGAACGGCTGCCACACCCAGCGGAAGACCGGCGAATACCACTGTCATCGGCACAGCACGCCGACAGGGTCCCCTTCCGTCGCGCCCACGCGCGTTCCCCGGTTTGCGCCGTCCGCGCCCTCCCAACTGCGCGACACGGCACCCACCCACCCCTTCCGCAATTGTGACGAGGCCCGCGCCCACGGCGCGGCGCCCGTCCGGCGCGGTGATCCGGGTTATGGGGCGCATCTGGACCGGGACAACGACGGCGTGGGATGCGAGCCCCGGCGCCGGCGCTGAACGCCCCGCTTTCAACGGCTCGCGCCTCTCCCCGGGATGCCGGCGAGCCCGCCCGGCGCCATGAATGAGACACGCCGCAGCCGGTAACCGCTTTCCAGCCGGCCATGGGCGTGGGCCATAATGCGGCCGATGCCTGAACAGAACTCCCTGCCGTTTCCGGACGGCCCGACGCCGACGCCGCCCGAGAAGACATCCGCGGCGGCGAACGCACCTGCGCCCGGCACCTCGCCGGAGGCCGCGATCGCTGACGATGCGCCGGTGACCGCGGGCCTGCCGATGGCGCCGTACGGCGCCACCCGGCAGGCCAAGCGCCCACTGTGGGCGCGGCTGCTGGGCCGCCTGGCCGATCCCTGGCTGGCGTTGAACATCGAACCCGGCGTGCCGGCCGACCTGCTGGACGGCCGCCCGGTCTGCTACGTGCTGGAAGACTACGGCCTGTCCAACGCGCTAATCCTCGACCGCGCCTGCCGCGACGCCGGCCTGCCCTCGCCGCTGATGCCGCTGCCGGTGGGCGGCAATCCGCTGGGCCGCAAGCGCGCCTACGTGGCGCTGTCGCGCCGCAACGCCAGCACGCTGATCCCCGACCAGGTCAGCGCCAAGACCCATTCCGGCTCGCTGGCCAAGCTGCTGCAGGCGCATCGCGCCAACCCCGCGCTGGACGTGCAGCTGGTACCGGTGTCGATCTTCGTCGGCCGCGCACCGGACAAGCAGAGCGGCTGGTTCTCGGTGCTGTTCTCCGAGAACTGGGCCATCGTCGGCCGCTTCCGCCGGCTGCTGGCGATCCTGCTCAACGGCCGCGGCACCATCGTCCGGTTCGCGCCGCCGGTGTCGCTGCGCGGCACGGTCGATGAAGGCCTGGAACCGGAACGCACCGTCCGCAAACTCTCGCGCGTACTGCGCACGCACTTCCACCGCATCCGCGAAGCCATCATCGGCCCCGACCTGTCCACGCGCCGGCTGCTGGTGGACCAGGTGCTGGCCGCCGAGCCGGTGAAGGAAGCCATCGTCGAACAGGCGCGGCGCGACAAGTCCAAGCCCGAGGACGCGTGGAAGAAGGCGCACGCCTACGCCTGGGAAATCGCCGCCGACTACTCCAACCCGGTGGTGCGCTCGGCCAGCTTCCTGCTGAGCCACGTGTGGAACCAGATCTACGACGGCGTGCTGGTCCACCACCTGGACAAGTTCAAGGAAGCCGCGCCCGGCCACGAAGTGGTCTACGTGCCCTGCCACCGCAGCCACATGGACTACCTGCTGCTGTCGTACCTGCTGTACGAGCGCGGCATCGTGCCGCCGCACATCGCCGCCGGCATCAACCTCAACCTGCCGGTGGTGGGCACGCTGCTGCGCAAGGGCGGCGCGTTCTTCATGCGCCGCAGCTTCCGCGGCAACCCGCTGTACTCGGCGGTGTTCACCGAATACGTGGCGCAGCTGGTCTCCGGCGGCTATTCGCTGGAGTACTTCATCGAAGGCGGACGCTCGCGCACCGGCCGGCTGCTGCCGCCGAAGGGCGGCATGATCTCGATGACGCTGCGCGCGTTCCTGCGCCAGCCGCGCAAGCCGGTGCTGTTCCAGCCGGTCTACATCGGCTACGAAAAGTTGCTGGAAGGCACCAGCTACCTGGACGAACTCAGCGGCCGGCCGAAGGAGAAGGAATCCATCTGGGCCGTGCTGTGGGGCATCCCCAAGGTGCTGCGGCAGAACTACGGCCAGGTGGTGGTGAACTTCGGCGAGCCGATCCCGCTGAACGACGCGCTGGCCACGTACGCGCCCGAGTGGGACGGCAAGCCGGTGGGCGAAGAAGAAAAGCCCGCCTGGCTGTCCGACATCGTCGACGCCCTGGCACAGCAGATCCAGGTCAACATCAACCGCGCCGCCGACGTGAACCCGATCAACCTGCTGGCGCTGGCACTGCTGTCCACGCCCAAGCACGCAATGGGCGAAGCCGACCTGATCGCGCAGATCGAGCTGTCGAAGGTGCTGCTGGCCGAACTGCCCTACTCCGACCGCGTCACCGTCACCCCGCACTCGCCCGACCGCATCATCTCCCACGCCGAGGAGATCAACATGCTGCAGCGGATCAAGCATCCGCTGGGCGACGTGCTGAGCGTGGACGACGACACCGCCGTGTTGCTCAGCTACTACCGCAACAACGTGCTGCACCTGTTCACGGCCTCGTCGTGGATCGCCTGCTGCTTCCAGAACAACCGCCGCATGAGCCGCGCCGGCGTGCTGCGGCTGGGCCGCACGCTGTATCCGTTCCTGCAGGCCGAGCTGTTCCTGCCGTGGAGCGAGGACGAGTTCGCCGAGCGGATGGAACGCACCATCGAGGTGTTCGTCCGCGAAGGCCTGCTGCAGCAGGTCAACGACGACGATGGCGGCATCCTCGCGCGCAGCGCCGGCCAGACCGACGAAGTGTTCCGCCTGCGTGCGATCGGCCACTCCCTGCAGCAGGCGTTCGAGCGTTACTACATCGCCATTTCGGTGCTGGTGAAGAACGGCCCCGGCACGCTGGGCGCGGCGGAACTGGAAAGCCTGTGCCAGCAGGCCGCGCAGCGCCTGAGCCTGCTGTACGCACCGGCCGCGCCGGAGTTCTTCGACAAGACCCTGTTCCGCGGCTTCATCCAGAAGCTGCGCGAACTCAAGCTGGTCTGGCCCGACGAGAACAGCAAGCTGCTGTTCGACGACCGCCTGGATGCCTGGGCGCGCGACGCCAAGGCCATCCTCGGCCGCGAACTGCGCCACACCATCGAGAAGGTCAGCCCGGAAGCCGCCAAGCCGGCCGAGCCGGTGGCGGCGCCGCTGGACTGAGCGCACGCCGGCGGTCGAGGAAGCTCAGCCGCCCAGGGCGTGGAACGACCGCGTCAGCCACGCCTTGGCGGGCAACGCGCGCGCGGGCTCGCGGATCAACCGGTGCAGCGGCGAGCCGCATTCGGACAGGTAGGGCTCGTCCTCCATCACCAGCACCATGCGCAGCAGGTCCACGCCACCGGGCAGGATCGCCGGCGGCAGGTATTCGCGGAAGCCGTAGTGCTCGAACACGCCATGCAGGAACGGCTCGCAGGCGATCAGGCAGAACTGGATGCGCGATTCCTGCGCCCAGCGGTAGACCTCTTCCATCAGCCGGTCGACCACCGGCTTGTTGCGCTGGTCGGCCTGCACGGCGAAGCGAGTGCCCACCGCCACCTGCGACAAGGGCCAGGTCCGCGCGAAGTCGTCGATCTGGAACAGGCTGCCGTACTCCACCTGCACTGCCAGCGGCGAGAAGTCATGCAGCCGCAGCGTGGCGATCGCCTGCGCACCCTTCTCCACCGCCAGCGTGGTGCCGCACGCATCCAGGCCGTCGGTGACGCGCCGGCTGCGGTCGCCGAACTGGCCCTGTTCGTGGAAATACACTTCGCGGCGCAGGCGCGGCACGTCGCCCAGCGGCTCGCCCGGCAGGATGCGCAGCATCCGCAGCCCGATGCCGGCCAGCGCCGCGTCGGCCGACGCCGAGGCGATCCGCGCCTCGCGGGCGGACACCGGCATCCGGTGGTTGAACGGCTTGTCCTGCTCCATGCCACTCCCTCGCCACCGCGCGTCAGCGCAACGGCTTGTCATTGGGAACCGCGGCGCCGGCAGGACGGCAGACGGTCAGTCGGTAGGGGAAATCCCCACACCCGGCTATGAAGCAAACATCGGGCCAACTGCACGCACGACCGCGCGCGGGCCGGAAACGACCGCCATGCGGCGTTCCGGCAGTGTCCACATGCGCGATGGGCGACGAGCGCAACGCCGCGGGTGACGTCCAGCGTCAGATTCGAGCTTCGACCGTCCGGCCGGAGCGACACCGTGGCGTCAGGCGGGTTCGTCCGGGATCAGCGCGCTCTCCAGCCGCGCGATGCAGTCCTTCAGCCACAGCTTGCGCTTCTTCAGCCGCTTGATGGCCACCTCGTCGGCATCCCCTTCCTCCACCAGACGCACGATGGCGTCGTCCAGGTCACGATGCTCGGTCCTGAGTGCGGCGATCTTCTCGGCGATGTCGGCGGGGTTGTCGATTTCCACGCGGCGAGCGTACACCGCCAACGGCGGGAGCGTCACCGCGCCCCGGTACAATGGCGCCATGAGCACCGTCCTGCCCTTGCCCGACCCCGTCCTGCGCCGTCCCGCTGCCGATCCGCGCCGGGTCGCGCACGAGCAGGGCAAGCTGGCCAGGCGCCTGCGCCGGCAGGTGGGCCAAGCGATCGCCGACTTCGGCATGATCGAGGAAGGCGACAAGGTGATGGTGTGCCTGTCCGGCGGCAAGGACAGCTACACGATGCTGGACATCCTGCTGCAGCTGCAGAAGAAGGCGCCGGTGCGCTTCGAGCTGGTGGCGGTGAACCTGGACCAGAAGCAGCCCGGCTTTCCCGAGCATGTCCTGCCGGACTACCTGGAACGCATCGGCGTGCCGTTCCACATCATCGAGCAGGACACGTACTCGGTGGTCAGCCGGGTGATCCCGGAAGGCAAGACGATGTGCTCGCTGTGCTCGCGCCTGCGCCGCGGCTCGCTGTACCGCTATGCCGAGGAGAATGGCTTCACCAAGATCGCGCTCGGCCACCACCGCGACGACCTGGTCGCCACGTTCTTCCTCAACCTGTTCTTCCACGCCAAGCTCTCGGGCATGCCGCCCAAGCTGCTGTCGGACAACGGCAAGCACGTGGTGATCCGCCCGCTGGCCTATGTGCGCGAGGACGACATCGCCGAATACGCCGAGGCCAAGGGCTTCCCGATCATTCCGTGCAACCTGTGCGGCAGCCAGGAAAACCTGCAGCGCAAGCAGGTCAAGAAGATGATGGACGCCTGGGAACGCGAGACGCCCGGCCGTATCGAAACCATCGCGCGCGCGCTGGGCGACATCCGCCCGTCGCAGCTGAGCGATCCGAAGCTGTTCGATTTCCTCTCGCTGGGTCACCGTGATGGCGCCGCCTTGCCCGATGTGCAGGCGTGGCTGGCGGGCGAACCGCACCCTGCCCTGGCGAACAAGGACACCTGACCTCGCCACACCCCGCCGTCATCCCGGCGAAAGCCGGGATCCATTCTGCTTCTGCTGTCCGCCAGCCCGCTGAAGCACAAGAGCGATATGGATCCCGGCTTTCGCCGGGATGACGGGCAAAACAACCGCACGCATTCCCCTCATTTACCGGACCCTGATTCCCCGATGTTCTTTCGCAATCTGACCCTGTTCCGCTTCCCCACCACGCTTGATTTTTCCCAGCTCGATGAACTGCTGCCCGAAGCCGCGCTCAAGCCGGTCGGCCCGCTGGAGCTGTCCTCGCGCGGCTTCATCTCGCCGTTCGGTCGTGGCGAAGAGGCCCTGTCCCATCGCATCAGCGACGCCATCTGGCTGAGCGTCGGCGGCGAGGACAAGATCCTGCCCGGCGCGGTGGTCAACGACCTGCTGCAGAAGAAGCTGCTGGAGATCGAGGCGAAGGAAGGCCGCAAGCCCGGCGGCAAGACCCGCAAGCGGTTGAAGGACGACCTGCTGCACGAGCTGCTGCCGCGCGCGTTCGTCAAACCCTCGCGCACCGATGCGCTGATCGACCTGGAGCATGGCTTCATCGCCGTGGATGCGTCCTCGCGCAAGACCGGCGAGAACGTGGTGTCGGAAGTGCGCCGCGCGCTGGGCAGTTTCCCCGCGCTGCCGCTCAATGCCGAGGTGGCGCCGCGCAACGTGCTGACCGGCTGGATTGCCGGCGAGCCGCTGCCGGAAGGCCTGTCGCTGGGCGAGGAGTGCGAGCTGAAGGACGCGATGGAAGGCGGCGCGGTGGTGAAGTGCCAGAACCAGGAGCTGCAGAGCGACGAGATCGCCAAGCACCTGGAGGCCGGCAAGCAGGTCACCAAACTGGCCCTGGTGCTGGACGACCACGTGTCGTTCGTCCTCGGCGAGGACCTGATCGTGCGCAAGCTGAAGTTCCTCGACGGCGCCGTCGACCAGCTGGAGAACACCGAGCACGACGACCTGCGCGCCGAGCTCGATGCCCGCTTCGCGCTGATGGCCGGCGAACTGAAGCGGCTGTTCCTGGTGCTGGAGCACGCGCTGAAACTCAGCAAGGCGGAGTGAGCTCCGCTCTGCGCGATGCCTTCGCCGCACACCGCTTCCGCTACCATCGCGCCATGCCGTCCCTGCTCCAGCGCCTGACCACCCGCACGCCCCGCAGCGTCGAACGCGACACGGTGACGCTGCAACTGGAGGATGGCCGCGACCTGGAGATCCAGCGGGTGCGCGACCCGCGCGCCAAGCGGCTGAAGCTGAGCATCGACGAACGCGGCGCGCGGCTGACGCTGCCCTGGCGCGCCAGCTTGGTGGCCGGCGAGCGCTTCCTGCAGCAGCACCGCGGCTGGCTGGCCGACCAGATCGCCCGCCACGCACCGGACGACGACGTCGCCGCCTTCGTGCCGGGCGTCTCCATGCACCTGCCGCTGCGCGGCGGGGACGTGCCGCTGCACTGGCACGAGGGCCGCTTCGCCCGCATCGAACGGCAGCAGGACGGCATCCACGTGCACCTGCCCGCCCGCGTCAGCGAGGCCACCTTGCGGCGCACCCTGCGCGCGTTCTACGAAGCCGAGGCGCGGGCCGACATCGGCCGCTGGCTGCCGGCCTACCTCGCGGGGCTGCCGCGCGCGCCGCGCCAGATCCGGCTGAAGGTGATGTCCTCCCAATGGGGCTCGCTGGCGCCGGATGGGACGTTGACGCTGGACCTGGCACTGGTGCTGGGCCGGCCTTCGGCCTTCGAGTACGTGCTGGTCCACGAGCTGTGCCATCTACTGCAGGCCAACCATTCGCCGGCCTTCTGGCGGGAAGTCGAGGCGCGTTTCCCCGACTGGCGGGACGAGCGGGCATGGTTCCACGCCGAGGGGCGGCGACTGAAGGCCAGGCTGCACCGGCTGCTGGCGGCGGACTGAGGGCGCGGAACGTGATGTGAGACACCTCATGTCCGGAATGAGATGTACATCACGATTTGAGGGGCAAGCCGATGCCGGCAGGTCCCTGGGGACCCGGCCGCGCGGCCCTCCTTTCCCTTCGAAACCGCCCATGGACCGTCGCCCGATTTTCCCGCTGTCCTCCGTCCCGCCTGTCGACCCGTCGGCTGTCGGCAACCCGGTCGCCACCGCCCGCACGCCCTCGCTGCGCGGGTTTTCCCTGTACGCCATTCCGCCTTCTGAAACGGCCGCCAGCCTCGGCGCCCGACGCGCGCTGATGAGCCGCAAGAGCCTGTCGGTGGAGGAAGTGGGTACGCGCGCACGGGAGCGGCGCCGCGCCGCCAGCAAGATCGAGCGCTTCGACCGCCTCGCCCGGCTGCTGCTGATGCTGCTGGTGGTGGCCGGGGTGGTCGCCTGGCTGGGCAGCGCGCGCGACTCGGTTCCGGCCCTGCTGGCCGGTTATGTGCTGCTGGGCCTGTCGGCCGCCGCGCTGATCGCCCGGGTCACGCGCACCCCCGAGGCCGCACGCCTGCCGCTGGAGCGCTACTACCTGCCGGACGAACAACTGGCCAGCGCCGAGGACATCGCCCTGCTGCGCCGCCTGGCGCAGGAGGACAGCGAACTGGATGCCGCCACCGCAGCGTGGTGGCGCAGCACCGCCCCGATCCGCAAGGGCGACGTGCGCTTGGCGGTGGAGTTCTCCCACGCCAAGCGCGCGGGATCAGGCCTCGCGCAGAAACGCTGAAAACCGCGCCGCCACCGCGGCCGGATCTTCCATGTGCAAGTGATGGGTGCCGGCCATGACGTGCAGCCGGCCGTCCGGCAGCAGCGCGGCGCGCTGCGAGCGCAGGGGCTCGGGGAAGTAGGCCTGCGGCGGATCGGCGAACACGATCGTGGCCGGGCAGGCGATGCCGGCCACCAGCGCCGCCAGCTGCGCTTCGTCCAGCCGCTGTGGCGTGGGCAGGGTCAGGCGCGGATCGCTGCTCCAGACAAAGCCGCCTTCCACCGGCCGCACCCCGCGCTCGACCAGCAGCCGTGCCGCCGGTTCGCTCAACTGGTTGGCCAGCATCCGCGCGCGCACCGGCGCGGCGAGATCGGCGAACACGCGCAACTGCTTGCCCGGCAACGCACGCGCGGCCGCGATCGCCTCGCGCCAGCGATCGGCGGTGCGCTCGACGGTTTCCGCCAGGCCGCCCAACGCTTCGATCGCGACCAGCCGCTGCACCCGCTGCGGCACCGCAGCCGCCATCAGGCTGGCGATGCCGGCGCCCATCGAATGCCCCAGCAGCGAGAACGTCTCCCAGCCCAGCGCATCGGCGATGTCCAGCACCGCGTTGACCGCCACGCCGCTGGTGTATTCCGCGCCCGGCGCGAGATGCGCGCTGCGGCCATGGCCCGGCAGGTCGGGCGCCACCAGGTGCACACCCGGCAGATGCGCGGCCAGCGGCACGAAGCTCGCCGCGTTGTCCAGCCAGCCGTGCAGCGCCAGTACCCGCGTGCCCTCGCCGCCGCCGCGCAGGCCGGTGATGCGCCCGAGCGGAATGTCGACGGCGAACTCGCGCAGCCTCATGCGTCCGCGTCGCCCGCCCGGCAGGCCAACGCGGCCAGCGCTTCCACATGGCGGGCATCGTCGTTGAGGCAGGGGATGTAGCGCAGCGCGCCGCCGGCGTGGGCGAACTCCTCGGCGAAGCCGATCCCCACTTCCTCCAGGGTTTCCAGGCAGTCCACCGCGAAACCCGGACAGACCACGTCGACCTTGCGCACGCCGCGCGCGGCCAGGGCCTGCAGCGTGGTGTCGGTGGCCGGCTCCAGCCAGCGCTCCTTGCCGAAACGGGACTGGTAGGTCAGCGTCCATTCGTCGTCGCGCAGGCCCAGCGCCTGCACGATGGCGCGCGTACTGGCCTCGCAACGCTGCGGGTAAGGATCGCCGTTGCGGGCCAGCCGCTGCGGCAGGCCGTGGTACGAGAACAGCAGGTGCTCACCGGCGCCCTGGCCATCGCGCCACTGCCGGATCGAGTCCACCACCGCGGCCACCCAGCCGGCATCGACCGAATAATCGTCGATGAAACGCACGTCCAGCCCCGCCGCTTCGCGCACCACCACATCGCGCACCGATTCGGTGGTCGTGGTGGAGTACTGCGGATACAGCGGCAGCACGACGACACGCTGCACGCCGTCGGCACGCAGCGCGCGCAGGCGCGTCGCCACGGAGGGCGCGCCGTAGCGCATCGCGTCGTGCACGCGCCAGTCCGGCAACCGCGCCTGCAGGGCCTCGGCCAACCGCCGCGTGTAGACCGCCAGCGGCGAACCCTGGGGCAGCCAGATGCTGGCGTACTTCGCCGCCGCCTTCGGTCCGCGCAGCGGCAGGATGATGAAGTGCAGCAGCGGGCACCACAGCCAGCGCGTCAGCTGCACCACGCGATGGTCGTGCAGGAACTCGGCCAGGTAGCGGCGGACGGCGCGTGGCGTCGGTGCCTCGGGCGTGCCGAGGTTGACGACGAGCAGGGCGGTGGAGGGCGTGTCGGGCATCCGCGTATTGTGGCAGAGCACGCGCCCGGCGCCGTCGCTGTCAGCGCCGATTCATCCGCCCCCGCCTAGTTTCAGGCGGTTGCAGCCGTCTGCTGCGAAACCCCTGTATGGAGCCGCCATGAACCGCACCTCCCGTCGCCTGCTGCCGCCCACCGCGCTTGCGCTGGCCGCCGCCCTGTTCGCCGGCCAGGCCATCGCGGGTCCCAAGGAGGACGAGCGCGCCACCAATGCGGTACGCGTGCTCAACGAGATCCAGCGCATCCCCGAAAACGGCATTCCCGACAAGCTGCTCGACGAAGGCAAGGCGATCATCGTCATCCCCGACACGCTGAAGGCCGGCCTGGTGATCGGCGGCCGTCGCGGCCATGGCCTGATGTCGGTGAAGAATGCCGACGGCAGCTGGTCGCAACCGGTGTTCATCAAGCTCACCGGCGGCAGCATCGGCTTCCAGGCCGGCGTGCAGTCCTCCGACGTGGTGCTGGTGTTCCGCAACGATCGCTCGCTCGACTCCATCGTCAACGGCAAGTTCACCCTGGGCGCCGATGCCGGCGTCGCCGCCGGTCCGGTCGGCCGCAATGCCAGCGCGTCCACCGATGGCCAGCTGAAGGCCGAGATCTGGTCGTGGTCGCGCGCGCGCGGCCTGTTCGCCGGCGTGGCGCTGGATGGCGCGGTGCTGCAGATCGACGATGACGCCAACACCGCCGTCTATGGCAGCGCCGCCACGCCGCGCGCCATCTTCGAGAGCCGCGCCGGCCAGCCGTCGAATGCCGTGGTCGGCTTCCGCGACGAGCTGGAGGAAGTCACCGAGCTGGCCCGCAACAACCGCGGCACGACCGGTGCCGCCCCCGCGGCGGCCCAGGCGCCCGCACCGGCGGTCGCGCCGGTGGTCGTCGAGGCGCCCGCCCAGACGCAGGGGACGCAGGGATTCGAGCCCGTGCAGGACGGCGAAGTGCGCACCGAGCCGCTCGACACCACACCCTGACGGAAGTAATGGGCGATGGGTCGCCATCCCGGCGGCCCGCCTGCGCTATCCTGAGCGCCCCAACTTTCCTGCGAGCACACCATGGGCGGTTTGAGCATCTGGCATTGGATCATCGTGCTGGTGGTCGTGTTGCTCGTCTTCGGCACCAAGCGCCTGCGCAATGCCGGCCAGGACCTGGGCGAAGCGGTCAAGGGCTTCAAGAAGGGCATGAAGGACGACGACAAGCCGGCCGGCCAGTTGAACGACCAGTCGCGCACCGACGAGTCCAGCGCCGCCAAAGAGCGCGACCGCGACGCCAGCTGATCGCGCGGCATCGCAGCCGCCATGTTCGATATCGGCTTCAGTGAACTGCTGGTCGTCGCGGTCGTCGCGTTGATCGTGCTGGGTCCCGAGCGCCTGCCCAAGGCGGCGCGCTTCGCCGGCCTGTGGGTGCGCCGCGCGCGCGCGCAGTGGTACTCGGTGAAGGACGAGTTGGAGCGCGAACTCGCCTCCGAAGAGCTCAAGCGCAACCTCAAGGACGCCCAGGACGCGCTGCGCGACACCGAACAGCGCATCCGCGACAGTGCGAGCGAGACCGAACGCCAGTTCGAGGAGGTCCGCCAGGCGGCGCGGGATGATGCCAAGGCGCTTCGCGACGACATCGAGTCCGCCATCACGCCGCCCGCGCTGGCGAAACCGCCCGCCGCACCGGCGGCCGCGGACCCCGATCCGGTGATCGAACACGAGGGCAGTCCCGCCTCCCCGGCCGATGCGCCTGTCGATGCGCCGCAGGACCAGGCCGCCGAACCCGCGACCGGCACCACCGCCGACCTGTTCCCGCCGAAGGAAGCGCGATGAACCGCGAATTCGGGGGCCAGGAGGCCGAAAGCAGCCTGATGGAACACCTGCTGGAACTGCGTACGCGGCTGATGCGCGGGCTGGCGGGTACCGGCGTCATCCTGCTGGCGCTGCTGCCGTTCGTGCGCCAGCTGTACGACCGCCTGGCGCAACCACTCATTTCCCAGCTGCCCGCCGGCCAGGCGACGCAGATGATCGCCAGCGATCCGACATCCGGATTCTTCGCACCGATCAAGCTGGCGTTCTTCCTCGCCCTGTTCCTGTCCTCCCCGTGGCTGCTGTACCAGGCGTGGAGCTTCGTCGCGCCCGGCCTGTACAAGCACGAGAAGCGGCTGGCGGTGCCACTGCTGGTCTCGTCCATCGCGCTGTTCTATGCCGGCTGCGCGTTCGCCTACTTCCTGGTGCTGCCCAGCGTGTTCCACGCGTTGACGGTGTTCACCCCGGACATCGTGACGCTGGCACCGGACCCGGCCAAGTACCTGGACTTCGTGATGGTGATCTTCCTGGCCTTCGGCGTCAGCTTCGAGCTGCCGGTGGCGCTGGTGATCATGGTGCTGCTGGGCTGGGTGACGCCGCAGCAGCTGCGCGAAGGCCGGGGTTACGCCATCGTCGGCGTGTTCGTCGTCGCCGCGCTGATCACCCCGCCCGACGTGGTGTCGCAGCTGATGCTCGCCATCCCGATGTGCCTGCTGTACGAGCTCGGCATCATCGCGGCGGGCTGGTTGAAACCGCGCCCGCACCCCCACAGCCCCTGAGCGCGCGGGACGCCGGGCGTCCAGCAGCGGAACTACTTCGTTTCATTTCCTGCCCGCTTCGTAGGGTGCGCCCTGGCCCACCGTCGCGCGATGCCGGACGCTCAGACCTCGATCCGCGCCGGTGCCACCGGCACACCCGGCGCGTCCGCGGCGCCGCCCAGCATCTGCCGCCACGCCGCATACGCCGCACCGGCCAGCACCGGCATCACCAGCGCCAGCAGCGCGAACTGCCACAGGCCCATCGCGATGGTCGCGCCGACCGCCAGCGCCAGGATCGACGCCACCAGCAGCGAGCCCATGCCGACGGCGAAGATCGCGATGCCCGCCAGCAGGTAGAACACCAGCATGGCCGTCCAGTTGTGCAGGCAGGCGCGCAGGCTGTTGCGCATGGCGTCCATGACGTGGGCGCCGGAGAACAGGATCTGCGGCGAGGCGACGAACGTCATCCACTTCACCGCCACGAAGACGATCGCCACCAGCAGCAGCCACAGCAGCAGGCGGCCGGCCGGCAGGCCTTCGACCAGCGAGGGATCGGGCTGGCCGCCGGCGGCCGCGATCGTCTGCATCTGCTGGTAGACCTCGGCCAGGTGCTGCAGCTGTTCGGTGCCGACCAGCACGAACAACAGTGCGCCCATCACCAGCGCGGCCAGCAGTTGCGGCAACAAGGTGGCCAGCAGGGCCGGCGCATGGCCGTCGCGGACCGGCTGCAGCAGGTGGGACGGCTGCGCGGCGCGTCCCTGGTCGACTTCGCGCACGGCCCACAGCATGCCGGCGAAGAACAGCGGCCCCGCCAGCACCAGCAGAAACTGCATCGCCAGCGTCATCGCCGGCAGCGTCACCGCCACCAGCATCACGACCATCGACAACAGGCCCCACAGCACGGCCAGCGTGGCCAGCGGCACCGGCGCCCGCTTCAGCAGCGCAAAGCCTGCCAGCAGCCATTCTGCGCCGGCACTGGCCGGCACCTTGTTGATCGTCGACATCGGGGATCTCGGGGGAGGTATGGAACGGAGAGACTCAGCGCGCGTGCAGGCCACGCGCATGGCGGACGAACCGCCGCAACAGTTTGCGGGCTTGCGGCGCCGCCGTCACGCCGCGCGCGATGGTGCCGGGGCAACGGCCCTCGCTGCGCAGGTGGTCGGCACGCGCGTGCACGTAGCCGCGCATGTGGTGGGTGGCGAATTCGGGGTGGAACTGCACGCCCCAGGCACGGTCGCGCCAGCGGAACGCATGGCAGTCGTCCTGCTCGGAGCGGGCCAGCACGGTGGCGCCTTCCGGCGGCCGCGCCACGGTCTGCACGTGGGTCGCGTGCGCGGTGAATTTCAGCGGCAGCGCGGCGAACAGCGGATCGTCCTGCGCCTGCGGATGCAGGTCGATGTGGACGGTGCCGGATTCGCGCCCGGCCGGGTTGTAGGCCACCTCACCGCCCAGCGCATGCGCCAGCAGCTGGTGGCCGTAGCAGATGCCGAGCAGCGGCAGGCCTCCGTGGGCGGCGTCGCGCAGCCAGTCGGCGCTGCGCTCGCTCCAGTCGGCGCGGTCGGTGACCATCGCGGCCGAGCCGCTGACGATGACGCCGGCAAAGCCTTCGCGCGACGGCAGCGCATCGCCGCGCTCCACGTTCGCCACCACCGTCTCGTCGGCGTCCAGTCCGGCGGCCACGCGGATCCAGTGCGGGAAGCCGCCATAACGCCGCATCGAGCGCACCGGCTGGCCGGTTTCGACGATGAGGAACGGGGCTTTCACGGAGGTATCCACGACGGCGGCGAACGGGCGAAAAGGGCGGAAGGACAAGGGCTTGCCCGTATACTAGCCCGCTTTTCCGCAGTGCACGATAACGCGATGACCGGACAAACCATTTCACCGGTAACCAGCTTCCAGGGCCTCAGCTTCCAGGCCCTGATCCAGACCCTGAACGAGTACTGGGCCGATCAGGGCTGCGTGCTGATCCAGCCGCTGGATCTGGAAGTGGGCGCCGGCACGTTCCACCCGGCCACCTTCCTGCGCGCACTGGGACCGGAGCCGTGGAATGCCGCCTACGTGCAGCCCAGCCGCCGCCCCACCGACGGCCGCTACGGCGAGAACCCCAACCGCCTGCAGCGTTACTACCAGTACCAGGTGGTGATGAAGCCCAACCCGGACAACATCCAGGAGCTGTACCTGGGGTCGTTGAAGGCGCTGGGCATCGACCCGCGCGTGCACGACCTGCGCTTCGTCGAGGACAACTGGGAATCGCCGACCCTCGGCGCCTGGGGCCTAGGCTGGGAAGTGTGGTTGAACGGCATGGAAGTCACCCAGTTCACCTACTTCCAGCAGGCCGGCGGACTGGAATGCCGCCCGGTGCTGGGCGAGATCACCTACGGGCTGGAACGCCTGTGCATGTACCTGCAGAACGTCGACAACGTGTACGACCTGGTGTGGACGGTCGGCCCGCAGGGCGTTGTGAAGTACGGCGACGTATACCACCAGAACGAGGTGGAGCAGAGCACGTACAACTTCGAGCATGCCGACGTGGAGGAACTGTTCCACCGCTTCGACGCCTGCGAGAAGGAAGCGCTGAAGCTGGTCGAGGTCGGCCTGCCGCTGCCCGCGTACGAGCAGGTCTGCAAGGCCAGCCACAGCTTCAACCTGCTGGACGCACGCCGCGCGATTTCCGTCACCGAGCGCCAGCGCTACATCCTGCGCGTGCGCAAGCTGGCGCAGGCGGTGGCCGAAGCGTATTACGCGCAGCGGGAGAAGCTGGGGTTTCCTGGCGTGAAGAAAGAATCCGCTTGAAGCCCCTCTCCCACCGGGAGAGGGGTTGGGGAGAGGGTCCGGCGACACCCGGATGGTTGACCGCCACGGACTCCGCCGCACCCTCATCCGCCCTTCGGGCACCTTCTCCCGCAGGGAGAAGGGAACAACTCAAGGTTGCATGCACATGAGCGAACAAACATCCCTGCTGATCGAACTGGGCACCGAAGAGCTGCCGGTCAAGGCGCTGCCGGGCCTGGCGCAGGCCTTCTTCGATGGCGTGATCGCGGCGCTGGAAAAGCGCGGCATCGGTTTCGAGCGCGGCGACGCCAAGCCGCTGTACACGCCGCGCCGCCTGGCGGTGCTGTTGCCGGCGGTGGACGTGGAGCAGCCCGAGCAGAAGTCCGAAGTGCTGGGTCCGTACCTCAACATCGCGCTGGATGCGAACGGTGCGCCGACCAAGGCGCTGGAAGGCTTCGCCGCCAAGGCCGGCATCGACTGGACGCAGCTGGAGCGCACCACCGACGGCAAGGGCGAGCGCTTCGTCCACCGCGCGGTGAAGCCCGGCGCGAGGACGGCCGACCTGCTGGCCGACATCGTGCGCGAGGCGCTGGCCGGCATGCCGATTCCCAAGCCGATGCGCTGGGGCGACCACGACTACGCCTTCGCGCGGCCGGTGCACTGGCTGGTGCTGCTGCTGGGCCAGGACGTGGTGGATGCGCAGCTGCTGTGCGTGACCTCCGACCGCATGAGCCGCGGCCACCGCTTCGAGCACGACAAGCCGGTGTGGATCGGCCAGCCTGACGACTATGTGGATGCGCTGCGCGCTGCCAGGGTGCTGGTCGATGCCGACGCACGCCGCACGCGCATCGTCGAGGAAGTGCAGCAGGCGGCGGCACGGGCCGGCGGCAGCGCGCGCATCACCGACGACAACCTGGAACAGGTGGTCTGCCTGACCGAGTGGCCGTCGGCGGTGCTGTGCAGTTTCGAGTCCGCGTTCCTGGCGGTGCCGCAGGAAGCGCTGATCGAGACGATGGAGATCAACCAGAAATTCTTCCCGGTGCTGAGCGACGGCGGCAAGCTGACCGAGCATTTCATCGGCATCGCCAACATCGAATCGCAGGATGTCGACGAAGTCCGCAAGGGCTACGAGCGCGTGATCCGCCCGCGCTTCTCCGACGCGAAGTTCTTCTTCGACGAGGACCTGAAGCAGGGACTGGTGTCGATGGGCGACGGCCTGAAGACCGTCACCTACCAGGCCAAGCTGGGCAGCGTCGCCGACAAGGTCGCGCGCGTGGCCGCGCTAGCCGAGACGATTGCCGCGCAGGTGGGTGCTGATCCCGTGCAGGCGCGCAAGGCGGCGGAACTGGCGAAGAACGACTTGCAGTCGCGCATGGTCAACGAGTTCCCCGAACTGCAGGGCATCGCCGGCCGCCACTACGCCCTCGCCGCCGGTGAGCCGAAGGAGATCGCGCTGGCCATCGACGAGGCCTACCAGCCCCGCTTCGCCGGCGACGACATCGCACTGTCGCCGCTGGGCAAGGTGCTGGCGATTGCGGAACGGCTGGATACGCTGGCGGGTGGCTTTGCGGCAGGGTTGAAGCCGACCGGCAACAAGGATCCGTTTGCGTTGCGGCGGAATGCGCTGGGGTTGGCGCGGACGGTGATTGAGAGTGGATTCAATATCTCCATCAAGGATCTGATCGCGAAGTCCATCGCATCACTCCCGGAAGCGATACAGCCACACGCGGATCGCAACACGGAAACGATGGGGACGGACCTCTACGACTTCATCCTCGACCGCCTCCGCGGCTACTACGCCGACAAGGGCGTACCCGCCGCGCACTTCACCGCGGTCGCCGAACTGAAGCCGCCCTCGCTGTACGACTTCGATACCCGCCTCGATGCCATCGGCACCTTCGCCACACTGCCGGAGGCCGACGCGCTGGCGGCCGCCAACAAGCGCATCGGCAACATCCTGAAGAAGGCCGACATCCCCATCCCGCACACGATCGACCGCGCGCTGCTGACCGATCCCGCGGAAAGCGCGCTGGCCGAAGCGGTGGAGGCCGTGATCGGCGAGACCGACGAAGCGCTGCACCACCACGACTACGTCACCGTGCTGAACCACCTCGCCCGCCTGCGCCCGCAGGTGGACGCGTTCTTCGACAGCGTGATGGTCAACGCCGATGACCCGGCCGTACGCGCCAACCGCTTGGCCCTGCTCAAGCGCCTGGCCGACCGCTTCCGCGCAGTGGCGGCGATCGAGCATCTGTCGGGCTGATCGCTCTCTCCTTCTCCCCGCATCTGCGGGGAGAAAGTGCCCGGAGAGCCTGCCCCGTACTCGATACGGGGGCGGATGAGGGGCAGAGCGCGGTGCTGCTTCAGGCGCCGACGCATCCCGTCTCCGTTCGCCCCTCACCCGCCTTCGGCACCCTTTCCCCGCTGCGCAGGGAGAGGGGATGTTCCGCGCGGTGGTGGTGATCGAGCATTTGTCGGGCTGACCGTGTTTCCTTCTCCCTGCGTGTGGGGAGAAGGTGCCCGAATGGGCGGATGAGGGGCGTGCGCGGTTCTGCTGCCGGCGTCCACGCATCCCGTCTCCGTTCCCCCCTCACCCGCCTTCGGCACCCTCTCCCCGCTACGCAGGGAGAGGGGATGTTCCGCGTGGTGGTGGTGATCTAGCATTTGTCGGGCTGACGTCCTCGCATTACGCCCCCTCCCCTGCTTGCGGGGGAGGGCTGGGGTGGGGGCAAGCGCGATGCATGTTTCGCTTGGATGGACATCACTCGCGTCATGTTTCTCTCGCCCCCATCCCGACCTTCCCCCGCATGCGGGGGAAGGAGCGCATCACGGCGACCGCATGTTTCCGTGAACGATGCGCTGCGTGATCGCGCCACCCCTTCACCCCCCTTAACCCGCACCGGGTATCCTGCGCGGATGCGTCGATTCCCCCGCCTCGCCACCGCTTTCGTCCTGTTCGCCGCCATGGGCCATGCCTGGGCTGCCGCCATCGTCGACAAGGTGCAGATCGAGGGGCTGGACGACGAATTGATGGTGGAAAACATCAATACCGCGCTGTCGCTGAACGACTCGCTGGGCAAGCGGCTGGGCGAGTCGCGGCTGGAATACTTGCTCGGCGAAGCGGTCGCCGAAACGCGCGAAGCGCTGGAGCCGTTCGGCTATTACTCGCCCACCGTCACCCTCGACGCACCACGCACCGAGGGCGCCCGGGACGAGCGGTTGACCGTCACCGTGCGCGTGCAGCTGGGTGAGCCGGTGCGCGTGCGCACGCGCGACCTGTCCATCGAAGGCGAAGGCGGCGAAGACCGTTACCTGAAGGAAGACCTGGCCGCGTTCGCGCCCAACGTCGGCGAGGTGTTCGACCACACCACGTACGAAGCCAGCAAGCTGGTCATCGTGCGGCGCCTGGCCGACCGCGGCTACTTCGATGCCGACTTCACCCATCGCCGCGTGGAGGTCACGCGCGCAGACCATGCCGCCGACATCGCGCTGGGCTGGGTCAGCGGCATCCGCTACGACATGGGCGCCACCACCTTCCACCAGGACAAGTTCGAGCCGGGCCTGCTGGACAAGCTGGTGTACTGGGAAGAAGGCAGCTACTTCCACCAGGGCAAGTTGGACCGCCTGCGCGAATCGCTGGTGGGGCTGGACTATTTTTCCAGCATCGACATCCAGGCCAATCCCGACAAGGCGGTCGAAGGCCGCGTGCCCGTGGACGTCAACCTGGAACTGGCCAAGCGCGACATCTACACCGCCGGCGTCAGCTACGGCACCGAGAGCGGCCCGGGTATCCGGCTGGGACTGGACCGTCGCTACGTGAATTCGCGCGGGCACAAACTTTCCACGCACCTGGATTACGCGCAGAAGCGCAAGACGCTGCTCACGCAGTACCGCATTCCCGCGTTCAAGTGGCTGGACGGCTGGTACACCGTGGGCGTGCAGGCCAGCGACGAACAGACCGACTACATCGACCTGCGCCACGTCGAGTTCACCGGCAGCCGCAGCGGCCAGGTCAGCGAGGACTGGACCGCGGTGGCGTCGATCCACGCGCTGCGCGAGCGCTGGCGTTATGTCGAGGACGATCCGCTCACCGGCCTGCCCGACACCACCGTGCAGTACGCCACGTTCACCTACCCGTCGCTGCGCGCGGATTACACCAACTCGCCGGTCGGCTCGAACCGGCCCGACCAGTTGGCCGGTTCCATCCTGCTGCGCGGCGGCGTGGACGGTGCGGGGTCGGACGCCAACTTCCTGCAGTTCCACCTGCGCGCGCGCTGGTCGCAGCAGTACAAGACCAACAGCGCGCTGATCGTGCGCGGCGAATATGGCCACACCTTCACCAGCTCGCTGGTGGCGATGCCGCCGTCGCTGCGCTTCTTCGCCGGCGGCGACCGCAGTATCCGCGGCTATTCCTGGCGCGAAGTCGGCCCGCGCCGCGGCGACTACGCGCTGGGCGCCAAGAACGTGGTCACCGGCAGCGTGGAATACGAGTTCTATCCCAAGGGTGGGCCGTACGGCGGCGCGGTGTTCGTCGATACCGGCAGCGCATTCGACGGCAGAACGCCCGACCTGAGCACCGGCGTCGGCATCGGCCTGCGCTGGCGCTCGCCGGTGGGACCGGTGCGGCTGGACCTGGCGCATGGCCTGAACGATCCGGATTCCAGTTTCCAGATCTACCTCAACATCGGGACGGACCTGTGAGGAAGAAGTACCGGCTGCCGGACAACCTGACGCCGGAAGAGCGCGAAGCGCGCATCGCCGAACTGCGCGCGCGTCGCAAGGCGCGCATGCGCACGCTGGCGATCCGCAGCGCGATCGGCACCGGCATCCTCACCGTGCTGCTGTGCATCGGCCTGTACTGGCTGTTGCAGACCGTCGCCGGCCGCGACGTGCTGCTGGCGCAGATCAGGGCGCGGCTGCCGGCGGACGCGTCGCTGGAGTATCGCGACGTCGAAGGCCCGATCGCCGGCCCGCTGACACTGCGCGGCGTGGATTTCCGCTGGGACACGATCCGCTTCACCGCTGACGAGGTGTACCTGGAGCCGGACCTGCGGCCGCTGCTCGGCAAGCGCCTGCGCCTGGACGTGCTGAAACTGCGCGGCGCGATGCTCGACGTGCCGAAGAGCGACGAGCCGTTCGAGCTGCCGCACTGGCCGGAGATGCTGCCGCAGATCGAGATGCCGCTGGCGATCCAGGCCGATGAACTGCACATCGACCGCTTCCTGGTCCGCCAGAGCGGCCAGCCTCTTATCGACATCGCGCGCGCCACCGGCGGCATCGACATCGGCGATGGCTACGTGCATGCCGAGAAGCTGGCCATCGCCAGCGACCGTGGCACGTTCGGCGTGCACGGCGGCTACGCGCCGCGCGATGGCTATGCCACCGACCTCACCGTCACCGGCGTGTTCCCCGCGACGCTGGGGCGTACGCCGGCACGCATCGGACTGGTGGCACGAGGCAACCGCGCACGCATGAACGTGGGCGTGTCCGGCGCCGCGCCGGCCCCCGTGCGCGCCACGCTCACGCTGCGTGGCGAGACCAAGCCGACCTGGAACTTCGCCGCGAAGACGGAAGCCTTGGACCTGTCGCTGCTCGGCGTGATGGACGACAGCACGCCGGTGGCGTTCGACCTGGTGGCCAAGGGTGCCGGCGGTGCGGCCGATCTGCAGGGCACGGTGCAGCAGGGCGACATCGCGGTGGTGATCGAGCCCTCGCATGCCCGCATCGACGGCGAGGTGCTGACGGTGGAACCGCTGGCGATCCGCGCGTTCGACGGCTATGCCTCGCTGCGCGGACGTGCCGACTTCACCGTGCCGGAGAATCCCGAGTTCCGGTTCGCGGTCAACGCGCGCGGCCTGCGCTGGGGCACGGAAGCCGACAGCATGATCGGCGCCGAAGGCGACTTCGGCCTGGCCGGCAAGCTGGAGGCGTGGGCGGCCATCGGCAAGGCCACGCTGACGCGCGGCGACGACAGCGCGCTGCTGGAATTCGATGGCCGCGGCAATGCCGAGCGCGTGCAGCTGGAAACGCTGCGCGCCACCATGCCCACCGGCACGCTCGATGCGACCGGCACGGTCGGCTGGGCGCCGGTGCTGGACTGGGACGTCACCGCCACGCTGGCCGGCTTCGATCCCGGCTATTTCGCCGCGGGCTGGAACGGCAACGTCTCCGGCAACCTCGCCTCGAAGGGGCGGCAGCGCGAGGACGGCCTGTTCCAGGGCACGCTGGAGGTACCGAAACTCAGTGGCCGCCTGCGCGACCGTCCGCTCGACGCGCGCGGCACCTTCGCGCTGGACGGCCACAACGGCGAAGGCGATCTGGCGTTGTCGCTGGGCGGCAGCCGCGTCACCGCCAAGGGCAAGGTGGGTGACACGCTGGCCATCGACGCCGCGTTCCGCCCGCTCAACCTGGCCGACCTGCTGCCCGACGCCAGCGGCACGCTGGCCGGCACCGTCAACCTCACCGGCGCGCGCACTGCGCCGAACATCGACGCCGACCTCGGTGGCGAGAACCTGCGCTGGAACGACTGGAGTGCCGGCGCGCTCAGCCTGCGCGGTCGACTCCCGTGGCGCAGCGGCAGCGGCGACCTCGCGCTGCAGGGCAGCGCCGTGGATGTCGGCACCGTGCTGGACACCGTCAGCCTCAACGCGCGTGGTGCGGTGGAAGACCTGCGCATCGAGGGCGATGCGCGCAATGCGATGGGCGCCGTCGCGCTATCGGGCACCGCGCAGAAGCGCGGCGCCAACTGGCAGGGCACACTCGATGCCTTGCGCATCGCGCCGTCGAAAGGCAACCCGTGGACGCTGCGGCAGCCGGCGCGCTTCGCGCAGAACGGCGCCAACTGGACGCTCTCGGAGAGCTGCCTGGCCTCCGACATCGGCGGCGCGCTGTGCGCCAGCGCCAACTGGCCGCGGCAGGGGCTGGAGGTACGCGGCGAGGCGCTCTCGCTGGCGCTGGTGCAGCCGTGGCTGCCGCCGGCCGATGGCCGTCCGCTGACGCTGCGCGGCGAGTTCACGCTCGACGCGACGCTGCGTCCCGCCGGCACTGCGTGGCAGGGCGAGGTGCACCTGGCCTCGCTCGATGGCGGCCTGAAGATGGGCACCACCGCGCGCGGCGAGATCATCCGCTACGACAACTTCACCCTCGACGTCGACTTCACCCCGCAGCGCATCGAGGGGCGCCTGGGCACCGGCTTCAAGGGCGACGGTTATGTCGATGCGACCTTCAATACCGGCTGGGACGCGTTCGCTCCGCTGAAGGGCGACCTCTACTTCAACAATTCGCGCCTGTTCTGGATGGAGCTGTTATCGCCGGATCTGGTGCGCCCGCGCGGCACGCTGGCCGGCCACATCGGCGTCGCCGGCACGCGCGGGCGCCCGCTGCTCAGCGGCGAGGCGACGCTCACCGAATTCACCGGCGAACTGCCCGCGCTCGGCGTGTCGCTGGTCGAAGGCGGCGCCGAGCTGGTCGCCCTGTCCGACGGCAGCGCGCGCATCGACGGCAGCATGAAGACGGTCTCGTCCACCGGCGGCACCGGAACCGGCGGCGTGCTCAACGTGGCCGGCACGCTGGGCTGGAACAACGACACCACCCCGCTCCAGTTCCAGGTGCGCGGTGAGAACGTGCTGGTGGCCGACACCACCGACCTGCGCGCGGTCGCATCGCCGAACCTGCAGGTCGGTTTCGCCGACAACACCATCCAGGTGCGCGGCGAAGTCGGCATTCCCTCCGCCACCATCGACGTGGAGAAGCTGGACGACGGCGTATCGGCCTCGGAGGATGTGGTGGTCCTCGACCCGGTCGACCCCGAGCGTGCGCCGAGTTCACGGCTGGACCTGGACCTGGCCCTGAAGGTCGGCGACCAGGTCGAACTGAAGGGCTACGGCCTGGAAGGCACGCTGGCCGGCACGATGCACGTGCGCTCGCAGCCGGGCCGCGAAATGCTGGCGACCGGCCGCCTGGACGTCGACGGCCGCTACGAGGCCTACGGCCAGAAGCTGCGCATCACCCGCGGCGAACTGACCTGGAGCAACAACGCCGTCTCCGATCCGCGCATCAACATCCGCGCGGAACGCGAAGTGGTCAGCGCCAGCGTCACCGCCGGCATCGACGTCACCGGCCGCGCCAGCCAGCCGCGTGCGCGGGTCTGGTCGAATCCGGCGATGGCCGAATCCGAAGCACTCGCCTACCTCGTGCTGGGACGCTCGCTCAACACGGCCAGCAGCGACGAAAGCCAGCGCATCAATGCGGCCTCGTCAGCGCTCGGCGCCGGCGCCGGTCTGCTCGCATCGCAACTCGGCGCGAAGATCGGCCTGGACGACGCCGGCGTGCTGGAATCGCGCACGCTGGGCGGCTCGGTGTTCGGCGTGGGCAAGTACCTGTCGCCGAAGCTGTACGTCAGCTACGGCGTCTCGATGGTCGGCTCCGGCTCGGCGGTGACGTTGAAGTACCTGCTGCGCAAGGGCTTCGACGTGGAAATCGAATCCAGCACCACCGAAACGCGCGGCTCGGTCAACTGGCGCAAGGAGAAGTAAGCGTGCTGCCGTCACTGACGGCGCGACGCCTGCAGGCACAGCGGATCACCACGCCTGTCGCCGCCTCGCCCGCCGATGCCGTGCGGCACATGGCGGCGATGCAGGCGCAGGACTACCACGCGGCGTTGTGGGCCGTGGGCCTGCGCACGGCGGATGCGACGCTGACCCAGGTCGAGGACGCGATCGTGCGTGGCGAGATCGTGCGTACCTGGCCGATGCGCGGCACGCTGCACCTGCTGGCGCGCGAGGACGTGCGCTGGATGGTGGCGCTGCTCGCGCCGCGTGTGCAGGCCGCCAATGCCGCACGCATCGCGCGCGACTTCGGCTTCGATGCGCCCGCACTGGCGCAGGGCCGGCAGGTGATGGAACAGGCGCTCCGCGACGGCGTGCCCGCGACCCGATCCGAGCTGTACGCCCGCATGGACGCGGCCGGCATCGCCAGCGGCGGCCAGCGCGGCCTGCACCTGCTGAACTGGCTGGCGCACGAAAGCGTCCTCTGCCAGGGACCCCGCCACGGCAAGCAGCCCACGTTCGTGCTGATGGATGCGTGGGTGCCGCCCAGCGCACCGCTCGGCCGCGACGAAGCGCTGCACCGGCTGGCGCTGCGCTATCTGCAAGGCCACGGGCCGGCGACCGTCGCCGATCTGGCATGGTGGTCCGGACTGACGCAGAAGGATGCATTGCATGCGTTGACCCTGGCCGCACCGGAGCTGGGACACGAGACCCGCGACGGCACGACATGGTGGTGGCGGGCCGATGCACCGGCCACGTCGCGCTCGCGCACCTTCCACCTGCTGCCGGCATTCGACGAATACCTGATCGGCTACCGCGACCGCACGCCGGTGCTGGACGCGGCGCATACCCGGCGCGTGTTCGGCGTCAACGGACTCGTCGCCGCCACGGCGATCGTCCGGGGCCGCGTGGCGGCGACCTGGAAGCGCGAGGCCGGCGGCGGCGTGGCGCTCGACCCCTTGCGCACACTGGACGACGCGGAGCATGCCGGCATCCAGCGCGCGGCGCAGCGCTGGCAACGCTTCCTCCGCGGCTGACGACACGACACGGACCGTCATTGCCGCACCGGCACAGGCCCGATATCGTTTCCGTCTTCCTTGCAGGATCCCGACCATGCGCCATCGCCGCTCGACGACCGCCCTCGCCCTGGGCATCGCCCTGTCCCTGCCCGCCCACGCCGACGAAGGCATGTGGATGCCGTCGCAATTGCCCGCGCTGTCGAAGACGTTGCGCGAGGCCGGCTTCAAGGGCGATCCGCAGACACTGGCTGACGTCACCGCCGCGCCCTTGAGCGCCGTGGTGCGCGCCGGTGGCGGTACCGGTGCGTTCGTCTCGCCGGATGGATTGATCCTGACCAACCACCACGTCGCCTACGGCGTGATCCAGTACAACAGCAAGCCCGGGCACAACCTCATCGACGACGGTTTCATCGCCGCCGACCGCGCAGGCGAACTGCCGGCGAACCCGGATTTCCGCGTGCTGGTCACCGTCGGCTACGACAAGGTCACCGACACCGTGTTGAAGGAGACGGCCGGCAAGACCGGGCGCGACTACTTCGACGCGGTGGACCGCGCCAGCAAGGCCATCGTCGCCGAATGCGAAGCCGGCGGCGGCGTGCGCTGCAGCGTTGCCAACATGTACTACGGCACCGACTTCTACCGCATCACCCAGCTGGAACTGCGCGACATCCGCCTGGCCTACGCGCCGCCGCGCGCGATCGGCAACTACGGCGACGAGATCGACAACTTCATGTGGCCGCGCCACACCGGCGACTTCACCCTGCTGCGCGCGTATGTCGGCCAGGACGGCAAGCCGGCCGCCTACAGCCCCGACAACGTGCCGTACACGGCGCCCGCGCACCTGGCACTCGCCAAGGACGGGCCGAAAGCCGGCGACTACGCCATGCTCGCCGGCTATCCGGGCGTCACCTTCCGCCACCGTACCGCCGCCGAGTTCGACGGGCAGGTCAATTGGACGCTGCCCACGCGCGTGACGGTGTTCGACGAGCTGATCGCCGTGGTCGAAGCCGCCGGCGCGAAGGATGCCGAGGCGAAGACCCGCTACGCCGCGCAGCTGCAGTCGCTGAAGAACAACCGCAAGCGCGCCGCCGGCGAACTGGAAGGCCTGCGCCGCAGCGACGCGGTGCGGGTGCGTGCCGAAGACGAGCGCGACATGCTGGCCACCGACGCGGCGGCGAAGGAACGCGCCGACATCGACGCGCTCGCCGCCTCGATCGCCAGCGGCACGGCGGTACGCGAGCGCGAGCTGCTGCTGTCCTTGTTCGGTGCGCAGTCGCAGCTGATGCGCGCGGCGATCACGCTGGAACGACTGCGCCTGGAATCGGCCAAGCCGGATGCGGAGCGCGAGAGCGGCTATCAGGCGCGCGACCACGCACTGATCGAAGGCGTGCTGAAGCAGGTGCAGCGCCGCTACGCGCCGGAGGTGGAGAAAGCCCTGCTGACCTCGCTGCTGGTCCGCTACCAGCAGCTGCCGGACGCGCAGCGCCTGCCCGGGTTCGACGCTGCGTTCGGCCGCACGCCCGCGGCACTGAAGCAGGCGCTCGACGCCCTGTACGCCGGCACCAGGCTGGGCGACGAAGCCGAAAGGCTGTCGCGCTTCGCCGCCGCACGCGAGGGCAAGCCGCTCGCCGCCGATCCCCTGATCGACCTGGCGGCGACGCTGGTGCCCGAGCAACTGGCGCTGGAGCGGGAACGCAAGACCCGCGAAGGCGAACAGCTGCGCCTGCGTCCCGCCTACATGCGCGCCTTGTTCGCCTGGCGCACGCAGCAGGGACGCGCCCTGTATCCCGATGCCAACGGCACGCTGCGCGTCAGCTTCGGCAAGGTCGACGGGTTCTCGCCGCGCGACGGCGTGCGCTACACGCCGGTGACGACGGTGGCCGGCATCGTCGAGAAGAACACCGGCACGGTGCCGTTCGATGCGCCCACGCCGTTGCTCGACGCCATCGCCCGCGGCGACTTCGCCGGCACCGAAGATCCGGCGCTGAAGACGCAGACCGTCAACTTCCTCACCAACCTCGACACCACCGGCGGCAACTCCGGTTCGCCCGTGCTCAACGCCCGCGGCGAACTGATCGGCCTGAACTTCGACAGCAACTGGGAGTCGGTCAGCGCCAGCTGGATGTTCGACCCGCGCTACAAGCGCGCCGTCCACGTCGACATGCGCTACCTGCGCTGGCTGATGGGCAAGGTGTACCCGGCGCCGCACCTGCTGAAGGAAATGGGCGCACCGTGACGCCCGACGACGACCCGCGCCCGCTCGCACCCGAACCCCCGCTGCCCAGCGACTGCTGCAACAGCGGCTGCCCGATCTGCGTGCACGATCTGTATGCGGAGCAGCTGCAGCATTACCGCGAGCAGTTGGCGGCGTGGGAGGCGCGGCATCCGGAGCGTTCCCTGTAGGAGCGACGTCAGTCGCGACCGCAGACTCCCGGTGACAGCGCACCCTGTGATCGCGGATGCGCTCAGCTCTGTGTATCGGAAGGCGTGCGGTCGCGACTGACGTCGCTCCTACAGCGGCGCCAAACGCTTACGCCACCCGCGTACGCCTTGCACGCTCCAGATGCACCAGCAGCAGCGAGATGGCGGCCGGCGTCATGCCGGGGATGCGCTGGGCCTGGCCGATGGTCTCGGGCTGTACGCGTTCGAGCTTCTGCTGCACTTCGGCGGACAGGCCGCGCACGCTGGCGAAATCGAAACCGGCGGGGATGGGCGTGGATTCGTTGCGTTGCTGGCGTTCGATCTCGTCGCGCTGGCGGTCGAGGTAGCCGGCGTACTTCACGCCGATTTCCACCTGCTCGGCCACCTGCGCATCATCCACGCCAGGGCCGATCGACGGCACGGCGACCAGCTTGGCGTAGTCCAGTTCCGGGCGCTTGATCAGGTCGAGCACGTTGGTCTCGCGACTGACCTGCACGCCGAGCGTATCGGCGACCTCGCGGCCCAGCGCATTCGCCGGCGTGGCCCACAGCGCGCGCAGGCGGCCGGTTTCGCGTGCGATGGCTTCGCGCTTCTCTTCGAAGCGCTGCCAGCGCGCGTCGTCGACCAGGCCCAGCGTGCGGCCGGTTTCAGTCAGGCGCAGGTCGGCATTGTCCTCGCGCAGCTGCAGCCGGTACTCGGCACGGCTGGTGAACATGCGGTACGGCTCCTTGGTGCCGTGCGTGATCAGGTCGTCGACCAGCACGCCCAGGTAGGCCTCGTCGCGACGCGGCGACCAGGCCTCTTTCTGCTGCACGAAGCGCGCCGCGTTGAGGCCGGCGAGCAGGCCTTGCGCAGCCGCCTCTTCGTAGCCGGTGGTGCCGTTGATCTGGCCGGCGAAGAACAGGCCCGCAACCGCCTTGGTCTCCAGCGAGGCCTTCAGCCCGCGCGGATCGAAGAAGTCGTATTCGATGGCATAGCCCGGCCGCGTGATGTGCGCGTGTTCCATGCCGCGGATGCTGCGCACCAGCGCCAGCTGCACGTCGAACGGCAGCGAGGTGGAAATGCCGTTCGGATAGATTTCGACCACGTCGAGGCCTTCCGGTTCGACGAAGATCTGGTGGCTCGCCTTCTCGGCGAAGCGCACCACTTTGTCCTCGATCGACGGGCAGTAGCGCGGGCCGATGCCTTCGATCTGGCCGGAGTACATCGGCGAGCGATGCAGCGCGCCGCGGATGATCTCGTGCGTCTGCTCGCTGGTATGGGTGATCCAGCACGACACCTGGCGCGGATGGTCGGCGACGTGGCCCATGAACGACATCACCGGCAGCGGATCGTCGCCGGGCTGCTCTTCCATCACCGAATAATCGAGCGAGCGGCCGTCGATGCGCGGCGGCGTGCCGGTCTTCAGCCGGTCGACGACGAAGGCGCCCTCGCGCAACCGCTGCGCCAGCGCGGTGGCCGGCGGATCACCGGCGCGCCCGGCGGCGTACTGCGTCTCGCCGACATGGATCTTGCCGGCGAGGAAGGTACCCGCCGTCAGCACGACCGCGGGCGCATGGAAGGTCAGCCCCGTCTGCGTGACCGCGCCACGCACGGTGCCGTTCTCGATGACCAGGTCATCGACCGCCGCCTGGAACAGCGTCAGGTTGGGCTGCGCTTCCACCGCGCGGCGGATCGCACTGCGGTACAGCGCGCGGTCGGCCTGGCAGCGCGTCGCGCGCACGGCCGGGCCCTTCGAGGCGTTGAGCGTGCGCCACTGGATGCCGGCGCGGTCGGCCGCCCACGCCATCACGCCGCCCAGCGCGTCGATCTCCTTGACCAGATGGCCCTTGCCGATGCCGCCGATGGCCGGGTTGCAGCTCATCGCGCCCACCGTCTCCACGTTGTGCGTCAGCAGCAGCGTGCGCGCGCCGGCCCGCGCCGACGCCAACGCGGCCTCGGTGCCAGCATGGCCGCCGCCGATGATGATGACGTCGTAGTGGTGGAAGCTCGGGCTCATGGGACGGGTTCGGTGGCGGAGGCCGGAAGGCGTGGGATCGGGGGTGGCATCCGCACACGGCGGCGGGGAAGTTGGCACGCTTCCTGCTGTATCCCCCTGCACCCGTCGTGGCAAGCGACCAGGGGCGCCGGGCTGGTAATTGGAACAGGGGCCAGCCATGCGCACGCCGGGGATGCCGAGGGGCCGGTAGTCGGGGGACTGCCGGCCCCTTTTTTATGCGCGCAGGATACCAGAGCAAGAAAAAAGCCCGGCAAAGCCGGGCTTTTTGTTAGGCGCCGACGCCCGATGGGGCCGGAACAGGGGGGATCCAGATTTCCCCACCGGACGTCGACATTGAACCTTTAATTGCCGCTTACGTCAGAAAGCGACGCTACCGGTCAACTCAGGCTCGAAATCGTGTCAACGGCAGGGGAAAGGCGACGGACGGCGGTCAGCAGGCCCGGATCACCGTTCCAGCTGGCGGGTGCCGCCGTCATCGCGCGGGGCCGGGCGGGAGGGCGGCGCAGGCCGCTCCATCCGCGGCGGCGGGGCGCGACGTTCAGCGCGCGGCGGCGGGGCGGCCCGCTCCATGCTGCGCGGCCGTTCGGCCGAACGCGGCATCGAGGGGGAAGGCATCACGCGCGGGGGTCGATACCCGCCTTCGCTCACACGGGGCTGGCTCGGCGACGACGTGACCTGGCCGGGGCGGCCCGGGATCATCGGCTGCGCCCCACCCTCGCGCCAGCGACCGGTCGGGTCGCGCCACGGCGGTGGACGATTGCCTCCCCCGCTGGTCGGCGGAGGACGCGGCGGCGGATTGTGGTCGTCCGGACGCGGCGGGCGCGGAGGACGGGGCGGGTAATACGGATAGTGCGAGCCGTAATACCCGTAGTAGGGATAGCTGTAGTAGCTGCTGTAGCGGTAAGGGCCACCGTAACCGTAACCGCCATAGACGCCAACGCCACCGTAGTAGCCGCCGTAAGGATCGGAATACTGGGTGCTCGGCCGTCCGTGGTAGTAGCCGCCCGGCGCGGTATCGCCGACATAGTCATAGGTCGCGCAGCCCCCCAAGGTGAGGCTGGCGAAGGCGATGGTGAAAAGAGATGAGCGCTTCATGGCGGAACCCCCGTTACTCTGCCCAGGCAGCATCGGCCTGGGGCATTGAATCCGTGCTTAACCCTGCCGGCCTGGCCGGCGGCCACAAGCGGAGGTTCATCGCAGGACGATGCGCTAACCTTTCCCCATGCCGATGCTCCTGCCCACTTTCGACGACGTCCTCGCCGCCGCCGCCCGTATCGCCCCGCACGCTCATGCCACGCCCGTCCTGCGCTCCCGTGCCCTCGACGCGCTGGCCGGCTGCCAGCTCCACTTCAAGGCGGAGCCGCTGCAGCGGACCGGCGCGTTCAAGTTCCGCGGCGCCTGCAACGCGGTGTGGGCGCTGGATGAAGCCATCGCCGCCCGCGGCGTGGTGACCCATTCCTCGGGCAACCATGGCGCGGCCCTGGCGCTGGCCGCTCAGACGCGCGGCATCGCCTGCCACGTGGTCGTGCCGGAGGGCGCGAATGCGGCCAAGCTTGCCAATATCGCCCGTTACGGCGCCCACCTGCATACCTGTGCCGCCACCATCGACGCCCGCGAGGCCGCCGCGGCCCGCGTGCAGGCCGACACCGGCGCCACCCTGATCCATCCGTACACCCATCCGCATGTGATTGCCGGCCAGGGCACGGCGGCGCTCGAACTGCTGAACGCGCAGGGGCCCCTCGACACCGTCGTCGCCCCGGTCGGCGGCGGCGGCCTGCTGTCGGGCACCGCGATCGCCGCGGCGGCTACCGCGCCGGGCTGCCGCGTCGTCGGTGCCGAGCCGGAGGGCGCTGCCGACACCGCCAACTCCCTGGCGGCAGGCGAGCGTCGTATCGACTTCGTGCCCGACACCGTCTGCGACGGCCTGCGCGGCACGCTGGGCGAACCGAACTTCGCCCTGCTGCGTGCGCATGGGGTGGAGGTGGTCACCGTTTCCGACGCCGACACGCTGGCTGCCATGCGCCTGCTGTGGCAATGCCTGAAGCTGCTGGTGGAACCGTCCTCGGCAATCGCGCTGGCGGCGATCCTGCAGCAGCCGGAACGCTTCGCCGGGCAACAGGTCGGCGTGCTGCTCTCCGGTGGCAATGTCGACCTGGCGGCGTTGCCGTGGGAGCGCGGCGCATGAGCGCGCGGCGACGGAAGTCGGGGCGTGGCCTGGTCGGCTGGGCTTGGCGCCTGCTGCTGCTCGCACTGGTCTGGCTGGTGGGCGTGGCGGCCTACATCATCTGGGTGGGACAGCGCGACGACGCCGCGCCGG
Organism: Pseudoxanthomonas sp. LH2527; assembly: GCF_022539275.1. Taxonomy (NCBI): domain Bacteria; kingdom Pseudomonadati; phylum Pseudomonadota; class Gammaproteobacteria; order Lysobacterales; family Lysobacteraceae; genus Pseudoxanthomonas; species Pseudoxanthomonas sp. LH2527. The sequence goes on along the minus strand of NZ_JAKZBW010000007.1, from coordinate 82,546 downwards.
CCGACGCCATCATCGTGTTGGGTGCCGCCGCCTACGACGCCAAGCCGTCGCCGGTGTTCGAGGAGCGCATCCGCCACGGCATCGACCTGTACAAGCGCGGGCTGGCGCCGACGCTGATCTTCACCGGCGGCTACGGCGGCGTGGGCGCGCGCTTCTCCGAATCGCAGGTGGCGCGTCGCTACGCGCTGCGCCAGGGCGTGCCGGAGAAGGCGATCCTGATCGAATCGCTGTCGCGCAACACCCACGACAACCTGCGGCAGGCGCGCACGCTGATGCAGCAGCACCAGTTGCACTCGGTCATCATCGTCAGCGACCCGCTGCACATGGCGCGCGCGCTGCGGATCAGCCGCGACCTCGGCATCCGCTCGGTCGGCTCGCCCACGCCCACCAGCCGCTTCCGCAGTTTCGCCACACGCTGGCGTTTCCTGCTGCAGGAAGTCTATTTCTTCCACCGCGATCGACTTCCGCGTTGAGGGTGCGGCGTATCATCCGCCTGCCACCCACCCCACGGGATTCCACCATGAAGATCGACGGCACGCGCCGGCAGGACCGCGCCACCGAACTCGTCCTCAGCTACTACGCGGCCTTCAACCGCGGGGACTGGGAAGGCATGCTGGCCATGTTGACCGACGACGTGGTGCACGACCTGAACCAGGGCGCGCGCGAAACCGGACGCGAGGCCTTCGCGGCCTTCCTCGGCCGCATGAACGCCAGCTACCGCGAACAGCTCCGCGACATCGTCGTCATGGTCACCCAGGACGGCCAGCACGCGGCTGCCGAGTACATCGTGCAGGGCGAATACCACCACACCGACGAAGGCCTGCCGCCGGCGAACGGGCAGACCTACGTGCTGCCGGGCGGCGCCTTCTTCGACATCCGCGACGATCGCATCGCGCGCGTCACCAACTACTACAACCTGCAGGAGTGGTTGCGGCAGGTGCGCCGCGATAGCGCTTGAGCCGACGCGCAGGTGCAGTGAGCCGTGGCGAGTGCGGTGGTCATCCGGCGTCGACGAAAGGTAAGCGGTAATGTCGTCAATATCAGACTCAATCATTGCCGAGTACCCCACGGAGGGATACGTGGAGGCACTTATGAGCGTCGGCGGTGGCCCAAGCCTTCGCGTGTGTGTCGCCATCTATGATCAAGGTCGCACAGCTGCAATAGCGGCGGCTGAGGAAATCTTGCCAGCTCTGCTACAGAACATTCCGGTCGTCGAAGCAATGGCCACCGCGACCACTGGCAGCACCAGCCCGGCGACCATACTCGATGTCTGGATCTACCCTGATGGAACCGCGTCATATACCTGCGGCTTCCTTGAGGGTGAATCAGACGGGGAACTGATGTCCGTGAAAAGAAGCGCGGATGGTCATCTTGAGCCGCCACAGCCATGACAGTTCACTCACTTGGATGCCGCTTCACACGACGGCCTGATCCCGGCGCTATTCGCCTTTCCGCCTGATCGGAATCTTCGCAAGCGGCACCGTCGCGATGTCTTCGCCCTGTCCGCGGATGGGCGCTCCCGGTGGCGGTGCCCAGGCGTGCGCGTAGATGACGTCCCACGTGCTCGGCAGCTTGCCGTCGGCGCGCCGCAACGGCTCGTACGCGGCCGCGGCGGTGGCGAAGCGCGCGCGTCCGGTCAGCGTGTGCCGGCGCCGCTGCAAGGCATTGGTCGCGCCCATCGCGCGCAGTTCGCGCATCAGCGCGGGCAGGTCGTCGTAGGTCAGGGTGAAGCGGTCGCGGTCGAGTACCGGGTCGCGGAAGCCGGCCAGCATCAGCGCATCGCCGAACTGCGCGATCGGCGGGAACGGACTGACATGCGGCGTGTCGTCGGCCTGCGCGAAGGCCTCGCGCAGTTCCAGCAACGTCTCGGGGCCGAAGGTCGAGCACACCAGCAGGCCACCGGGCTTCAGCACGCGGCGGAAGCCGTTGAACGCGGCAGGCAGGTCGTCCACCCATTGCAGGCTCAGGTTGCAGAACAGCACGTCGACGCTGGCTTCCGCCAGTGGCAACGCACGCAGGTCGGCGCAGACGCGCTGGAACGGTTTCCACCAGCCGGCCTGCTTCTTCGCCTCGCGCAGCATCGGCAACGCCAGGTCCAGCGCGATCACCTGCGCCTTCGGCCAGCGCTTGCGCATGGCGGCGGCGGCGTGCGCGGGGCCGCAGCCGACGTCGAGCACCACCTTCGGATCGGCGGCGTCATCGCCCTGCCGCAGGCGGAAGTAGTCCAGCGATTCCAGCAGGCGTTTCTCCACTTCGTGCTGCAACGCCGCCGCCGCGTCGTAGCCCGCCGCCGAACGCGAGAACGCACGCCGGATATGGCGATGGTCGAAGGTGCTCATGCCAGCGCGTCCTGCGGCAGCGATTGCAGGAAGCGATCCAGGTCCATCGCCACGCGATCGGCGTGGCCGAGGAACGGCGCGTGTCCGCCGCCGGCGATCTCGATGAAGGTGGCATGCGGTGCGACGGCCGCCGCGGCGCGCATCGCCTTCGACGGCACCAGCAGGTCGCGGCGTCCGCCCAGCCAGAGGCTCGGCACCGGCAGCGTGGACAGCGTCGCGCGCAGGTCGGTGTGTTCGAGCAGGTGCAGGCCGCGTTGCAAGGCGGCCGGCGCGGGCTCGCCGCGCGCGTACAGGTCGTGCTTCAGCGTGCGCAGCTCGCTGCGGGCGTGTTCGGAGCCCATCGTGTCCAGGGCGAGGAAGCGCTCGAGCGTGCCCGCGTAGTCGTTGCGGAGATCGTCGCCGAACTGCGCGAACACGCGGGCCTCCACGGCATGCGGCCAGTCCGCATCGCGCACGAAGCGCGGCGTGGCGGCGATCATCGCCAGGCCGCGCACCTGCGGCGACGAGGCGGCAGCGTGCAGGGCGAACAGGCCGCCCAGCGACCAGGCCAGCCACGCGGCCGGCGGCGTGCGCGCGAGGATGGCGCCGACGGTGGCTTCCAGCGTCAGCGCGACCTCGCTGTCACGGCTGTGGCCATGCCCGGGCAGGTCGACGAGATGGAGTGTGTAGCGGTCGGACAGTCGCTGTACCAGCGGCGCGAACACGCCGCCATGCAGCGCCCAACCATGCAGCAGCACCAGGGAAGGGCCGCTGCCGAGGGTTTCGATATGCATGCCGCGTATTGTCGCCGATCGCGCGCGGTCCGGAACCGCAGGCGTCGCCCTCAGGCCACGGCGCCGTGCACGCGCTGCACCGCTTCCCACGAGCGCGCCAGCGTCGTCACCAGTCCGTCCACGTCCTGCAGCGAATGCAGGGCCGACAGCGTCACCCGCAGCCGCGCCTTGCCGTCCGGCACGGTCGGTGGGCGGATCGCCGGCACCAGGTAACCGGCGCTGTCCAGCGCAGCGGACAGCGCCAGCGCGGTGGCATCGGTGCCGCACAGCACCGGCTGGATCGGCGAATCGGACGCCATCAGCTGCAGGCCTGCACGCTGGGCGCCGCTGCGGAAGCGGTCCACCAGCGATTGCAGCTTGTCGCGGCGCCACTGGTCGCGGCGCGCATGCTTCACGGCGGTGCGCGTGGCGGTGGCGAGCGCGGGTGGCATGGCGGTGGTGTAGATGTAGGGTCGCGCGGTTTCGGTGAGGTGCTGGATCAGCGTGTCGTCGCCGACCACCACGGCGCCGTAGCCGCCCAGCGCCTTGCCCAGGGTGACCAGCTGCAGCGGCACGTCCGCCACGCCCATGCGCGCTTCGGCCACGCTGCCACGGCCCTCGGGACCGCGCACGCCCACGCCGTGCGCGTCGTCGACGAAGAACAGCGCCTGCTGCATGCGCGCCACCAGGCTGAGCGCGCGCAGCGGGGCGGTGTCGCCGTCCATGCTGAAGACGCCGTCGGTGGCCAGCATCGCCGCGCCCTCCGGCTGCAGCTTCAACTGGCGCAACGCGCCTTCGGGATCGAGGTGCGGGTAGCGGCGCAGCTTCGCACCGGCCAGGCGGGTGGCATCGAGCAGGCTGGCGTGGTTGAGCCGGTCCTGCACGCAGACGTCGCCGTCTTCCAGCAGCGCCTGCTGCACGGCGAGGTTGGCGAGGAAGCCGCTGCCGAACAGCAGGGCGCGCGGGTAGCCCAGCCAGTCGGCGATGTCGCGCTCCAACGCTTCATGCGCCGCGTGGTGGCCGCTGACCAGGTGCGACGCCCCGGCGCCGGCGCCTTCGCGCGCGGCCGCGTCCTGCAGCGCATTGGTCACTTCGAACTGCTGCGCCAGGCCCAGGTAGTCGTTGCTGCTGAACTCGGTCAGCCAGCGACCATTGACCTCGACGCGCACGCCGTCGCGGCGGGTGATGGTGCGGCGCGTCCGCTGCCGGCCCAACGCGATGCGCTGCTGGCGCTGGGCAAGGATGCGGTCGTGCAGGTCGGTGCGGGTCATGTCGACGGGCCTGGCATGGGAGGGCGCCGGGGCGCATGGCGGGCAGCGACGACGACACGCCGGCCCGCGTTTCCGCGCCAGCGTGCTGCGTCCGCTACTGCCCCCTGTTGCCCCGACTTACGCCGCCCGGCCGCAGGACGGCTCGGGACGGGTGATGTCGGCATGCACCGTACCGCTGCCCGGGGCATCGGTTCTGTGATGGTCGTGCACGTTTTCCACCTGCACCGCCATTGGCCGCAGCCCCAGGCGGGAGAACAGCGCCTGGTCGCGCGCCGTATCCGGGTTGCCGGTGGTCAGCAGCTTCTCGCCGTAGAAGATCGAGTTGGCCCCGGCCAGGAAGCACAGCGCCTGCAGTTCGTCGCTCATCGCCTCGCGGCCCGCCGACAGCCGCACCATCGAGGCCGGCATGACGATGCGGGCGACGGCGATGGTGCGGACGAACTCGAACGGGTCCAGCTCGGCGGTGCCGTGCAACGGCGTACCGGCCACCTGCACCAGCCGGTTGATCGGCACCGAATCCGGATGCGCGGGCAGGTTGGCCAGCGCCTGCAGCAGGCCGGCGCGCTGGTCGCGCGACTCGCCCATGCCGACGATGCCGCCGCAGCAGGTCTTCATGCCGGCATCGCGCACGTGCGACAGCGTGTCCAGGCGATCCTGGTACTCGCGCGTGCGGATCACGTCGCCGTAGAACTCCGGCGCGGTGTCCAGGTTGTGGTTGTAGTAGTCCAGCCCGGCGTCCTTCAGCGCCTGCGCCTGCTGGCCGCTGAGCATGCCGAGCGTCGCACAGGTTTCCAGCCCGAGCGCTTTGACGCCGCGGATCATCTCGGCCACCTTGGGGATGTCGCGGTCCTTCGGCGACCGCCATGCCGCCCCCATGCAGAAGCGCGAGGCGCCGGCGGCCTTGGCCTGCGCCGCCCTGGCCAGCACCTCATCGGCATCCATCAGCTTCTGCGCATTCACGCCGGTGTCGTAGCGCTGCGCCTGCGGGCAGTAGGCGCAGTCTTCCGGGCAGCCGCCGGTCTTGACCGACAGCAGGGTCGAGACCTGGACCTCCGCCGGATCGAAATGGGCGCGATGCACCGTCGAGGCCCGATGCAGCAACGCGGGAAACGGCAGGTCGAACAAGGCCAGCAGCTCGTCGCGTCGCCAGTCATGGCGCACGACCGGCGGATCGGTGGAAATGTGTGCGGACATCGTGGCCTCGGCGGAATACAGTCGGGGAAGTCTGGAAACCGGGCCCTGCCCTGTCAACCGCATGGATGCATCGAGAGTTGACGGCGGATGGCGTCGCGCCATCCGCTTGCTGTTCCCGCCCCGCTGCCTGATCTGCCGCGAAACCGGCAGCAACGGCGCCGATCTGTGCCGTTCCTGCATCGAACGGCTGCCCTGGAATGCGAGTGCGTGCCCGCGCTGCGGAGTACCGATGGCGGCCGCCGGCGACTGCGGCGATTGCCTGCGCAAACCCCCGGTGCTGACGCGGACGCAGGCGGTCTTCGTTTACGGGTTCCCGCTGGACCGGCTGGTGCCGCGCTTCAAGTTCCATCGCGACCTGGCCGCCGGGCGGCTGATGGCCGAGCTGATGGCGGGCGCGCTGTCTTCGGCGCCGCGGCCGGACGCGATCGTGCCGGTGCCACTGCACGCCCAACGCGTGCGCGAGCGCGGCTACGACCAGGCGCTGGAACTGGCCCGCCCGCTGGCGGCCCGGCTCGCCCTGCCGCTGCGGCCGGAGCTGCTGCAGCGCGTGCAACCGACCGCGCCGCAGTCCGAGCTCGACGCCGTACAGCGGCAACGCAATGTCGCCCGTGCCTTTGCGGTGCCGCCGCAGTGCGTGCCGCCCGGGCACGTCGTGTTGCTCGACGATGTCATGACCACCGGCGCCACCCTGCACGCGGCGGCCCGCGCCCTGCTCGCGGCGGGCGCGACACGCGTGGATGCCTGGGTCTGCGCGCGCGTGCCCTGAGGGCATGCGCTACCTCAGGGGGTCAGGCCGCTCGCGGTGACCCGGCACTGCAGCGTCAGCACGACCTGTCCGCCCGCGGGGAATGTCGGAATGCCCACGCCGGCAGGTCCGGTCAGGTTGGCCACCGGGACCGTGGCGCCCGGGCAACTCGCCCCGCCCGAAGCGGCACACACGGCGGTGGTCGCGGGATCGGCGCAGTCCAGGCCGGTACCCGGCGTGTCGCGGATGATCGTCCCGTTGGCGGCGCTGGGGCCGGGATTGCTGGCAGTGAGGGTGTAGGTCACCACGCTGCCGGACTGGGCCGTCGTGGGACTGGCGGCCTTGACGATGGACACGTCGGTGCGCGGGATGCGCACGTTGCGGAAGACGCAGCTCAGCTGGTCGCCCGCCACCGGCGAAAAAGTGAAGGAGGTCGCGCTGCCGCTGGGTGCGGACCCGCCACTGCGCGCGTTGCTGCAGGAGTAGGTCGTCGTGTAGTCGGCCAGGTTGGCGCCGCCGGCCCCGGTTTCGGAAAAGGTATAGCTGGCGCCCGCCGTCGCCGGGCCGACGATGGCCGTCTGCGTCGGGGTATTGGTGGCGCCCGTGGTCGTCACCGACGCGCTGGCACCTGCACCGCTACCGGCGATGGCCAGCGTGAACTGGTCCGTCGCCAGCAGCCGGCCGTCGGGCAGTTCCTTGCTGAGCCGCAGGATCGGGCGCGCGGTATTGGTGATGGTGCAGACGATCTGGTCGTTGGCAGCCGGCGTGACGTTCCAGGTGGGCGATGCGCCTGCCGGGGTGAACGCCGTGCCATTGCGCGTGCAGCTGATCGAGGCCGTGTACGCACCGGCCAGCGTGGACGCACTGCCGGCCACCATGGTGTCGCGCAGGTAGTAGGTCGTCCCGGTGGTCACTGCCAGCGCGCCCGTGCTGGCCTGCTGGCCGACGCCGGCACCGGAGGTGGTGGCTTCGCGCACGGTGCCGCCCGCCAAGGTGGTGCCGATCTGTACGGTGAACTGGTCGCTGGCGGCGGCGCGCGGTGCGCCCAGCGCCTTGTTCAGGGTGATGGTGGTGCCGTTGCCGGTGATGGAGCCGTTGCAGCCGTTCGCACTGGCAGCGGCGGCGGGGTCGCGGAAAGCGCTGGCCGGGATGATGACCGGGGTGGCGCTGCCGGGCGGCGTCCACCGCAACCGGGCGAAGTTGATGCCTCCGTGGTTCAGCCAGTACACGCGCACCAGCGCGCAGCTGTTGGCATTGGCGGCGGTGAAGTTCCCGAGGCTGACGTAGGTGTTCTCGTTCGCCGTGTAGTCGTTGACCGTGCCGACGGGTACGTCGTAAGACGCGCTGCGGTAGGAGGTGTTGGCGTAGTCGCTGGAGAATCCCACTTCCACGTTGTCGTCGTTCGCGATGCTGACGTTGTAGCTGCCCGCGAGCGGGAACTGGATCAGCGCATACGACACGCGCCCCATCGCCTGCAGGCTGCAGGACGCGACGCTGGCGGCCGGCGAATCCATGTTGCAGAGATGGTTGGCGGCCTGCCGATAGTTGATGTCCGCCGCCGTGCCGGAGCGCACCGCATTGGCGGGATTGGCCGCGATCGCGCGCAAGGCGTTCAGGCGTGCCGCACCGGTGCCGGTGTTGTTGGCGAACGTCGGCGCACCTGCCGGGCCGGTGTACACCGTGCCGACACGATCATTGCCGCGATAGTCTTCCCAGCGTACGGTCTGCGCCGCTGCATTGGCCATGCACATCGCCAGCACCACGCCGACCCACCAACGCCCGCACTCCTTCAGCGGGAATGCGAAGATTCCCGTGCCCCTGTTGTGTTTTGTCATGCCGTGCGTTACGTGATGTCACATCGATAAGTGTGAACACTATCACACTCTTGCGGGGACACCCTGAACGTGCGGCACCGCTCAGCGGGCAAGATCCAGCGCCAGTCCGGCGAACACCGCCGCACCGATCCAGTTGTTGTGCAGGAAGGCGCGGAAGCACGCCTGGCGCTCGCGATGACGGGCCATGACGAACTCCCACGCGGCCAGCATCGCCGCCACGCCCAGGCCCGCCCAGTAGTACGCACCCAAGCCGGCCTGATCGCCGACCAGGTACAGCGCCACCAGCACCAGCGCGTACAGCACGCCCTGGATCGCCAGGTCGAGATCGCCGAACAGGATGGCGGTGGATTTCGACCCGGCGCGGATGTCGTCCTCGCGGTCGACCATCGCGTACCAAGTGTCGTAAGCGGTCGCCCACAGGATGTTGGCGCCGTACAGCACCCAGGCCACCGTCGGCACCTCGCCCTGCACGGCGGCGAACGCCATCGGGATGCCCCAGCCGAACGCCAGCCCTAGGTAGACCTGCGGCAGGTAGGTATGGCGCTTCAGGTAGGGGTAGCTGGCCGCCAGGAACAGGCCCACCACACTCAGCCACACGGTCAGCCGATTCATCGTCAGCACCAGCGCGAACGCCGCCAGCATCAACACGGCGAACACCACCAGGGCTTCGCGCCCGGAGACCGCGCCGGTCGCCAGCGGACGCCCGCGCGTGCGTTCCACCTGCGGATCCAGCCAGCGGTCCGCGTAGTCGTTGATCACGCACCCCGCCGAACGCGTCAGCCACACCCCGGCGGTGAACACGAACAGCGTCCACGCCGGCGGTATTCCATCAGCCGCCAGCCACAGCGCCCACCACGTCGGCCACAGCAGCAGCAGCACGCCGATCGGCCGGTCGCCACGCACCAGCTTCCAGTACTGGCCCAGCCGCTCCCGCCAGCGCGGCGGGCCCGCCGCTTCGAAACGCTCGTATCCCATGCCGGAAAGGGTAGCAGGCCCGCCCGCCGGGCCGGTTCCTGCAGCGCTCGGGCCGAATCGGGCCATCGGCACCGGTTTGCGGCTAGAATGCCGGTCCCGTGCGCCTGTAGCTCAGCCGGATAGAGTAGTGGCTTCCGAAGCCATTGGTCGGGGGTTCGAATCCCTCCAGGCGCGCCACCCCTCCCTGCTCTCCGCCACGGCGCGAAGCGCGATACCCTCTCGTCATCGGGCCATGGTCGCCAGACTGCCGGCGCGTGTGGCATCCCGCCTTCTACCGACCGTCGACGATGTCCGAGTTGGAAGTCCGCGCACTGGCGCTGTTCGACGAGTACGCCGAACTCGCGCCACCGCAACGCGCCGTCGCCCTGAAGCGGCTGAAGGCGCGCGAGCCTGCGCTGCATGACGCACTGCTGCGGCTGCTGGCGGCGGATGCCGCCGCGCACCCGCTGGAAGACGTCGCCTTCGACACCCTGGTCGGGGCGCAGGCCGGCCATGACGTGGACGCGGCGATCGACCGCATCGGCAACCGGCTGGGCCCGTGGCGGATCGACCGCGTGCTCGAATCCGGCGGCATGGGCACGGTCTACGAGGCCAGCCGCGCCGATGGCCAGTACGAGAAGCAGGTCGCGCTGAAATGCATGCGGGCCGAGATGTCGACGCCGGCGCTGATCGACGCCTTCATGCGCGAGCGCACCCATCTGGCGCAGCTGGATCATCCGCACATCGCCCAACTGCTGGACGGCGGGGTCGAGGAAGACGGGCGGCCCTGGTTCGCCATGCGCCTGGTGCACGGCACGGCCATGGACGTGTACGCCAACCAGCACCGCCTCCCGCTGGCCGCGCGCGTCCGCCTGCTGCTGCAGGCCTGCCAGGCACTGCGCTACGCGCACGGCCGGCGCGTGCTGCACCAGGACATCAAGCCCTGCAACATGCTGGTGTCGGCCGATGGCCGCGTGCACCTGATCGACTTCGGACTGTCGGCGATGATCGACGGCCTGGACGGCGACCACGTGCCGCGCCTTGCCATCACCAACGGCTACACGGCGCCGGAAGTGCTTGCCGGCGGCATCGCCACGGCGGCCAGCGACATCTATTCGATCGGCGTGATGCTGTACCAGTTGCTGGTCGGCGACTGGCCGCGCCCGCTGCAGCCGCTGCACGCCGGCCTGCTCGGCCGCCCGGCCGCTGCACCGGCCAGGGCACCCTCGGCGCTGGCGTCGACGGCCTCGGCCGACACCGCCTGGCAACGCGCCCTGCGCAGCCCGCGCCGGCTGCAGGAGCGCCTGCGCGGGGACCTGGATGCCATTGCGCTGAAGGCCGTCGCGCATGCCCCTGCGGACCGCTATGCCAGCGTCGATGCGCTGATCGATGATCTCCAGCGCTGGCTGGCACGACGTCCGGTGATGGCCCGCGGCGGCGGTCGCGCCTACGTGGCCGGGCGCTTCGTGCATCGCAATGCGCTGGCCTGCATGCTCGCCGGTGGCGTGGTCCTGGTAGCGACCGGGGGCGCCAGCGTGGTCGGCTGGTCCTACGTCCGCGACCGCCAGGAGCTGCGCGACATGCAGGCCGTGTCCGCGGTGTTCGAGCAGACGCTGGGTGCGGTGACGCTGTCGGGCCTGGCCGACGCACGCCCGTCCTCGCGCCACATGCTGCAACTCACCGAGCAGCAGCTGCGCGACCTGCCGCTGCGCTCGAACCCGGCGATCAAGGCACGGGCGATGGCGTCCCTGGCGCGCAGCTATGCCGCGCTCGGCGACTACGCCCATGCCCTCGCGCTGGCCGGCGAAGCCCATCGCCTGCTGGCGGACGATCCTGCGGCGTCCGCCGACACCCAGGCCATGCTGGCGATGCTGCTCAACCTCCAGGCCCGGCATGCGGAGGCGCGCGACATCGCCACGCGCGGCCTGGCGCAGTCGGCCGGCGCGCAACCGGCCGCCGACCCGGCCACGCTCGGCCTGCTGGTCGAACTGGCCCGCGCGCACTGGGGGCTGGCCGAGTACGACAGCGCCTTCAACACGCTCGCCTTCGCGCAGGAAAGCACCGACGGCGCGATGGCGCAAAGCGCGCTGGCGGCACGCGCCACGCTGCTCCTGCTGCGCGCCCAGTGGCATCTGCAACTGTTCGATCTGGCCGCCGCCGAGCGCGACCTGCAGGACGCCGCCGCCGCCGCGCCGCGGGACGCGTCCGTTCTGGCCGACGACATCGACGAGGCACGCTTGTCGCTGTTGCTCCTGCAGCAGCGACCGCCGGAAGCCGCGCGCCTGGCCGCGTCATTGCTCGCCGACCGCCGCCAGCGCCTTGGCGCGACGCACCCCGACACCGCCCGCAGCCTGCGCCTGCAGCTGGAGGCCGCCGAGCTGGGACCCGACGCCGAAGCGGTCAGCGACGCCGCACTGCAGGCGGCACGCCAGGCCATCGCGCAGGCCTACGACACCGGCCACCCCGAATACGCCCAGCAACTCTGGCTGGAGGCCCGCGTGGCCATGCGCCGCGACGCGCGCGAGGGCCTCGCGCTGTCCACGCAGGCGGTCACGCTGCTCGAGCAGACGCTGGGCCCGCGCCATCCCGCCACGCTCGGCGCCAAGGAAACGCGCGCGCGCGCGCTGCTGGCCCTGGCCAACACGGCCACGGCAGATGGAGCGCGCGCATTGCGGGAGGAAGCCATCGGCCTGCTGCGGGAATCCGTGCATGCCGCGCGGCAACGCCAGTGGCCCGCGCCCAGCGCCAGGTTCTGGCTGGCGCAGGCGTTGCTGGATCGCGCCGGCTCCGTTCCGGCCGCCGACCGGCGCCAGGCGGAAACCCTGCTGCAGGACGCACTGGTGGAAGCCCGCCGCCAGTTGGGCGCCGGGCATGCCACCACCGTGATGATCCGCGACGCGCTGATCCGGCGCTACCAGCCACCGGCGACCACGCCGGCCGCGGCATCGCCAGACGCACCACCGCCCTCATCGTCCTGACGCGAGGGCCGGCGTGGACGCCGGCCGCGAAACGGGCGGGGATTGCCCGCCCGCGGGACACCTGTCAGTAGGTACCGACCAGGTTGAGGAACCAGCCCTTGTGGTCGTAATCGAAGTCGGTCAGGTCGTCGCTGAACTCGGTGAAGTTATAGCCCACACCGATGCGGAAGTTCTTGCCGAGGTCGCGATCGACGCCCACCAGGAAACCCTGGCGCGTACCGCCATCGTCGACATCGAGCCAGCGGTATTCCGCCAGCGCGTGCCACTTCGTGCGCAGGTCGTAGCGCACCTGTGCCGCACCGAAGGTGGTGGCCGAATCCAGCCATGCGCCGGTGCCGCGCCCCAGCCGCACTTCGCCTTCGCGACGCGCCAGCTTGCCGGCGAACTCCCAGCGCTGGTCCAGCTTGTACACGCCCTCGAACGAGAGGATCTGCGACTTCTGGTCGTAATCCGCGCCGCCCACCTGGCCGAGCGTGGCCAGGTCGTACAGGTAGGTGTAGCGGCCGTACAGGCCCCAGCGCTGGTTGTTCCAGGGACGGTAGGCGAAGCCGACGTTGCCCTCGATGAAACGCGCGCTGGCCAGCGGATCGAGTTCGTCCTCGGTGTCGGCGTAATTCAGGCGCGCGGCGATGCGCCAGCTTTCGTTGATCTTGTGCGTCAGGCGGTGGGTGCTGACCCACTGCTCGCGCTGCTCGGCACCCTGGTCTTCGCGCCATTCCAGCTTGCTCTGCCAGTCGGTGTCCGCTGAGGTGCGGCCGCCGGAGATGCTGATGGCGCGCCGGTCAATGTTGCCGCCGGCGGTGTTGGTGAGCTCGCCATCGGACAGCGTGAAGCCCAGGTTCCAGCCCTGCGCCGGATAGAAATCCATGCCAAACGTGTGCGCCAGCCCCGACTCGTTGCGCTCCTTCAGGAACTGGCTTTCGTTGTACAGGTTGACCTGGTTGGACAGGCGCCAGCGCTGGCCCAGCGTCCAGCCATTCTGCGCGCTGCGGTTGAACAGCGACTCGTAATCGGTGGTGTCGGTGGAGTAGGTGTAGGCACCGTAGACCGAATGCTCCGCGGTCAGGCGATGCTCGGCGTTGACGGTGGCGCCTTCGCCGCGATCGCCGGTGGTGACTTCCGCACCCACCGACGACTGGTTGCCGTACAGGTACTTGCCGCCCAGCGTCAGCGCGTTGTTGTCGGCGTACTGGCCGCCGTCGTCATCCAGCGTCACCTGCCCGATGCCGTACAGCTCCAGCGTGCTGCCGAAGCGGTGCAGGTACTTCAGCGCGCCCAGCGTGCCGGCGGCATCGGCCGAGGCGCCTTCCTGGTCCACGCGGCGCAGCTCGGCACTGAACGTGCTGGCGTCGTTGACGCGCCACTCCAGCGTGGCCTGCGCCTGCGTCAGCGATTCCGCACCGCTCTCGGCGCGGGTGTAACGCGTGTACAGGCCCAGGTTGGGCGTGAACTGGCCCAGCAGCTCGGCGCCGTACTCGGTCACCGGCCGGCCGGTGTCGTAGCGGGAGATGGAATAGCCGGCGCTGGTGTTGCGCCACCAGGCGCCCACGCTCCAGTCCTGTTCCGTCCAGCCCAGTTCCTTGAAGTTGGCCCGCGCTTCCAACGACTTGGCCTCGCCCTCGCGGAACAGTGCGGTGTCGTTCTGCTGGATGAAGCTCAGGCCGCCGTTGTCGGAGAAGAACACCGGCGCACCGAACGATTCGGTCTGCGCGTATTCGGCCTTGAGGTAGGTGCCCTTGCCCGCCTGCAGGGTCAGGTCGCCCGCGGCCAGGGTGTAGTCCTCGCCCGCGCGGTTTTCCTGCACGTAGGTCGCGCCGACGCCGACGTGGTTGCCGAACCAGTGCTTGCCGCGGAAGCCCGCGCTGACATCGTCGGCATCGAAGCCGGACGGCACCCATTCGTAGTCCACGATCAGCCGCTGCTCGAAGCCGTCCAGCGGCGCGTCGCGCGTCAGCGTGGGGATGTTCTCGCGGGTGATCTGCGCCAACGCACGGGTCAGCAGCACGCGCCCCTGCAGTTCGTCGATCTCGTAGTCCGCGCCGCGTTGCAGGACCACGCGGTTCTCCGTGCGGCCGGTGGTCAGGTCGCGGATTTCCAGCGTCACCACGTCCGAGCCCGGCAGCAGGTCGGTATGCCGCAGGTAGTACAGGCTGCCACCGGTACCGATGAACTCGTTGTGGCCCGGCGCGGTTTCCGCCTGCGAGCCGAACACGCGCAGTTCGCTGCCCGGATCGCCCCAGCGGTTGGTCGCGTTGGAGCGCCAGTTCAGCGCCGCGCCGTACAGCGAGCGCTGGTACTGCGCGTACTCGGTGCCGGTGATGCCGGTGCTGTAGTTGCCCCACAACGCCTGGTTCTTGTCCCAGTCCACGCGCAGGTAGAACCGGCCCATCGTGTCCACGTCGCGGTACGTCGTGGAATCGTCGCCGTAGACCGGGTAGTAGAGATCCGGGTCGAGGCGGCGGAAGATGTCCTGCGGATCGGCCTCGGTGAAGCCGTCGAACAGGCGCTCCAGGTCGCGCTGGGTGGTGTCGGCCTGCGCCGTGACCAGGTATTTGCCGGCGTACTTGGCCTTGCCGTAGAACGCCAGGCGGCCGTCGCTGATGACGTCGTCCTGGTACCGGGTGTCGTTGGCGAACGCCGCGTCCGAACCGCTGACCTTGTTCTGCGCGATGGTCACATCGGCCAGGCCGACGCCGAAGAAGTAACGCCCGGTGACGTCGACGTCCAGCGTGTAGCCAGGCTTGGCCGACGGCGTACCTTCGCCGCCGCCCACGCCGATGTCGAAGCGGTGCCTGCCGACCGGGACCAGGTATTCGGCCACGAACTTGCGCTCCAGGTCGACCGGATAGCTTTCGCCATTGATCGTCAGCTGGCCACGCTCGGGAATGTTGCGGCCCTGGATGCGGATGCGCGAGCCGTACAGCGGGATGTTCTGCTGGCGCAGGCCGTTGTCGGCGAACACGTTGTCCAGCAGGCTCTGCGCCTGCGCCTGTTCGCCGCTCAGCGCGGTGCCCAGCGAGCGCTCTACGCTGCCGCGGAGCAGATCGGTGCCGCGCTCGGCCTCTTCCGGCGACACCAGCTGCAGCGTGCGCGGATAGGTCTCGTCGAAGCTGTCGCCTTCGCCATAGGCGCGCAGCACGTAGACCAGTTCATCGCCCTTGCGGAACGGGTATTTCGACGGCAGCGCGCCGTCCCAGTCCGCATGGCTGACCGCCGCGACGTCCATCGGCACGGTGGCGATGGGTTCGATCAGGTCGGCGTCGCTGCTGCGGTAGACCGAAATCTCCAGGCGCTTGATGAAGGCCGGATAGTTGCCGCGCACATAGAACTGCACGGGCTTGGTGATGCGTTGCCCGTCGAAGGCCACCATCGTGGGTGCGGACACCGACAGCTCCGGCTGTCCCAACGTGGGATCTTCCGTCGCCCAGATGACCCCGCCGCCCGGCAGGTCGATGGAGAACTTGCCCATCGCCGTCGCCTTGCCCGGCTGCTCGGTCGCCACGCTGACGCGGCGATCCGGCTGCAGGGCGTCGGAAGACGACCCCGCATCGGTCCCCTGGGTCACGGGCCTGTCGTAGCTGCGCGTGCGCAGGCGGAACAGCAGCCCGTCCTCGCTGCTGCAGCCCTCGTCCTGGCAGTCGACCGGCTTTGCGGCAGCGCCGCCGCCCTGCGCGGGGGGCGCCGATGTCTGCGCCACGGCAAGGGGCGCGGTACCGGCGAGCAGGCCGATCAGCGTGTAGTCCAGCAGCTTCATCTTCATACGCTTCTTCATGATCGGCCCCCTCACTTGCGCACGCCGACAGGGGCGGTCGGATCGTTGCTCGCGTCCACGCGCACCTTGGCGCGCACCTCCGGGCTCAGACGCGCGGCGATGGCGTCGTAGACGGCCTTGGCACGACGCATGCCCAGCGCCGTGTTGTACGCATGGGAACCACGCAGGTCGGTGTGGCCGACGATGGCGATGCTGCCGCCACCGCGCTTCTCGAGCGACGCCGCGATGGCGTCCAACAGCGGCCCGAACGCCGGACGGATCGCGGACTTGTCGGTGTCGAACAGCACGGTGCCCAGCAGCGCACCGCCCTCGTCGACGCCCACGACCAGCGAACCCGGGTCGTCGACATTGCCGCGTGCGCTGACCACCAGCGCCTTCGCGGCCTGGTCGTCCAGCTTGGCCAGCAGCGCCGTCTTCACCGCCTCGGCACGCTGGAAGGCCAGGCCTTCGCTGTCGCCGTTGGCGTTGATCACCACTTCGCCGCCCTGGTGCTTGCGCACCTGCGCGGCCATCGCGTCGATGACCGGCAGGTATTGCGCACGCACTTCGGCGCTGCCCGGGGCGAAGAACACCTCACCCAGCTCCAGCTCGACCTGCTCGACGCCGCCTTCGATCACCTGCTCCGGCAACTTCACGCCGAAGTCGAAGCGGACCGGCACACCGGGGGTGATCCGGCGCAGCAGCGGGTTGTCGGTGGTGAACTCTGCACCGGCCGGCAACGTGGACGGGTCGACCTTCAGGATGAAGTTGCGACCGCGCTCCCACGCACCGCCCGATATGCCGGCCAGGTGGTAGCGGCCGTACTGGTCGGTTTCGATCAGCAGGCCTTCCACCGAGGCGATGCGCACGCCGGGGATGCCGCGCTCGTCGATGCCGGTGTTGCGGATGATGTAGTCGACCACATAGCCGCCCTCACCCTGCGACACGCGGCGCTCGACCGTCGGCGTGGCGGCATTCAGGCCCTTGGCCGCATCGCCGGACTGCTCGACGCGGGTATTGCCTGCCGCATCCATGCGCACGGTGACGCCCTGGTCGCTGGTCAGCACGAAGTCGTCGGTGAAGCTGGCCTCGCTCAGGCGCTGGCGGATCACCACTTCCTGCGCGTCGGCCGGCTCGGCCACCGACTGGCGACCCGCGATCGCACCCACCGCGATGCCATGCAGCATCGGCGAGCTGGCATCCGGCTCCGGTTGCGGGCCGGCGCCACGGTCCACCGTGGTGGAGTTGGCGATGTAGGCGCCCGGCGCGAAGCCGCCCTGCACCTTGACGCCACTCAACGCAGCGCTGTCCTGCCAACCGTCGCCATCGCGGTCGTTGAAGACCGTACCCATCAGCAAGCTGTCGTCGATCAGGGCATCGGCCGTCAGCACGACTTCCGCTGTGGCCACGTTGGAGACCGGATCATCGGTCCCCGAACGCGCCTGCGCCTGGTTGACGTGCGTACCCGGGCGGACACCGGCACCGACGCGCATCACGTAGACCAGCGTGGCGGTTTCGCCCGCACGCACGTCCACGCCTTCGATGCGGATCGGCTGGCTGCCCGACACCGTCGCCATCCGATCGGCATCGCCGGCCAGCAGCGAGCCTTCGACATAGGTGAAGCCCGCCGGCGGCGTATCGGTGATGCGGCCACCGACCAGGTCGGTGCTGCCCACGTTTTCGACGGTCAGCGTGTAGCGGACCAGGTCGCCGATCTTCACTTCGCGCGCACCCGCCGTCTTGCTGAGGCGGATCTCGGGCAGGTCGACCTGGTGCTCGGTGCTGCAGCTCTGGCAGGTCGGCGGGTCGCCGGTCGGATCACCGCTGCTCGCCACGACCACGTTCGACACGCGGCCGTTTGCCGAGGCATCGACGGTCGCGGTGTAGGTGAACGTATGCATGCCCACCGCCGTACCGGCCGGCAAGGTGCAGGTCATCGTGGTGCCGTTGTACGCGCAGCCCGCAGGCATCGCGCCCAGCGTCAGGCCCGTGCCGGGGGTATCGACCAGCGTCACCGCCGCCCGGGTGGCCGACTGGCCGACCTCGACGGACAGCACGTAGGTGATCACCTGGCCCGGTTCGACGGTGGTGCCGTTGGCCGGATCGGCGCTCTTGTTGACCATGATGATCGGCGCGGCGACCGGCGTCTCGACATCGCAATCCGTCGCACAGATCGGGTTGTCGTCGCTGCTGCCGACCACGCTGTTGCGGACCACCTGGGACGCCTGGGCGTTCACCGTGGCGGTGTAGCTCACCTCGTACACGCCCGGCGCCGTGCCGGTCGGCAGCGTGCAGACCAGCGGCTGGGTGCCCGAGCAGGCGTAGGCGCCGGCACTGGTCACTGCACCGAACGTCAGGCCGTTGCCCAGCGTGTCGGTCAGGGTCAGCACGCCGGACGTCGGCGCCGCCGCGATTGTGGTGGTCAGCGTGTAGGTGATCACGTCACCCGCCACGACTTCGACCTTGCCTGCCGGCAACGTGACCGACTTGCCGTAACTGATGATGGCCGGCAGGGGTTCCGTCACGATCGTTTCGGTCTGGCAGGCGCCCTGGCAGGTCGGTGCATCGTCGCCAGTGGCGACCACGGTGTTGCGCACGAAGCCCGTGGCCAGTTCGTTGACGATCGCCGTGTAGGCCACGACGTACGTACCCGGGACCGTGCCCGCCGGCAACGTGCACACCAGCGGATTGCCGGTACCGCAGCTGAAGTCGCCTGCCGTCACCGTGCCCAGCGTCAGGCCATTGCCCAGCGTATCGGTCAGCGTGAGCGGCGCCGTGGTGGCCGCATCGGCCACCACAACCTGCAGCGTGTAGGCCAGCGTGTCGCCGACCGAGACTTCGGTCTGGCCGACCGGCAGGGTGACCGACTTGCTGAACGACACAACGGGATTGGCGACCGGCGTATCGATGGTCGTCGTGCACGTCGGATCCGTGCTGCCCGCCGGGCAGACCGGACTGGTCACCACCGCCGTGTTGCGGATCGTGCCTGCATCCGCGTCGGCCTGGGTCACCGTGTACGTACCCACCAGCTGGCAGGTCGCACCCGGCGCCACGCTCGCGCAAGTCACACTGTTCGGCGTGATCGGCGCATCGCTCACCACCACGTTGGTCAGGGTCGTGTTGCCCGTGTTGCTCAGCGTCACCGTGTAGGTCAGCACGTCGCCCACCGCGACGTCACCGCCCGTGCTGTCGCCGGTCAGTTCCTTCACCAGGGTCTGCGACGGGGTCTGCGGCACCGGGGTGTCGATTGTCGTCGTGCATGTCGGATTCGTGCTGCCCGCCGGGCAGATCGGACTGGTCACCACCGCCGTGTTTCGGATCGTGCCTGCATCCGCGTCGGCCTGGGTCACCGTGTACGTACCCACCAGCTGGCAGGTCGCACCCGGCGCCACGCTCGCGCAAGTAACACTGCTCGGCGTGGTCAACGGATCGCTCACCGTCACGTTGGTCAGGGCGATTCCGCCCGTGTTGCTCATGGTGATCGTATAGGTCAGCACGTCACCCACGCTCACCGTGCCACTGCTGTCCGCGTCGGTGTTGCCGGTCATGGCCTTGGAAAGGCTTTGGGCGGGAGTAATGTCCGTGATCGTGCCCGTGGCCGTGGCATTCGGACCCACGGTGTAACCCGTGCCCGCACCCACCGTCACCAACACCGTCTCGTTGCCTTCGGCGATCGTGTCCGTCAGCGTCGGCACCGTCACCGTCGCCGTCGTCTGACCGGCCGGGATCGTCACGCTCACCGGCTGGTTGTTGTAGTCCAGCACCGGCGTGGCCGTGCCCGCATACGTCAGCGGGATCACGATGTCCTGCGTCGAGGTGCCACCGGTCAGTTCCACCGTGTACACCAGGTCAGCGCCTTCCGCCGCCGTCGGCGTGCCGGTGATGTTCACCGTCAGCGTCGGCGCCACGTCCGTGATCGTGCCCGTGGCCGTGGCATTCGGACCCACGGTGTAACCCGTGCCCGCACCCACCGTCACCAACACCGTCTCGTTGCCTTCGGCGATCGTGTCCGTCAGCGTCGGCACCGTCACCGTCG
>NZ_JAKZBW010000007.1:0-62593 GCF_022539275.1 Pseudoxanthomonas sp. LH2527 | reverse complement strand
GTCACGATGTCCTGCGTCGAGGTGCCACCGGTCAGTTCCACCGTGTACACCAGGTCAGCGCCTTCCGCCGCCGTCGGCGTGCCGGTGATGTTCACCGTCAGCGTCGGCGCCACGTCCGTGATCGTGCCGGTACCCGACGCGTCGGTCACCGTCACGCCTGCCTGCGATGGCGTGCCCAGGTTGGCGATGACGGTCTCGTTGCCCTCGGCGATCGTGTCGGTCGCCGTTGGCACTGTCAGCGTCGCGGTTGTGCTGCCGGCCGCGATGGTGACATTCACGACATTGGTGTAATCGACACCATTGGTCGCGGTACCGGTATAGGTCACCGGAATGGTGATGGCCGACGTCGAGGTGCCGCCGCTCAGCGTCACCGTATAGACCAGATTGCTGCCTTCAGTGACTGTCGCTGCATCGCTGATGGCAACGGTCAGCTGCTGGACCGGATTGGTCACGGAGGAGGCGCAGCGCGCGGTCGTCGCCGGGCATGTCGCATCGCCGCCACCCGATGCCGTCGCCGTATTGGTGACGCCTGCTGATGCCGTCGTCGGCGTCACGTTGATCGTGAAGCTCGCCGTATTGCCGGGCGCGACGTTTGACAAGCCTGCCGCGACCGTACATGACACGGTCTGGCCGCTGATCGCGCAGCCGGAAGCCGAGTTGATCGTGAAACCGGCCGGTACGGTATCGGTGATGGTGGCCGTCGCCGTCGTGGCGGTGGTGCCGGTATTGCGCAGGGTCAGCGTGTAGCTGGCCGGCACACCGACGGTGAACGGGTTGCCCGCACCCACGCTGGCGACCTTCGTCATCTCCAGTCGGGGCGCCACCACGGCGACATTGACGGTCGAGGTGTTGTTGGTCGTGTTGGTATCCACCACGGTCGCCGGCAGCGTCACGGTGGCGGTGTTGTTGACCTGGGTTTGCGCGAGGGACGGTGCCGCGAACGCGCCACAGAGAGTCAGAGCCCCCACAACAAGGGCAGAGCGGCTCTTCTGGGCCAAACGACGGAATTGAGTCGAGACGTACACGGTGGTCCCTTGCGCTGGATCGGGAGTGAGGCCAGCCGGGACTGCCTCCCCCAAGGCTGTCTTGAAAGTCGCACTGCCCTTCGACCGGCCGGTTTCGGCCTGTCTGAATGGGCATACGTCACAAATCGCGCTTCGTTCCGTGAAGCGGACATCTCTCACACAAAAATGAGACGTCTATTACACATTTACTTTAATTTAACGTCAACTCGTTGGCGTCAACAGGTAAACGCGTGAACTTCATCACAGAAGTTCACGACGTTGACGCCAGAATCCCGCCAGTCCCGACAAAAGGCCCGTGACGACGGACCGGCGGCGCCCCTGATCGCGCATAACAAAGGTCGCCCCGCCGGTCCGGATCAGGACAGGCAGGGGGCGGGAAGGGCGGAAATGGCCGGCCTGGCCGGCGAGGGATCAGTCGCTCTGCAGCTCGGCGACGAAGTCGTAGGCGTCGCCGCGGTAATACGACCGGGTGGATTCCACGACCCGGCCGTCCTCGAGGAAGGCCCGGCGCTCGACCAGCAGGCCGGGCGCTCCGACCGGCAGGTCCAGATGGCGGGCCGCCTCTTCATCCAGGGCCACGGCACGCAAGCGCTGCAGGGCGCGACGCGGGCGGTGCCCGTGCGCATCCAGCGCTTCATATAAAGAGGTGGTGACGCTCTCGGGATCCGGCAGCAGGGCATAGGGCACGAGCGTGCGCTCGATGGCGATCGGGGCGCCGTCCACATGACGGAGCCGATACATGCGCACCACCCCACTGCCCGGCGACAGGTTCAGGGCCATCGATTCTTCGGGGGTGACTTCGCCGACCGAGCGCTCCAGGAACTTCACCTGCGGGTTCAGGCCGCGCTCGCGCAGGTCGTCGGTGAAGCTGGTCAGGCGCGAGAACTGCCGCAGGATGCGCTCGGCGACGAACGTGCCCGCGCCCTGGCGTTGCACCAGCAGACCACTTTCGATCAGTCCGGCCAGCGCCTTGCGAATGGTCACCCGCGACAGGTCCAGCAGCTGGGCCAGGTCGCGCTCGCTCGGCAGCGCCTGTCCGGGCCGCAGCACGCCGGCATCCATCAGGTTCTGCAGCGCGCGACGCAGGCGCAGATAGGCCACGGCGCGAGTGGACTCGCCAGTCTGCAGCCGCTGGTATTCCTCGAGCAGGTTCGTTTGCATGCGAATCAAGATACCAGTGAGGTACCAATCCCGCAACAATTCCCTTACAACCCCAGACCTGTTGGCATCGCCTGGTAACGCGGTGGTATTGTTGGCCCCTCATTCCTGCTGCACCGAGACGCCCGTGACCGCGAAGACCCTGCCCGTCGACACCTTCGATCTCGTCATTTTCGGTGGCACCGGCGACCTGGCGCTGCGCAAGCTGCTGCCGGGCCTGTTGCGGCGCTACGCCGACGGCCAGATTCCCGAAGACAGCCGCATCCTCGGCGTGGCCCGCGACAAGCAGGGCGATGCCGAATACCAGGCCAAGGTCGGCGAAGCCCTGGCCCGCGTCGCCGGCAGCGATGAAACCCTGAAGGCCAAGCTGCCCGCCTTCCTGCAGAAGCTCGGCTACCTGGCGCTGGATGCCACCAAGGACGAGGGCTGGGACGAGTTCGCCGCCCGCCTGCAGACCACCGGCGAGCGCATCCGCGTGTTCTACCTGTCCACCAGCCCCACCCTGTTCGTCGCGATCTGCGACCGCCTGCGCGCGCACGGCCTGAATACCGGCAACGCCCGCGTGGTGATCGAAAAGCCGATCGGCCACGACTCGGCCAGCGCCGCGGTCATCAACGACGCCGTGGGCAGCGCCTTTGCGGAAAAGCAGATCTTCCGCATCGACCATTACCTGGGCAAGGAAACGGTGCAGAACCTGCTGGCGCTGCGCTTCGCCAACATCCTGTTCGAGCCGCTGTGGAACGCCAGCCGCATCGACCACGTGCAGATCACCGTGGCCGAGACCGTCGGCCTGGAGAAGCGCGCCGGCTATTACGACACCTCCGGCGCGCTGCGCGACATGGTGCAGAACCACCTGCTGCAGCTGCTGTGCATGGTGGCGATGGAACCGCCGGCGGCGCTGCAGGCCGATGCGGTGCGCGACGAGAAGCTCAAGGTGCTGCGCTCGCTCAAGCCGATCCGCGGCGAAGACGTCGCCCACCTGTCCGTGCGCGGCCAGTACCGCGCCGGCGCCAGCAGCGGCGCCGCCGTGCCGGGCTATCTGGACGAACTGGGCAAGCCCGATTCGCGCACCGAGACCTTCGTGGCGCTGAAGGCCGAAGTCGACAACTGGCGCTGGGCCGGCGTGCCGTTCTACCTGCGCACCGGCAAGCGCCTGGCCGAGCGCGTGTCCGAGATCGTCATCGCCTTCAAGCAGATCCCGCACTCCATCTTCGAAGACAGCGCCGGCCCGGTGATGGGCAACAAGCTGGTGCTGCGCCTGCAGCCGGACGAGGGCGTGAAGCTGTGGATCATGATCAAGGACCCCGGCCCGGGCGGCCTACGCCTGCAGCACGTGCCGCTGGACATGAGCTTTGCCGAAGCCTTCGGCGTGCACCAGCCGGAAGCCTACGAGCGCCTGCTGATGGACGTGGTGCGCGGCAACCAGACCCTCTTCATGCGCCGCGACGAAGTGGAAGCCGCGTGGGCGTGGATCGACCCGATCCTGGCCGCGTGGGAGACCCAGCGCGACGCCCCCAAGACGTACACCGCCGGCTCGTGGGGCCCCAGCGCCGCCGTGGCCCTGGTCGAACGCGACGGCCGCACCTGGCACGAAGACACCGTCTGACGTCGCCGGCCCCGCCCTGCGGGGCCTTCATCCGGCACCCCGCGCCGGCCTGCCTTCCCCCGGGAAGCCCCCACTCCCGAGACCTGCCATGCCCCCCACCGATCTCTCGCTGCAGATCCAGCTGCACCCGTTCCCGGACGGCGACACCGTCGCCACCGCACTGGCGCAGGCGGTGGCCGACGACCTGCGCGCCGCGCTCGCCGCACGCGGCCACGCCAGCGTCGCGCTGTCCGGCGGCACCACCCCGCGCCGCTTCCTGCAGGCGCTGTCGCAGCAGCCGCTGGACTGGGCGAACGTCACCGTCACCCTGGTCGACGAACGCTGGGTACCGGACGACCACGATCGTTCCAACGCACGCCTGGTGAAGGAACACCTGCTGCAGCATGCGGCCGCCGAAGCCCGCTTCGTCCCGCTGCATCGCGCCACCGCCACCCCGGACGAAGCCCTCGCCGACATCGCCGCCGACCTGCCGGCCACGCTGGACGTGGTGGTGCTGGGCATGGGCGGCGACGGGCATACCGCGTCGTTCTTCCCCGGCGGCGACCGCCTGGCCGAGGCGATGGACCCGGCCACCACCGCCAGGCTCCTGCCGATGCGCGCCCCCGGCGCCGGCGAGCCGCGCATCACCCTGACCCTGCCGGTGCTGCGCGATGCCGGCCACCTCTACCTGCACATCGAAGGCGGCGAGAAGCGCCAGGTGCTGCAGCAGGCGCTGTCGGGCCAGGGCAAGGGCGCCGGCTATCCCGTCCGCGGCGTGCTGCAGGCCCTGCGCGCGCCACTGCAGGTCTACCTGGCGCAGTGACCGCCACGCCCCGGTGTTGAGGCAAAGACGGCCTCACTGCTTATAATGCGCCCTTGCCCGCGGCGTCCCGGCGCCCGGTCCGGCCCGGATCGCGCAGCGCGCTGTCCGTCGGCCCCCGTTTTCGTAGCCATGCACGGCCCTGCGGCCGTGCTGCCAAAGGTGGAAAGTGCGTAACTACGACCTGGAATTCCTCAAGCATTTCTCGATGGTGATCGGCTTCCTGATGCTGGTCACTGCCGGCCTGATCGTCGGTGCGTACTTCCTGCACGACAGCCTGCCGCCGGAAGTGAACCCGAAGGCCGTGCAGATCACCGAGGCGCGCATCGCCCCGGCCGGCGCCGTCTACGCCGGTGAAACCGGTGCCGCCGCCCAGGCGGCCGCGGCCGCCGCGGCCGCCGCCGCTGCTTCGTCCCAAGTCGCCTACGGCGGCACCCTGGACGGCGGCGAGATCTACCAGAACCTCTGCGGCGCCTGCCACACCAACGGCGTGGGCAAGGCCCCGATGCTGACGGCCGCCGGCATGGGCGCGCGCGCCAGCAAGGGTGTCGAGACGCTGTACAAACACGCCATCGAAGGCTTCACCGGTCCGGACGGCGGCATCATGCCTCCGAAGGGCGGCAACCCGGCGCTCACCGACGAACAGGTGCAGGTCACCGTCGACTGGATGCTGGCCAACAGCAAGTAAGGCTTCCGGCCTTCGACGAAACGCCGCCTCCGGGCGGCGTTTTTGTTTGTAGAGCGCCCAGCATCGACGCGAATGTCCTTCTCCCCGCCTGCGGGGAGAAGGTGCCGAAGGCGGATGAGGGGCGAACGAAGACCTATTCCCGTGGTCGAAGGCTGCTCCGCAACATTCGAGGCACCGCGGTCGCCGATGCCGCCGCGGCGCCGTCGCCCCTCACCCGCCCTTCGGGCACCCTCTCCCCGCACGCGGGGCGAGGGGGACGTGCTGGCATCGCATCTACCGTCACCCAATCCGTTTACCCTTGCCGCCTCGCTTTTCCGGTTGCCTCCCGATGACGTCTCCCCGTTCGCTGCTCACCCTCGCCCTGCTCGCCTCGTTGACCCTGCCCGCCTGCGCGGCGACGCCCAAGCAGCGCGTCATGCCCATCGGCCAGGTACAGGGCGAAGGCGCGCGCAGCGCCCTCGATGGCCAGACGGTCAGCGTCGAAGGCGTGGTCACCGGCGCCTTCCTTGAAGGCCTCGGCGGTTTCTTCATGCAGGACAGCGGTGATCGCAATCCGAAGACCTCCGACGCGCTGTTCATCGCCCTGGAAGAAGGTGCAACCCCGCCCACCCTCACCGCAGGCGACCGCGTCCGCGTGCGCGGCATCGTCGGCGAACGCAAGGCCGGCGGTGACGACACATTGACCGCGCTGCACGCCCCGGTCATCCAGCTGCGCGGCAAGGGCAGCGTCGCACCGACCGTGCTGACCGCACCGCCCGCCGACTGGGAAGCGCTTGAAGGCATGCACGTGCGCATCGACGCCCCGCTGACGCTCAGCGGCACGCACACACTGGAGCGCTTCGGCGAACTGATCGCCAGCTTCGATGGCCGCCTGTGGCAGCCGAGCGAACTCGCCGCGCCCGGCAGCACGGAAGCCAAACGCCTCGCCGCCGACAATGCGCGCCGCACCCTGCTGCTGGACGACGGCAGCGCGAAGCGCGACCCCGCCACCGTCTGGTACATGAAGAATGGCCAACCGCTGCGCACCGGCACCGTACTGAGCGGCGTGCAGGGCATCGTCGACCAGCGCCCCGGCGGCTGGCGGCTACAGCTCACCGCCGCCCCGACTATCACCGCGCCGCAACGCCCGGCCGCGCCACAGGTCGCCGGCAACGTGCGCGTGGCAGCGTTCAACCTGGAAAACCTGTTCAACGGCGACGGCAAGGGTGGCGGGTTTCCCACCGAGCGCGGCGCGAAGACACCCGAGCAGTTGAGAGCGCAGCTGGCGAAGCTCACCGCCACCATCCGCGGCCTCGATCCCGACATCGCCGCGCTGATGGAACTGGAGAACGACGGCTACGGCGCCGACTCCAGCCTGGCGCAGCTGGTCGCCGCCCTCAATGCTGGCGGCGGCACCTGGCGCTTCGTCGATGCGAAGCGGGGTCCGGGCCCGGACAGCATCCGCGTCGGCATCATCTACCGCAGCGACAAGGTGAAGCCGACCGGGAAGCCCGCCACGTTGGAGGAAGGTCCGTTCGGCGAACGCAGCCGCAGTCCGCTGGCGCAGGCGTTCGTGCGCGGCAATGGCAAGCCCTTTGTCGTGATCGCCAATCATCTGAAGTCGAAAGGCTGCTCGGAAGCCACGGGCCTGGATGCCGACCAGAAGGACGGCGCCGGCTGCTGGAATGCGCTGCGGCTGGATTCGGCCAGGCGCCTGGATGCATGGCTGAAGACCGACCCCACCCGCACGCGCAGCGACCGCGTGGTGATGCTGGGCGACTTCAACGCCTATGCGATGGAAGACCCGATGCGCTGGCTGCGCCTGGATGCCGGCTGGGTCGATGCGTTCAAGCAGGCCGGTGTCGAGCAACCCTACAGCTACGTCTACAATGGCCTGACCGGCCGCCTCGACCACGCCCTGCTCAGCACGTCGCTGGCGAAGCAGCTGCGCGGTGCGGCCGAGTGGCACATCAATGCCGACGAACAGGATGCGCAGGGCTACGCCGACGGCGATGCATCCGTGCCCTATCGCAGTTCCGACCATGATCCGCTGCTGCTGGGATTCGATCTGTAGGCGGGGCGGCAGCCGGCCCTCTTTCCTGTGGGAGCGACGTCAGTCGCGATGAACCACCGCGGAGGTGTCTTCGCGACTGACGTCGCTCCCTCAAGGCTGCAAAGGTGGGCCGAGGCCCACGCTGCGCATGCACTAGCGCTCGACCTTCTCCACCAGCGCCTGCAGCTTCTGCACGGTGGCCCAGTTGCGCGTGGTCGCCGCCTTCCCCGCCTTGCCCAGCAATGCCTCCGCCGCCTTGCTTTCCAGGATGCCGCTGGCGCAATGCAGGTAGGCGGCTCGTGTTCCGATATGGAACTGTTCCGGCGCCACGACGTGCGGCGCGATCGCCGACATCGCCGCAAGGACGTTAGCGTCCGCCACGAAGGCGACCAGCAGGCGCGAGGGATCATCCGCGGTGTTCGCGAACGGATTTTCCCCTGCAATCAACGCCAGCTCCCTGGCCGACACCACGATGACGGGCACTTCGATACCGAGTCGCGTCGCGATGGCGGCCGAGATGTCGGCGGCCAACTTCTTAGGTGTGCCCTTGCTTGCCTTGAAGACCACGTTGCCGCTGTTGAGCAGGGTGGCGACGTCGGTGTAGCCGAGATCGCCAAGCAGCGCGCGCAGGTCCGCCATCGCGATGCGCTTGGCCTTACCGACATTGATGCCGCGAAGCAGGGCGACGTAGGCGGACATGTCGATGCCGGGGTTAGGGAGGTGTGGAAACGCCGACGCGGTCAGGTCCCGTCGCGACGATCATCGGCGACGCCGCCGAGACACCACGACACAAGACCGACAATTCCCACGCCGATCGGCCAGCCCACATGCAGATCGACATGCCGGTGCAGCTGCGACAGGATCAACGAGGTGACGAAGGCGAGTCCGCCGATGATGCTCAAGGGACCGATCGCGGTATTCCCCGCCCGGTAGAACCGCCCGTCGTCGCGGTTGATCCAGGCGCGAAGTCTCGACAGCCTGCCCATGCCGCTCACTCCTCTGCAGGCTCGACCGGGGCGAACCGCCGTACGGTGCGCTCATCCACCACCACCTCCTCGCAGAACATGGCGTACGGCCGCACCCACAACCCGCCTTCGCCATACAGCGCGCGATACACCACCACCGGCTCCAGCGTCTCGCTGTGCCGCGCCACCGCGACCACTTCGTAGTCGTTGCCCTTGTAGTGGCGGTAGAGGCCTGGGCTGAGTTCGGGAAGTACAGGGAGTGTGGCCATGATGATCTCATCGATCCGTAGGGTAGGCCTTGGCCCACCGATGCGGGCATTGTCCACGAACTGATCCGTAGGATGGGTTGAGCGAAGCGGTTTCCAACGGCAGAGCCGGTCTACCCATCGCCGTATGCTTGTAGATCTGATCCGTAGGATGGGTATCGCTTCGCTCAACCCATCCTAGGCGCGCTTTATCAAGGTTGAGCGAGTGTGATCTCGAACCCTTCATGAAAAGGCGCGACCGGCGGTACAGGGTATTGCTTACCGACCATCTCCTCGACAAAGCAGTTCAGTGCCTTGTCTTTCGAAAAGACCACGAACTCGGATACGTTGCCTTTCGCATCGATCACGGCCACCGCCTTGAAAGCCTCAATCCCGGCCCTCCTCGCGACGCCGGCGCACTTGGCATACAGACCGCGCCAGAACCTGTTGTGGCTGGCGATCAGGCGCTGTTCGTAAGAAGCGCCCGACCAAGTGGCCGTTTCCGCCGCCTGCTTTTCCCAGAGGCTCTCCCATCGTTCGCTTTGGTCATTGCTTCCGGATGCCGGAAAAGCGAACGGCAAGAAAATGCCTGCGATCAACGTGGTGCGCATCGAATAGTCCCCTGTCTCTAAGGTTCAATGGATTCAGATGCCATAGGTTGGCGAGAGCTTGTTAACCCCGACACACGGACCTTTGGCCGCAGCGATGTTGGGGTTCACCCCGTTCACCCCACCCTATGACAGCCTCCGCGCGCCCCCTCAATACCCCGCCGCCTGCCCATCCTTGCGGCTCTCGCTGGCGCCGTAATACACGCCCGTCTTCGGGTCGCGCATGATCGCCTGGTAGCCGCCGTACGGACCGAGCGCCCATTCGACGTGGTGGCCCTTGTCCATCAGCGCGCGCACGGTTTCATAAGGGAACCCGGACTCCAGCTGCACCACGCCGCCGTCGGTCATCGCCTTCGCGCTGCCGACCGGTTCGGTGGAGCCGTCGTGCTGCACGCGCGGGGCGTCGCCGGCTTCCTGCAGTGTCATGCCGAAGTCGACCAGGTTCATCACGATCTGCACGTGGCCCTGCGGCTGCATGGCGCCGCCCATCACACCGAAGCTGACCCACGGCTTGCCGTCCTTGGTGATGAAGGCCGGGATGATGGTCTGGAACGGGCGCTTGCCCGGCGCGTAGCAGTTGGGATGCGGCGTGGCACCGTCGCAACCGTTGAGCACGAACATCTCGCCGCGGTCCTGCAGGATGAAGCCCAGGCCGGTTGGCGCCATGCCGCTGCCCATGCCACGGTAGTTCGACTGGATCAGCGAGACCATCATGCCGTCCTTGTCGGCGACGGTCATGTAGATGGTGTCGCCCTCGTCCAGTTCCTTCGGCGTGCCGGGCTGCACCTCGCGCAGCACCTTGTCCGGCGAGATCAGTTTCGCGCGGTCGCGTGCGTACGGCTTGGAGATCAGCCGCGCGACCGGCGCCGGCTGGAAGGCGGGATCGGCATACCAGCGTGCGCGGTCGGCGAAGGCGAGCTTCTTGGCTTCCACCAGCAGGTGTACATGCTCGGGGCTGCCGAAGGGAATCTTGCTGAAGTCGTAGCCTTCCAGCACGTTGAGCATCTGCAGCGCCGCGATGCCCTGTCCGTTCGGCGGCAGTTCCCACACGTCGACGCCGCGGTAGTTGGTGCTGACGGGCGTGACCCACTCGCCCTGGTGCGCGGCCATGTCCTCGTACGCCAGGAAGCCGCTGTTGGCCTTGAAGTACGCGTCGATCGTGCGCGCGATATCGCCCTTGTAGAACGCGTCGCGGCCGCCATCGGCGATCTTCTGCAATGTGTCGGCGAGGTACGGGTTCTTCCACATCTCGCCGGTGCGCGGCGCGCGGCCATCGATGGTGAACTGCTCGGTGAAGCCGGGGAACTTCGACAGCCTCGGCACCGAGCGCTCCCAGTAGTAGGCGATGGTCTGGTGGACCGGGTGGCCTTCGCGCGCGTAGCGGATGGTCGGCGCCAGCACCTCGCGCATCGGCAGCTTGCCGAAGCGACCGTGCAGCGCGAACCAGCCATCGACCGTGCCCGGCACGCTGACCGGCAGCGGGCCGTGCGCGGGAATGTCGGTGATGCCCTGCTGCCTGAAATGATCCAGCGTCAGCGATTTCGGCGATCGGCCGGAGCCGTTGTAGCCGTGCAGCTGCTTCGTCTTCGGGTCCCAGACGATCGCGAACAGGTCGCCGCCGATGCCGTTGCCGGTGGGTTCCATCAGCCCGAGCGCGGCATTGGCGGCGATGGCGGCGTCCATCGCGGTGCCGCCCTGCTTCATCACGTCCAGCGCGATCTGCGTGGCCAGCGGGTGCGAGGTGGCCGCCATCGCGTGCGGCGCAATGACATCCGAGCGGGTGGCGAAGGCGCGACCGGTGATGCGGTCGGCGGCGGAAGCGGGAATACCGGCGGCGGCGGTCAACGCCGTCGCCAGGCACAGCGAAGCAAGGGTGCGCATCGTGGACAGGGAATGGCGCGCGGTGCGCGCCTTCACCCGCCGATATTACGCGTTACGGCCAGACCGGCGGATTCGTCTGCCAGGCGCCGAGCACTTCGGCCAGCGTGTCGCGGTCTTCCTGGCGCCAGCCGGGCAGCAGGGTGGTGTAGTTGCGTGCGTCGGTCCACAGCAGCGGCTCGGTACGCACGGCCGCGCCGTACCACTGCACGGCCTCGTCCTTGCGCCCCATCTTCCACAACACCAGTGCCAGCGTCGGCGGCACCCACGAGGCCCCGCCCACCACCGCGATCAACGGCGTCCACTGCTGCAGCGCGGCCGGGTATTCGCCCAGGCGATACAGATCCCACCCATAGTTCCAGCTGACCGAACGCCATTGCGTGCCGCCGGTCTGGGCGCTGCCCAGCGCCTGCTGGTACAGCTGGCGGCCAAGATCGACGCGACCGTCGGTCAGCGCGATGTGCGCCAGCTGCGCGGTCGCTTCGATGGTCTTGCGGCCCCGTTCGCGCGCCTTCACCAACTGGTCGACCAGGGCATCGCCCTCGACCCCGCTCACGGCGACCACGGGCACGGCCGCGCGGTCCTCGTCGAAATAGAACTCCTTGGGCTTCGGCACAGTCTGCGCCTGCGCGGAAAACACCACGGATGCCAGCACAGCGGCCAGCAGCATGCACTTACCGGATTTCACGTACGTCCCCCAGACTACCGATAACCCCCGGCGCCCATCCTAACCGCTGCAACGCACAACGGCGGAGTGATGACGGTCACAGAAAAAGCCGCTGTTACAATGCGCGCCTTCACGCCCGAGGGGTTTTCGGGCCACGCCAGCCGCTTTGGGCCCGCCATGACCAGCACCGCCGAACTCACCTCACCCTCTTCCGCCAACATGCCGCAGATCGGGGTGATCGACAGCGACTACACGCTGGAACACAAGTACACCCGCACCGACGGCCGCATCTATCTGAGCGGCGTGCAGGCGCTGGTGCGACTGCCGCTGATGCAGCGCCTGCGCGACCAGGCCGCAGGCCTCAACACCGCCGGCTTCATCAGCGGCTACCGCGGCTCGCCGCTGGGCGGCTTCGACCTGGAGCTGTGGCGCGCGCGCAAGCACCTGGAAAGCGCAGGCGTGAAGTTCACTCCGGGCCTCAACGAGGACCTGGGCGCCACCATGGTGTGGGGCACGCAGCAGACCAACCTGTTCCCCGGCGCCAAGGTCGATGGCGTGTATTCCATGTGGTACGGCAAGGGTCCCGGCGTGGACCGTTGCGGCGACGTGTTCAAGCACGGCAATGCGGCCGGCACCTCGAAGTTCGGCGGCGTGCTGGCGCTGGCGGCGGACGACCACAACTGCCGCAGCTCGACGCTGCCGCACGGCTCGGAAGACGAATTCGTCAGCGCGATGATGCCGGTGCTGAACCCGGCCGGCGTGCAGGACATCCTCGACCTGGGCCTGGTGGGCTGGGCCATGAGTCGCTACACCGGCCGCTGGATCGGCTTCAAGACGATCGCCGAGACGGTGGAGTCGTCGGCCTCCGTGCAGGTGGATCCGTTCGCGCGGCAGATCGTGATGCCGGAAGATTTCGCCATGCCGGCCGGCGGCCTCAACATCCGCTGGCCGAATCCGCCGCTCGACCAGGAAATGCGCCTGCACAAGTACGCGGTGGCGGCGGCGCAGGCGTTTGCGCGCGCCAACGGCGTTGACCGGATCGTGCTGGATTCGCCGCGTGCACGGCTGGGTATCGTCACCACCGGCAAGAGCTATCTGGACGTGCTGCAGGCGCTGGAATACCTGGGCCTGGACGAACAGGCCTGCGCCGACATCGGCATCCGCGTCTACAAGGTGGGCATGACCTGGCCGCTGGAACCGGTGGGCATCACCGAGTTCGCCAAGGGCCTGGAAGACATCGTCGTGGTGGAGGAGAAACGCGCCTTCATCGAGCGGCAGATGAAGGAGTACTTCTACAACTGGCCGGCGAATGCGGGAACGCGCCCGTCCATCGTCGGCAAGTACGACGAGGCCGGCGAGTGGATCCTGCCATCCACCGGCGAGCTGACCCCGGCCACCATCGCCGGCGTGATCGGCCGCCGCATCCAGCGCTTCTTCACGACGGAATCCATCGAACAGCGCCTGCGCTGGATGGAGGAGAAGGAAGCCGAAATGGCGCTGCCGCGCGCCAACTTCCCGCGCGTGCCGCATTACTGCAGCGGCTGCCCGCACAACACCTCGACGGTGGTACCGGAAGGCTCGCGCGCGCTCGGCGGCATCGGTTGCCACTACATGGTCACCTGGATGGACCGCAACACCGACACCTTCACCCACATGGGCGGCGAAGGCGTCACGTGGTCCGGGCAGGCGCCGTTCACCGAGACCGAGCACGTCTTCCAGAACCTGGGCGACGGCACGTTCTTCCACTCCGGCTCGCTGGCGGTGCGCCAGTCGGTGGCCACCGGGGTGAACATCACCTATAAGATCCTCTACAACGACGCGGTGGCGATGACCGGCGGCCAGCCGGTGGACGGCACGCTGTCGGTGCCGCAGATCGCGCACATGATGCGCTCGGAGGGCGTCGACACCATCGTCGTGGTCAGCGACGACGTGCGCAAGTGGAGCAAGCGCGAGCTGTTCCCCAGCGGCGTGGAGTTCTTCGACCGCGCCGAACTGGACGACGTGCAGCGCCGCCTGCGCGAGGTGAAGGGCGTCTCCATCCTGATCTACGACCAGGTCTGCGCCACCGAGAAGCGCCGCCGCCGCAAGCGCGGCAAGCTGCCGGATCCGGCCAAGCGCACGATGGTCAACACGCTGGTCTGCGAAGGCTGTGGCGACTGCGGGGTGAAGAGCTTCTGTGTGTCGGTGCTGCCGAAGGAAACCGAGTTCGGCCGCAAGCGCGAGATCGACCAGTCGAACTGCAACAAGGACTTCCGCTGCGTCGACGGCTTCTGCCCCAGCTTCGTCACCGTGCACGGCGGCACGCCGCGCAAGGGCAAGAAGGCGAACGCCGCCGACCTGCTGGCCGCGCTGCCGGCGCCGACGTTCAAGTCCGACCTCGACCAGCCCTGGAACATCCTCATCACCGGCGTCGGCGGCACCGGCGTGGTGACCATCGGCGCGCTGCTCGGCATGGCCGGCCACCTGGAAGGCAAGGGCGCCAGCGTGCTCGACCAGACCGGCCTGGCGCAGAAGGGCGGCGCGGTGACCACGCACATCCGCATCGCGCGCACGCCGGAAGACATCCACGCCGTGCGCATCGCCGCCGGCGAGGCGGACCTGGTGCTGGGCTGCGACATGGTGGTGGTCAACGACTACTGGGTGCTGTCGAAGGTGCGCGGCGAGCGTTCGCAGGTGGTACTGAACACCTACGAGGCGATGCCGGGCACGTTCACTACCCACCCGGACATGCAGTTCCCGGCCAACGACATCGTCGCCGGCGTGAAGGTCGCCCTCGGCGGCCGCGAGCCCATGCTGGTCGACGCCACCCAGGTGGCGACCGCGCTGATGGGCGACGCGATCGCCAGCAACCTCTTCATGCTCGGCTACGCCTGGCAGCAGGGTCTGGTGCCGATCTCCTACGACGCCATCATGCGTGCGGTCGAGCTCAATGGCGCTGCCATCGAGATGAACAAGACCGCCTTCGCCTGGGGTCGTCTGGCGGTGGTCAATCCGCTCGCCGTGCAGGAAGCCGCCGGCCTGATCCACAACACCCAGACCGAGAGCGAACGCACGCCGGGCACGCTGCAGATCCTGCCGCCGGGCGAGTGGGAAAGCACCGAGTGGGGCGCCAATGCCGCACCGCGCAACCCGGGCAACGAGAGCGAGCTGCGCGGCCTGCCGGACAAGGGTGCGGGGAGCGGCGACAACGTCGCCTTCCTGCCGCTGGACGACCTGCGCCTGTCGCGATCGCTGGACGAACTGGTCGCGCGCCGCTCGGCCTTCCTCACCGAGTACCAGGACGCCGCCTACGCACGCCGCTACACCGACCTGGTGGCCAAGGTGCGCTCGGCCGAGAACATCAAGGCGCCCGGCTCAACGGCGCTGACCGAAGCGGTGGCCCGCTACTTCTTCAAGCTGATGGCGTACAAGGACGAGTACGAAGTGGCACGCCTGTACACCAGCGGCGATTTCCAGCGCCGCCTGCAGCAGCAGTTCGACGGCGACTATCAGGTGCACTTCCACCTGGCGCCGCCGCTGTTCGCCAAGAAGGACGCGCACGGCCGCCTGATGAAGAAGGAATACGGCCCGTGGATGTTCAAGGCCTTCGGCCTGCTGGCGAAGCTGCGCTTCCTGCGCGGCGGCACCTTCGACGTGTTCGGCTACACCGACGAGCGCAAGGGCGAGCGCCAGCTGATCGCCGACTACGCCAAGACCATCGATGAGCTGCTGGCTGCGCTGGACGCCGACAAGCTTGGCCTGGCGGTGGAGATCGCCAGCATCCCCGAGCACATCCGCGGCTACGGCCACGTCAAGGAAAAGCACCTGCACGCCGCCAAGGCGCGCGAGGCGGAACTGCTCGGCCTGTGGCGCAACCCCAGGTCGCTGCACATCGTGCAGGCGGCATAACAACAAAACCCCGCTTCCGCGGGGTTTTTGTTTGCGTAGCGTGCGCCATGCGCACGACCTCATGATCCTTCCGGCAACTCGTGGTCGTGCGCATGGCGCACGCTACGCACATGAATTCGCTCAATCGCTGTGGGAGCGACGTAAGTCGCGAACGCTGCCGTGGAGAAGCCTTTCGACACGGATCACGGCGGAAAAATGCGGATAAAGCACATCAGACATTCGTTTCTGATCCGCTGTTTCAGCCCTGATCCGTGTCGAAAAGTCTCGCGTCGCCCCTACAGATGCCTCCGGTTGCGCCGGATTCCCGTAGCGTGCGCATGGCGCACGACCTCATGATCCTTCCGGCAACTCGTGGTCGTGCGCATGGCGCACGCTACGCACATGAATTCGCTCAATAACTGTGGGAGCGACGTGAGTCGCGAACGCTGCCCTGGAGAAGGCTTTCGACACGGATCAGGGCGGAAAAATGCGGATACAGCACTTTGAAACGTTTGTTTTCGATCCGCTGTTTTAGCCCTGATCCGTGTCGAAAAATTCTTTCGCGTCGCCCCGGCAGGCGCCTCCGGTTGCGCCAGATTCCCGTAGCGTGCGCCGCGCGCACGACCTCATGACCCATCCGACAGCTCCGGGTCGTGCGCATGGCGCACGCTACGCTGCCAGACTACGCAGCGGTTGTTGGCCGGCATGGCGTTGTCCTCGACGAGCACCAGGCCGATCTCGCGTGCCAGCGCATCGACGGCTTCGAAGTCGCGGATGCCCGATGCGGGATCGCGATCCTTCAGCCACTGCTCGAAGGCGCGGTTGCTGTCGCTGGTGAACGCACCGCCGTAGTTGAAGGGGCCGTAGACGATCAGCAGACCGTCTTCTTCGAGCGCCTTGCCAACGCCGGCGAAGAACGCCTGGACCAGCGGCCAGCCCATGATGTGCAGGCTGTTGGCGGTGAAGACGGTATCGAAGGTCGCGTCTGGCCAAGGCCCGTCGACATCCAGTTCAAGCGCGGCGGGGGTATTCGCCAACGCGGCTTCGCCGAGCCACAGCGCGATGCCGGGCAGGTTGTCCGCACGGTCGCTGCACTGCCAGATCAGCCACGGTATCGCCGCGGCGAAGTGCACCGCATGCTGGCCGGTGCCGCTGCCGACTTCGAGCACGCGTCGGCTGTCGCCGACATGGCGCTGCAACACCTCCAGGATCGGCCCCTGGTTGCGCTCGCAGGACGGTGCGAACGGCTTGCTCATGCAACGTCGCGTGCGCCACGCGCACGACCTCCCGATTCTTCCGGCGCCCCGGTGTCGTGCGCGTGGCGCACGCTACGCGGCCCGTACATAGAAGCGCTTCGCGCCGCCCTCGCCTGCCCGTTCCTCGACGGTGAAGTGGCGCGGATGCGCCTTCATCAGGTCGCTGAGCTTCTTGTGGCCGTACAGGCGGGTGTCGAAGTCGGGGCGCACCTTGCTGAGATAGCTGCCGACGCTGCCCAGGAAGGCCCAGCCCTGGTCGTCGCTGGCCTCCTCGATGGCCTGGCGGATCAGCCGCAGCGGCAGCGATTCGTGCTTGCCCTGCTCCACCACCGGCGCGGCGGTCGGCTCAGCCTGCGCGGCCGGCTTCTTCGCTGCGGGCCTGGCCGCTTTCTTCGCCGGTTTCTGCGGCGACGGTGGTGCGGGCGGCGCCGGCACTTCGCTGCGCAGCACCTCCACGTAGATGAACTTGTCGCAGGCCTGCACGAAGGCGTCCGGCGTCTTGCGCTCGCCGAAGCCGTAGACGGTCAGTCCCTCCTCGCGCAGGCGCTGGGCCAGGCGGGTGAAATCGCTGTCGCTGGAGACCAGGCAGACGCCGTCGAACCGGCGCGTGTACATCAGGTCCATCGCGTCGATGATCAGCGAGCTGTCGGTGGCGTTCTTGCCGCTGGTGTAGGCGAACTGCTGCACCGGATTGATCGAATGCTTCAGCAGCGCCTGCTTCCACTGCGTCATGCGCGTGCTGGTGAAGTCGCCGTAGATGCGCTTGACGCTGGCCACGCCGTACTTGGCCACCTCCGCCAGCAGGCCTTCGATGACGGCCGGCTGGGCGTTGTCGGCGTCGATCAGCACCGCCAGCCGTGGCTGTTCTTCGTCGTTCTCGGGTCGTCCGAGCGGGCGGGATTTCATGCGGGGCGATTCCTGTGCGGGATGAGGCGCATTGTGCACCACGTCTCCGTGGCATGACCGGCGTCACTTGACCTTGCGGCGCGCGCCGACGACAGTCCGGGGGCTTCCGTTTCCGGACTTCGACATGCAGCGACGCGACTTCCTTGCCTTCGGCGGCCTGACTATCGCCGGACTGGCCCTGCCCGGCACGCGCGTCATCGCCGCCGAGGCCCTGCTGGAACCGGGCGACGTGGCGAAGAAGAAGCGCCTGGCCGACGCCGCGCTCGCCGCCGCCACGGCCGCGGGTGCGACCTATTGCGACGTGCGCATCGGCCGCTACCTGCGGCAGTCGCTGATTACCCGCGAGGACAAGGTGCAGAACGTGGTGAACACCGAATCCTCCGGCGTCGGCGTGCGCGTGATCGCGCAAGGCGCATGGGGTTTCGCGGCGACCCACGACCAGACGCCCGACGGCGTGGCCGCAGCGGCACGCCAGGCCGTGGCCATCGCCCGCGCCAACGCACGCATCCAGGGCAAGCCGGTACAGCTGGCACCGCTCACCGGTGTGGGCGAGGTGGCGTGGAAGACCCCCATCGTCAAGAACGCGATGGCGGTGCCGGTAGAGGAGAAAGTGGACCTGCTGCTCGGCGCCAACGCCACCGCATTGTCGGCCGGCGCCAGCTTCGCCGCCTCGCGCATGTTCGTCATCAACGAGCAGAAATATTTCGCCAGCACCGACGGCTCGTACATCGACCAGGACGTGCACCGCATCTGGGTGCCCTTCACGGTGACGGTGGTGGACAAGGCGACCGGCAAGTTCAAGACCCGCGATGGCCTGTCCGCGCCGATGGGCATGGGCTACGAGTACCTGGACGCGAAGCCCGCCGACAAGATCGCGCTGCCCGGCGGCGTGGTGGCCTACGGCGCCTCCTACGACCTGCGCGAGGACATCGTGGCGGCGGCCAAACAGGCGCGGGCCAAGCTGACCGCGCCGTCGGTCAAACCCGGCAAGTACGACCTGGTGCTGGATCCGTCCAACCTGTTCCTGACCATCCACGAGAACGTCGGCCATCCGCTGGAACTGGACCGCGTGCTCGGCTACGAGGCCAACTACGCCGGCACCAGCTTCGCCACGCTGGACAAGCGCGAGCAGCGCTTCCAGTGGGGCAGCCCGATCGTCACCTTCACCGCCGACAAGACCGAGCCGCGCAGCCTGGGTGCGGTGGGCTACGACGACGAAGGCGTGAAGACCCGCCGCTGGGACCTGGTGAAGGACGGCGTGCTGGTCAACTACCAGGCCACCCGCGACGAGGTGCATATCCTCGGAGAAGACGCCTCGCACGGCTGCAGCTACGCCGATTCGTGGAGCAGCGTGCAGTTCCAGCGCATGGCCAACGTGTCGCTGGCGCCGGGCAAGACGCCGCTCACCGTGGCGGAAATGGTCAAGGACGTCGAGAACGGCCTCTACATCCACGGCCGCGGCTCGTATTCCATCGACCAGCAGCGCTACAACGCCCAGTTCGGCGGCCAGCTGTACTTCGAGATCAAGAACGGCCAGGTGACGCGGCAGCTTGAAGACGCCGCCTACCAGATCCGCACGCCGGAGTTCTGGAACGCCTGCACCGCGATCTGCGACGCCCGCGACTTCCGCCTGGGCGGCTCGTTCTTCGACGGCAAGGGCCAGCCCAGCCAGGTCTCCGCCGTCTCGCACGGCTCGGCGACCACGCGGTTCAACGGCATCAACATCATCAATACGGCACGATCGCTCGGCTAGTGGGCTGCCGTCATCCCAGCGCACGCTGGGATCCATCTTGCTCTTTGCTCAGAATCAGACTGGAAGATCAAAATCCAAATGGATCCCAGCGTGCGCTGGGATGACGGTTCGAGGTGTGCCCGCGAACCCAGGAGGGTGCGTTCGATCACGTTGACGGGCTTCATCTATGCCTAAAGTCATTTGACGCTGTCTCCACCCCGGCGCAAGAATCGGGGCTGACCCGCGCGGTGGACATGGCGCGGGGCTCAACGCGTCCGTCGCAGTCCCCGCCTGCCTGCGCAGGCCCCATGGTGGAGAACAGCCTTGCAACGTCGTGACTTCCTGGCCCTGACCGGCCTGACCGTGGGCGGCCTGATGGTGCCGTCCTACTTCGGCAAGGCGATCGCCGCCGAGCAACTCCAGTCCACCCTCGATGTCGCGCTGAAGAAGCGGCTGGCCGACGCCGCGCTGGCCGCGGCCAAGCAGGCCGGCGCCACCTACTGCGACGTGCGCATCGGCCGCTACCTGCGCCAGTTCGTGATCACCCGCGAGGACAAGGTGCAGAACGTGGTGAACACCGAGTCCACCGGCGCCGGCATCCGCGTGATCGCCAATGGCGCCTGGGGCTTCGCCGCCACCAACACGCTGACCGCCGAAGGCGTGGCCAGTGCCGCGCGCCAGGCCGCCGCCATCGCCACCGCCAACAGCAAGACCCAGACCGCGCCGGTGCAGCTGGCCAAGGCGCCGGGCTTCGGCGAGGTGTCGTGGAAGACGCCGATCAAGAAGAACGCGATGGAGGTGCCGATCAAGGACAAGGTCGACCTGCTGCTGGGCGTCAACGCCGCCGCGATCAATGCCGGCGCCGACTTCGTCAACTCGATGATGTTCGTGGTCAACGAGCAGAAGTACTTCGCCAGCACCGACGGCTCCTTCATCGACCAGGACGTGCACCGCCTCTGGGTACCGATGACGGTCACCGCGATCGACAAGGCGACGGGCAAGTTCCGCACCCGCGACGGCCTGTCCTCGCCGGTCGGCATGGGTTACGAGTACCTGGACGGCGATGCCTCGCAGAAGTACACCACGCCGAATGGGGTCATCAATTACGGCCTGTCCTACGACATGAAGGAGGACGCCATCGCGTCCGCCAAGCAGGCGCGCGCCAAGCTGACCGCGCCGTCGGTCAAGCCGGGCAAGTACGACCTGGTACTGGATCCGTCGCACACCTGGCTGACCATCCACGAGAACGTCGGCCATCCGCTGGAACTGGACCGCGTGCTCGGCTACGAAGCCAACTACGCCGGCACCAGCTTCGCCACGCTGGACAAGCGCAACGAGGCGTTCCAGTACGGCAGCGGCATCGTCAACCTGTTTGCCGACAAGGTGCAGACCGGCAGCCTGGGCGCGGTGGGCTACGACGACGAAGGCGTCAAGACCAAGCGCTGGGACCTGGTGAAGGAAGGCAAGCTGGTCGACTACCAGACCATCCGCGACCAGGCCCACATCCTGGGCAAGGACGCCTCCGACGGCTGCTGCTACGCCGATTCGTGGAGCAGCGTGCAGTTCCAGCGCATGGCCAACGTGTCGCTGGCGCCCGGCAAGGACAAGCTGTCGGTGGCCGACATGATCAAGGACGTCGAGAACGGCATCTACATCATCGGCGACGGTTCGTTCTCGATCGACCAGCAGCGCTACAACGCCCAGTTCGGCGGCCAGCTGTTCTACGAGATCAAGAACGGCAAGATCACCCAGCAGCTCGAAGACGTGGCCTACCAGATCCGCACGCCGGAATTCTGGAACGCCTGCACCGCGATCTGCGACGAGAGCGACTACCGCCTGGGCGGCTCGTTCTTCGACGGCAAGGGCCAGCCCGGCCAGGTGTCCGCGGTCTCGCACGGGTCGTCCACCGCGCGCTTCAACGGCATGAACGTCATCAATACCGCCCGCTCGCTCGGCTGACCGGCGCTTAAGGAGATCACCAGAACATGAGCATCCTCACCGAAGCGCAGGCCAAGGCCATCCTCGACAAGGTCCTGGCGCTGTCCAAGGCCGACGAGTGCACCGCGTCCCTCACCGGCTCCGTCGACGGCAACATCCGTTTCGCGCTGAACAACGTTTCCACCAGCGGCATCGTCAGCAACACCGACCTGGCCGTGCAGGTGGCCTTCGGCAAGCGCACCGGCGTAGCGACGATCAACGAGTTCGACGACGCCGCGCTGGAGCGCGTGGTCCGCCGCGCCGAAGACCTCGCCCGCCTGGCGCCGGAGAACCCCGAGTTCATGCCGGCCGTCGAGAAGCAGACCTACAAGCCCTCGCCCACCTTCAGCGAATCCACCGCCGCCATCACGCCGGAATTCCGTGCCCAGGTCGCGGCCGATTCCATCGCGCCCTGCAAGGCCGAGAAGCTGATCGCCGCCGGCTTCCTGGAAGACGGCCAGAGCTTCGTCGCCTTCGCCAACAGCAAGGGCAACTTCGGCTACCAGAAGGCCACCGCGTTCAACTACACCTGCACCGTGCGCACCGAGGACGGCCGCGGTTCCGGCTGGGTCGGCCGCAACCTGAAGGATGCCAACGCATTCAAGGCCGACAGCGATATCCGCACCGCGATGCGCAAGGCCAGCGAATCGGCCGAAGCCAAGGCGCTGGAGCCGGGCAAGTACACGGTCATCCTGGAGCCGGCCGCGGCCGCCGGCCTGATCTCCTTCATGATGAACTTCTTCGACGCGCGCCAGGCCGACGAAGGCCGCAGCTTCCTGTCCAAGAAGGGCGGCGGCAACAAGCTGGGCGAGCAGGTCTACGACCCGCGCGTCAACATCAGCGCCGACCCCTGGCACCCCGGCGCCGAAGTGATGCCGTGGGACAGCGAGGGCCTGCCGCGCGAGAAGATGGCCATCGTCGAGAACGGCAAGGTGGTCAACCTGGAGTACTCGCGCTTCTGGGCGCAGAAGCAGGGCAAGCGCGCGGTCGGTTCGCCGGGCAACCTGCTGGTCGCCGGCGGCACCAAGTCCACCGCCGAGCTGGTCGCCAGCACGCAGAAGGGCATCCTGGTCACCCGCACCTGGTACATCCGCATGGTCGATCCGCAGACCGTGCTGCTGACCGGCCTGACCCGCGACGGCACCTTCTACATCGAGAACGGCCAGATCAAGTACCCGGTGAAGAACTTCCGCTTCAACGAGTCGCCGGTGATCATGCTCAACAACATCGAGGAACTGGGCAAGCCTGTCCGGGTGGCCGGCGACGAGTCCAGCTTCGTGATGATGATCCCGCCGATGAAGCTGCGCGACTTCACCTTCACCTCGTTGTCGGACGCGGTGTAAGTGTTCTGCCCCCTCCCCCGCAAGCGGGGGAGGGCTGGGGTGGGGGCCCGACGAAGCCGCATGCGTTCCGCAGCACGACGCGCACCGAAGCCCGCCCCCATTTTCCACGCCCTTCGATGAAACCCCTTCTGCCCTTGCCCCCATCCCAGCCTTCCCCCGCATGCGGGGGAAGGGGCCGTTTCCTATGGCGATGACGCGCGGCGAGTTCCTGCGCCTCATGGCAGGCGGTCTGACCGGCGCGCTGCTGGCCGGCGCATCGCGCAGCACACGTGCGGCGGGCAACTACGACTTCCGTTTCACCCGCCTGAAATACGACTCCGGCGACTGGGACGTGGACGCGCGCATGCCGTCCAACCTGATCACCTCGCTGATCGACTACACCAGCCTGCGCGTGGACCCGAAGGAGCACGTGCTGGCGCTGTCCGACCCGCGCATGCTGGCCGCGCCGTTCTGCTACCTGGCCGGGCACAAGCTGGTGGACTTCAATCCGCAGGAGAAGCGCAACTTCGAGCGTTACGTGCGCAACGGCGGCTTCGTCTTCGTCGACGATTGCAACCACGACATCGATGGCCTGTTCGCCAAGTCGTTCGAGGCGCAGATGGCGGCGATCTTCGGCGCCAAGGCGATGAAGAAACTGCCGAACACCCACGCGATCTATTCCTCCTTCTTCAAGTTCGACGGCCCGCCCGCGACGAGCTTCGAGCTCAACGGCTGGGGCGACGACTTGGTGCACGAGTACCTGCAGGGCATCGAGATCAACGGCCGCCTCGGCGTGCTCTACAGCAACAAGGACTATGGCTGCGAGTGGGACTACGACTGGCGCAACAAGCGCTTCTTGGCCGAGGACAACACGAAGTTCGGCGTCAACCTCGTGATCTATGCGCTGACGACATGAGCGCGACCTTCCTTCCTGCCGTAGGAGCGCCCCATGGGCGCGATGCCCTTGCTTCGGATGCTGCGCGGCAGAAGCATCGCGCCCATGGGGCGCTCCTACACATTTCTCTGGAAACACGATGACCGACTCCCTCACCGAATCCGACCTCCAGCAGCAGCTCGCGAAACTGGGCGAACTCCGCGCCGCCAT
The DNA here is from genome assembly GCF_022539275.1 of Pseudoxanthomonas sp. LH2527. Classification (NCBI taxonomy): domain Bacteria; kingdom Pseudomonadati; phylum Pseudomonadota; class Gammaproteobacteria; order Lysobacterales; family Lysobacteraceae; genus Pseudoxanthomonas; species Pseudoxanthomonas sp. LH2527. The sequence goes on along the minus strand of NZ_JAKZBW010000007.1, from coordinate 38,757 downwards.
CGGCCAGGCCATCGTCGGCCAGCAGGACGTGGTCGAGCAGCTGCTGATCGGCCTGCTCGCCGGCGGCCACTGCCTGCTCGAAGGCGTGCCCGGCCTGGGCAAGACGCTGCTGGTGCGCTCGCTGGGCGAGGCGCTGCACCTGCAGTTCCGCCGCGTGCAGTTCACGCCCGACCTGATGCCCAGCGACATCCTCGGCACCGAGCTGCTGGAGGAAGACCACGGCACCGGCCACCGCCATTTCCGTTTCCAGCCGGGTCCGATCTTCACCCACCTGCTGCTCGCCGACGAACTGAACCGCACGCCGCCGAAGACGCAGGCCGCGCTGCTCGAGGCGATGCAGGAACGCACCGTCAGCTATGCGGGCACCACGCACGCCCTGCCCTCGCCGTTCTTCGTGCTGGCCACGCAGAACCCGCTGGAACAGGCGGGCACCTATCCGCTGCCGGAAGCCCAGCTCGACCGCTTCCTGCTGCACATCCGCGTGGACTATCCGACCGAACAGGAAGAGCACGACATCCTGGCGCAGACCACCGGCCGCGCCGGCGGCGCGGTGCCGCGGGTGATGGAGGGCGAAGCAGTGCTGGCGCTGCAGAAGCATGTGCGCGACGTGCACGTCAGCGAGGACCTGCTGCGCTGGATCACCAAACTGGTACGCGCCAGCCGGCCCGGCGACGGCGTGCCGGACGAGATCCGCAAGTACGTGCGCTGGGGCGCCGGTCCGCGCGCCGGCCAGTCGCTGGTGCTGGCGGCGAAGGCGCGCGCGCTGCTGCACGGCCGCCTGGCGGCGACGCGCGAGGACATCGTCGCGCTGGCCAAACCGGTGATGCGCCACCGCCTGCTGCTGTCGTTCGCCGCCGAGGCCGAGCAGGTCAGCGCCGACGACGTGATCGCCGCGCTGCTGCGCGGCGTGCCGCTCGCCGCCTGATCGGGATTCCATGGCGCACGACCTGATCCCCGCCGACGTCCGCAGCCGGTTGAAGGACCTGCGGCTGACCGCGCGCCGCGCGATCGGCGCGCAGGGGATCGGCGTGCACCACAGCCGCAGCCGCGGTGCCGGGCTGGAGTTCGCGCAATACCGCGCCTACGAGCCCGGCGACGAACTGCGGCAGATCGACTGGAAGCTGTACGCGCGCTCGGACCGCTTCTTCGTGCGCGAAGCGGAACGCGAGAGTCCGCTGACGGTGTGGATCGTGCTCGACGCCACCGCCTCGATGACCCAGCGCGATGGCGAGCGTGGCACCCGCTTCGATGCGGCGCGCCGGCTGGCCGCCTGCATCGCCGAACTGGCGCTGCGCCAGGGCGACCGCTTCGGCCTGCTGGTGCTGCACGGCGATGGCGTGCGGCGGGTGTCGCCCGGCCACGGCGCGCGCCAGCGCGACCAGCTGCTGCTGGCGCTGCACGGCCTGGCGGCCGGCGGGACGTTTCCTGCGGCTGACAGGCTTGCGCCGGTATGGGAACGCATCGGTGCCGGCGACCTGGTGATGACGCTGAGCGACGGCTTCGATGAGGCGATGGTCGCATTGATCGAACGCCTGGCCGCCGCCCGCCGCGAGGTACTGGCGATCCAGTTGCTGACCGCGGACGAGCGCGACTTCCCGTTCACCGGCGGCCACCGCTTCCGTGACCCGGAGACAGGGGAAGAGCTGCTTGGCGATGCCGCCGCGCTGCGTGCGGATTACCTGCAACGTTTCGCCGAGGCGCAGCGCCTTCTGGATGCGCGACTGGATGCCAGCGGCATCCGCCATGCGCGTTACTACACCGATCAACCGCTGGACCTGCCGCTGCGGCGGCTATTCGGCGCGCGCGACGCGGCGGAGTACGCATGAACCTGGCGCTGCTGCTGCCCGCAGGACTGGCCGCGCTCGCGGCGTTGCTGGTGCCGCTGCTGCTGCACCTGGCGCGCCGCCACGAACAGACGCCAACCGACTTCGCCGCGCTGCGCTGGCTGCGGCAGAAGCCCAAGCCACGCCACCGCATCCGCTTCGACGAATGGCCGCTGCTGCTGCTTCGGCTGCTGCTGCTCGCGCTGCTGGCGCTGTGGCTGGCCAGACCCGTGCTGTCGGGCATGGATGAGACGCGTCCGTGGGTCGTTGCCGTGCCTGGCGTGGATGCCGCCGCGGTACGCGCGCAGGCAACGGATGCGGACTCGCGCCTGCACTGGCTGGCCTCCGGGTTTCCGTCGTTCGACGAGGCCGCGCCTGCAGCAACTCCGGCCATCGGCAGCCTGCTGCGTCAACTGGATGCCGAACTCCCGCCGGGCACGCCGCTGACCGTCGTCGTGCCGGCGACGCTGCAGGGCGCGGATGCGGAGCGTCCGGTGCTGTCGCGCGCAGTGACCTGGACCGTCGTCGATGGCGCGATGGCGGCACCGGCCGCGCCCGCGTCGCCGCCGCCCACACTGGCCGTGCGCCATGCGGCAGGCAACGACACGGGGCTGCGCTATCTGCGTGCTGCTGCGCTGGCGTGGCAACCCGCGACCTCGACGTCGTCGACGCTGCAGGTCGGCACGGCTGACGAAGCACTGCCTGCCACCACGATGCCGCTGGCCTGGCTGGTGCCCGGCCCGGTGCCCGCAGCCGTCGTGCAGTGGATCGCGGCCGGCGGCACGGCGCTGCTGGCGAACGACAGCACGCTCGACGGCTTCACCGCCGGCACGACGCCGTGGCGCGATGCCGATGGCGCCGCGCTGGTCGAAGCGGCCACACGCGGCAAGGGCCGCGTGCTGCGCTTCACCCGTCCGCTGCGGGCGGATGCGATGCCTGAACTGGTCGAGGCCGATTTTCCGCAACGCCTGCGTGCGCTGTTCGATACGCCCGTTGCGTCTCCCCGCCGCGTGCTGGCGACCGACTACGCGCCGGCGACCGGGGGCGCGACGTATCCGGTCGCACCGCGCGACCTGCAGCCATGGCTGGCGCTGCTGATCGTCCTGCTGGTGCTGGTGGAGCGCTGGATGGCGACGCGCCGCATACGAGGCGTGGCGCCATGACGCCGTCCGCAAGCGACCGTCTGGGGCAGGCGCGCCGGCATGCGCTGCTAGGCCAGCTGCTGCTGGGCGCGGCGATCCCGGTGGCGGTCGGCAGTGTGCTGTGGCGGGTGACATCGCCCGGCATTGCGACCACGATCGCCGTCATCGGCATCGCGCTGCTCGCGATCCTCGCGTGGCGACGGACGCGTGCGTTCGACACGCCCTGGCTGGTGCGGCAACTGGATGCGCGGCGCGCCGATCTCGACGACAGCACCGACCTGCTGCTGACGCCACCCGCGTCGTTGACGCCCCTGCAGCAGTTGCAGCAGGCGCGCGTGCGCGAACGCCTGCGCGCGCAGCCGGCGCCGGACCTTCGCACGCCGTGGCCGTGGGCGCGCATCGTCGCACTGTGGATCGCGGCCGCCGTCGTGATGGCGACGGCGCTGTTATGGCCCGGTCGCGCAACCGGACCCGGCGCGCTCCAGCCTTCCGACGAGCCGGTCCCCACTGCGCCCGGCATCCCGCACCTCGTCGCGCAACGCCTGCACGTGGTGCCGCCCGCCTACACCGGCCTCGCCGGGCGTGACGAGGTCTCGCTTGACGCCAAGGCGCCCGCCGGCTCGCGGCTGGCGTGGACGCTGCGCTTCGAGCCGCAACCGTCCACGGCGGCGCTGGTCTTCCACGATGGCCAGCGCATCGCGCTGACACGCGACGGCGACACGTGGCAGGCGACGCATGTGCTGGCGAAGTCGACGCTGTACCGCGTGGTCGCGGCCGGCACCGAAGGCCAGCCGCCGACCAGGCTGCGCCGGCTGGATGCGATGCCCGACCGTGCGCCGGAGGTGAAAGTCCTCGCGCCGGACCGCGGCCTCAGTCTGGTGACGGTCGGGCAGACGCGGTGGCCGCTGGCCTTCGAGGCGCGCGACGACTACGGCATCGCGCCGACCGCCACGCTGAAGCTGACGCTCGCGCAAGGCAGCGGCGAGAACATCGCCTTCAAGGAACAGGTGATGACGCTGCGTGGCACCGGTCCGGCGACGGCACGCCGCTTCACCGCCTCGCTGGACCTGAAGGCGCTGGGCATCGCGGTGGGCGACGACCTGATCGCGCAGCTCACCGTGCAGGACACACGTTCGCCCGCGCCGCAGCGCGCGCAGAGTCCCGGCCTGATCCTGCGCTGGCCGGCCGACCTGGGCCAGGAGAGCGCCGGACTGGAAGGGCTGGTGAAGAAGGTGATGCCGGCCTACTTTCGCAGCCAGCGCCAGATCATCATCGACGCCGAAGCGCTGCAGAAGCAGAAGCGCAGCCTGCCGGCGGAGCGCTTCGTCGAACGCGCCGACGCGATCGGCGTGGACCAGCGCATCCTGAGGTTGCGTTATGGCCAGTTCCTCGGCGAAGAAGCCGAAGGCGAGCCGCAACCGCCGCCGACCAATGATGCGGAAGAAGTACACACGGACGACGACGGCCACGACCACGCCGGCGAAGCTGCGCAGGCCGACGACGGCCACGGGCATGGCGAGGCCACCAGCGCGACCGGCACCAGCTTCGGCCGCGAAGCCGACGTGCTGGAGGCGTACGGCCACACCCACGACCATGCCGAAGCCGCGACCCTGCTCGACCCGGAAACGCGTGCGACGTTGAAGAAGGCGCTGGACCAGATGTGGCAATCGGAACTGCACCTGCGCCAGGGTCATCCGGACCAGGCTTTGCCGTTCGCCTACAAGGCGCTGGAGTACATCAAGCAGGTGCAGCAGGCCACGCGCATCTACCTGGCGCGGGTGGGGCCGGAACTGCCGCCGATCGACGAGACGCGCAGGATGGGCGGCGACCGCACCGGCATCGCCCCGCGCGCGCTCGGGCCGCTCGCGCGTCCGCAGGACGACGAAGCGCCGGCGCCCGCGCGTGCCTGGGCTGCGCTGGCGAACGACCGCGTGCCCGCGGATGCCGCCGACCTGGAGGCGTTGCAGGCCTGGCTGCGCCGCAACGAAGCGCGCGTGCCGGATGCGCTGGACCTGTTCGCGGCCATCGACGAGGTGCGCGGCGACCCGGATTGCGCGCCCTGCCGGCAGCGGCTGCGTTCGCTGCTGTGGTCCGCCTCGGCACAGCCCGCCGCGCAGGTGCCGCGACGCGGCGCGACCGACGCCGCCGGGCGTCGTTACCTGGATGCCCTGCGGCAGGAGGCGGCGCGATGAACGTGGCCACGTCGCTGCCGCTGCTGCTGGCCGGTCTGCTGACGCTGGCCGTCGCGATGGCGTGGCTGCGCCTCGCATTGTGGCGCCGCCGCGCGCCACACGACCGTCGCGGTTCACCGATCCGTTTCGCGTTGCTGTGCCTGCTGCAACCCGTGGTCGCGCTGCTGCTCTACTTCACCCTGCTGCCGCCACGACAGACCACGACCACCGGCACGCTGGTGGTGATGACCGCGCAGGCGGATCGCGTCGCCCTGCCCGCATCGCTGGACGGCCAGCCGCACGTCGCGCTGCCGGAAGCGCCGGCCGGTCTCGACGCCGACCGCGTTCCCGACCTCGGCACCGCGCTGCGCCGCCATCCGGAGGTGCGTGCGCTGCACATCGTCGGCGCCGGGCTGGAGGCACGCGACCGCGACGCGGTCGATGAACGCGCACTGGCCTTCTCCTCCGCGCCGTTGCCGCACGGCATCGTGCAGCTCTCATCGATCGCTCCGGTCGCGACGGGCGCAGGCTTCACCGCCAGTGGCCGCGTGCACGGCGTGCCGCAGGCGACGGTGGTCCTGCGCGATCCGGCCGGCCAGCGGATCGACGCGACCACGGTCGATGCGCAGGGCGGCTTCCACCTCGACGGGCTGAGCCGTTTGCCGGGGCCGGCGCAGTTCCGCATCGAAGTGCTGGATGCGAAGCGTGCCGTCATCGACACCGCCACCGCGCCGGTGTGGACGCAGCCCGCACCGGCGCCGCGCGTCTGGGCCTTGGCCGGCGCACCGAATGCGGAATGGAAATACCTGCGCCGCTGGGCCGCCGATGCCGGCATCCCGCTGCATCTGCAGATCAGCCTGGGCGGCGGGCTGCAGCTGGGCGATGCGCCGCTGCCGATGACGGCCGACACGTTGCGCCGCTTCGACCTGGTGTTGCTGGACGCGCGCAGCGCCGCCGCGCTCGGCGACGGACAGCGCGCAGCCCTCGTGGCGGCGGTCCGGGACGGCCTGGGCGTGCTGGTGCGTGCCGATGGCGTGCTGGCGCCGGGCGTGCAGCGCATGCTCGGCCTGGCGCTGACCGGCGGCGATGACGCGGAATTCAAGCTGCCGCGTCCTGCGCCCGACGACGACGCCTGGCGCGCGCGCCGCGGCGCCGGCACGGCGGACGCACCTGTGGATACCGACGCAGTACCGGCCGGCCTGCCGACACTGACGCGGCGGGCGTTGCGCACGACATCGGCGGACGCGATCCCGCTACTGCGCGCGGCCGACGGCACGGTGGTCGCGTGGTGGCGTGCGGAAGGGCGCGGCCGCATCGGCGCCTGGACGCCGACCGACACCTACACGCTGGCCCTGACCGGCCATGCCGATACGCATGCCGTGCTGTGGTCGCAGGCGCTCGGCACGCTCGCGCGTGCCGGCACGGAGCTGTCGCTGGCGGCGCCGGACGACGCCCGCGTCCCGCAGCGCGTGGCGCTGTGCGGCCTCGCCGACGGCGCGCAGGTGAGCGCACCGGATGGCACCGTCACCCGCCTGCTGCGCGATCCGGCGACCGGCGCCGCCGGCTGCGGCGGCTTCTGGCCACGCATGGCCGGCTGGCACCAGCTGACCATCGGCGAGGCGACCGCACCGTTCAACGTGCGCGCAGCGGACGATGCACCCCAGCTGCGCGCGATGGCGGTGCGCGAACAGACACGGCAGCTGGCATCGCGCTCCCCGTCCAGCGTCGCCGCCTCGTCGACGACGGAAGGCGCCCGCGGGCCGGCATGGCCCTGGTTCCTCGGCTGGCTGTTTGCCGCCGGCCTGCTCTGGTGGCTGGAACGGCGGCGTACCGCGGCGGGTTGAGAAGGTCCGGGGTTCCGGCCCGTTCGTGGTGAGCCTGTCGAACCACATGCCTTGCGATGGTGCGGCAGATAGAGGCAGCCGTGCCGTGCCGCGAAGAGCGTGGTTCGACAGGCTCACCACGAACGGCGTCGGGGCGGCCGCACCTGATCGACGGAACCGCTCGGACCCTGCTTAACGACTAGCGAATGTCCGATGCGTAATCTCTCCTTCAGACCCATCCTCCGGAGTTCCGCATGATCCGAACGGCGATCCCCGCCCTGCTGCTGACCCTCTCGCTGGCCGCGTGCAGCGCGCCCGAATCCGACGAGCAGACCGCCGCCGCCGAACAGTCGCAGGCCGCCGCCAGCGAAGCCGCGGCACCGGCGCCCGCGGCACCGGCCCCGACCGAACTTGCCGGCAGCTGCGACGACACCCAGGCGCAATGGATCATCGGCAAGACGCCGACCGACACGGACATCGAACAGGCGAAGACCGACAGCAAGTCCCAGGCCGTGCGCGCGCTCAAGCCCGGCGATGCCGCCACGATGGACTTCAATCCGAACCGCCTGAACATCATCCTCGACGACAAGGGCGCCGCGACCTCGGTCAACTGCGGCTGAGATACTCCGCGACACGTTTCGACGACCCGCCGCCTGTGTCCGCACAGGCGGCTTTTTCATGCGCGACGAACGGGTTTGGACGCCGCGTGAAAAGTTGCCGTTGCAACCAACAACTGGTGCGTCATAGGTGTTGTTGCGGCATCGCAACAACTGTGATTTAGTCGGGTTTCCGGTGACATTTCGAAGTGCCGCTGCGCGGGCAGGGCACGGTGTCGCCGTCACTCCGGTTTGAGGCAACACATGGCCCCTCGCAATCGCCAAGGCGGCTTTGACCACGGTCTGTACGATCCGAACGACGAGCGCGATGCCTGCGGCTTCGGCATGATCGCGCAACTCGACGATCAGCCCTCGCGTGCGCTGGTGGATACCGCCATCGCCGCGCTGTCGCGCATGACCCATCGTGGCGGCGTGGCCGCTGACGGGCTGACCGGCGACGGCTGCGGCTTGCTGATCCGTAAACCGGAGGCTTTCCTGCGCGCGCTGGCGAGCGAAGCCGGCATCGCGCTGGGCGCGCGCTTCGCGTCCGGCCTGGTGTTCCTGCCGCATGACGACGCCCAGGCCGCGCAGTGCCGCGCCACGCTGGAAGCCGAACTGTTCCGTGCCGGCGTGGCGGTGAAGGGCTGGCGCGTGCCGCCCACCCACGACGCCGTCTGCGGCCAACTGGCGAAGGACACGCTGCCGCGCATCGAACAGCTCTACGTCGAGGCCGACGACGGCCAGAAGGACGAAGCGTTCTCGCTGGCGCTGTTCCTCGCGCGCCGCCGCGCCGAACAGCAGCTGCGTACGTCCGTGTCCGACTTCTACGTGGTCACGCTGTCGCCGCATGCCATCGGCTACAAGGGCATGGTGCTGCCGGACAAGCTGGCCGCGTTCTACCCGGACCTGCAGCGCGCGGAACTGGCCAGCAGCGCGGTGGTGTTCCACCAGCGCTTCTCCACCAACACGCTGCCGCGCTGGCCGCTGGCGCATCCGTTCCGCCTGCTGGCGCACAACGGCGAGATCAACACCATCGAGGGCAACCGCCGCTGGGCGCAGGCGCGCAGCAAGGTGTGGAAGACGCCGTGGTTCGACATCGGCGAGTTCGACCCGGTCATCTCGATGCACGGCTCCGACTCGCAGAGCCTGGACAACATGCTGGAGCTGCTGGTCGCCGGCGGCATGGAGCTGATCCAGGCGCTGCGCATCCTGGTGCCGCCGGCCACGCAGTCGCTGGAGTTCAAGGACGCCGACCTCGCCGCGTTCTACGAGTTCTACGGCCTGAACACCGAACCGTGGGACGGTCCGGCCGGCATCGTCTCGATGGACGCGCGCTACGCCGCCTGCACGCTGGACCGCAACGGCCTGCGCCCGGCGCGCTGGATGCTGACCAGCGACCGCCACTTCATCGTCGCCAGCGAAGCCGGCGTGTGGGAAGTGCCGGCGGAACGCGTTACCCGCAAGGGCAAGCTGGGCCCGGGCGAGATGATGGCCATCGACCTGCGCCGCGGCGACCTGCTCGACAGCGAGGCGGTGGACCGCATCAACCGCGGCCGCGCGCCGTACAAGCAGTGGCTGCAGCAGGGCGTCACCTACCTGCAGACCGAACTGATCGATCCGTCGCTGGTCGAGGAGCCGTTCGACGAGAAGACGCTGCGCGGCTACCACAAGCTGTTCCAGCTGACCTCGGAGGAAGTCGAAGGCGTGCTGCGCCCGCTCGCCGAAACCGAGCAGGAAGCCACCGGCTCGATGGGCGACGACACGCCCATGGCGGTGCTGAGCCGGCAGACGCGGCCGCTGTACGACTACTTCCGCCAGGCGTTCGCGCAGGTCACCAATCCGCCGATCGATCCGCTGCGCGAAGACTGCGTGATGTCGCTGACCACCCAGCTGGGCCGGGAGACCAACATCTTCCACGCCGGCGCGGAGACGGTGAACCACGTCATCCTCAACTCGCCGGTGCTGAGCCAGCGCAAGCTGCGGCAGTTGCTGAAGATGCCGCAGTACGTCGAAAAGAATCGCCTGATCGATCTGTCGTACTCGCCCGAGGAAGGCCTGAAGGCCGGACTGGAGCGGATCTGCCGGCAGGCCGAACAGGCCGCGCGCGATGGCGAGGTCATGCTGCTGCTGTCGGACCGCTACCCGCAGCCCGGCCGGCCGATGGCGCATGCGCTGCTGGCCACCGGCGCGGTTCACCATCACCTCTGCCGCGTGGGCCTGCGCTGCGATGCCAACCTGATCGTCGAAACCGGCACCGCGCGCGATCCGCACCACATGGCCTGCCTGATCGGCGTGGGTGCCACCGCGGTGTATCCGTACCTGGCCTACCAGACGCTGTTCGACCTGGGCCGGCGCGGCATCCTGCAGATCAAGAAGGGCGGCGAGCAGGCGCAGATCGGCCGCAGCTACCGCAAGGGCGTCTACAAGGGCCTGTCGAAGATCATCTCGAAGATGGGCATCTGCACCATCAGCAGCTATCGCGGCGCGCAGCTGTTCGAGATCGTCGGCCTGGATCCGGACGTGGTGGACCTGTGCTTCGCCGAAACGCCTTCGCGCATCGGCGGCGTCGGCTTCGAACGGCTCGACCTGGAAGCGCGCCAGCTGGATGCGCGCGCCTGGAACGACCGCGAGTCGCCGGAGGTCGGCGGCCTGCTGAAGTACGTGCACGGCGGCGAGTACCACATGTACAACCCGGACGTGGTGATGACCCTTCAGCGCGCCACGCGCACTGGCGACGCCCGCGACTGGCAGGCGTATGCGGATGCGGTGAACACGCGTCCGCCGTCCGCCCTGCGTGACCTGCTGCAGCTGAAGAAGGCCGACACGCCGACGCCGATGGACGAGGTGGCCGGTGCGGCCGACCTGCTGCGCCGTTTCGACAGCGCCGCGATCAGCCTGGGCGCGTTGTCGCCGGAAGCGCATGAAGCGCTGGCCATCGCGATGAACCGCCTGGGCGGCCGCAGCAACTCCGGTGAAGGCGGCGAAGACCCGGCGCGCTACGGCACCGAGAAGCGCAGCAAGATCAAGCAGGTCGCGTCCGGCCGTTTCGGCGTGACGCCGGAGTACCTGGTCAATGCCGAAGTGCTGCAGATCAAGGTCGCGCAGGGCGCCAAGCCCGGCGAAGGCGGCCAGCTGCCCGGCCACAAGGTCAACGAACTGATCGCGCGGCTGCGCTACGCCCGGCCCGGCATCGGCTTGATCTCGCCGCCGCCGCACCACGACATCTATTCCATCGAAGACCTCGCGCAGCTGATCTACGACCTCAAGCAGGTCAATCCGACCGCGCTGGTGTCGGTGAAGCTGGTCAGCCATGCCGGCGTAGGCACCATCGCCGCCGGGGTGGTGAAGGCCGGCGCGGACCTGATCACCATCTCCGGCCACGACGGCGGCACCGGCGCCAGCCCGGTCAGTTCGATCCGCTACGCCGGCGTGCCGTGGGAACTCGGCGTGGCCGAAGCGCACCACGCGCTGGTGGTGAACCAGCTGCGCGACCGCACCGTCCTGCAGACCGACGGCGGCCTGAAGACCGGCCTGGACGTGGTGAAGGCCGCGCTGCTCGGCGCCGACAGCTTCGGCTTCGGCACCGGCCCGATGATCGTGCTGGGCTGCAAGTACCTGCGCATCTGCCACCTCAACAACTGCGCCACCGGTGTGGCCACGCAGGACGAGCGCCTGCGCACGCAGTACTTCACCGGCCTGCCCGAGCGCGTGGAGAACTTCTTCCGCCTGCTCAGCGAAGAAGTGCGGCAGTGGCTGTCGTACCTTGGCGCGCGCTCGCTGGACGAGATCGTCGGCCGCACCGACCTGCTGCAGCAGATCGACGCCTCGCCACGCGAAGGCGTCCACATCGACCTGTCGCGCCTGCTGAAGGGCGCGCAGTTCGACAACAACAGCTGCGCGGCGCAACGGCTGTACGAATCGCCCGACAGCCTGGCCACGCAGCTTGATGGTCTGCTGGCCGAACCGATCCGCAGGAAGCGCGGCGGCGACCATCGCTTCCTGATCCACAACACCGACCGCAGCATCGGCACGCGCCTGTCCGGCACCATTGCCCGCGTGCACGGCAACCACGGCATGGCCGACGCGCCAATCACGCTCCGCTTCCGCGGCACCGCCGGGCAGAGCTTCGGCGCGTTCAATGCCGGTGGCCTGCAGATGGAGCTGGAAGGCGAAGCCAACGACTACGTGGGCAAGGGCATGGCCGGCGGCCGGCTGGTGGTGCGTCCGCCGCGCGGCGCGCGTTTCGAGGCGCGCAACACGCCGATCATCGGCAACACCTGCCTGTACGGCGCGACCGGTGGCGAGCTGTTCGCGGCGGGACGCGCGGGCGAGCGCTTCGGCGTGCGCAACTCCGGCGCACTGGCCGTCATCGAAGGCGCCGGCGACCACTGCTGCGAGTACATGACCGACGGCATCGTGCTGGTGCTGGGCAAGGTGGGCCTGAACTTCGGCGCCGGCTTCACCGGCGGCCTGGCCTACGTGCTCGACCTAGACCGCGACTTCGTCGACCGCTACAACCACGAACTGATCGACATCCACCGCATCAGCCCGGAAGGCTTCGAGAGCCATCGCCAGCACCTGCACACCCTGGTCAGCCGCCACCGCGAACTGACCGGCAGCATCTGGGCGCAGCAGATCCTCGACGAGTTCCGCGACTACGTGGGCAAGTTCTGGCTGGTGAAGCCGAAGGCGGCGAGCATCGATTCGTTGACCGAGACCCTGCGGAGGGCTGCGTGATGGGCCCCGGGCCGTCATTCCGGCGAAAGCCGGAATCCATGTGGCTGTTGCATGCGGCGGCGGCAGATGGAAGCAAGATGGATCCCAGCGTGCGCTGGGATGACGACGGGTATATCGCGATGAAGAGCAGCACCCCATGAGCAAGAAGCAGGTATTCCAGTTCCTCGACCTGCCGCGCACGATGCCGCAGCGCATCCCGCTGGAGCTGCGCACGTCCGGCGACTGGGGCGAGCTGTACGGCAGGTTCGGCAAGGAGGAAGCGCAGTACCAGGCCGGTCGTTGCCTGGACTGCGGCAATCCCTACTGCAGCTGGAAGTGCCCGGTGCACAACGCCATCCCGCAGTGGCTGCAGCTGCTGCAGGAGAACCGCATCGAGGAAGCGGCCGAGCTCTGCCACTCCACCAATCCGCTGCCGGAAGTCTGCGGTCGCGTGTGTCCGCAGGACCGTCTGTGCGAGGGCAGCTGCACGCTGGAGGAATTCGGCGCGGTGACCATCGGTGCGGCGGAGAAGTACATCGTCGACACCGCGCTGGCCAACGGCTGGCGTCCCGACCTGAGCGACGTGCAGCCGACCGGCAAGCGGGTGGCGGTGATCGGCGCCGGGCCCGCGGGCCTCGGCTGCGCGGATCGTCTGGCGCGTGCCGGCATCCAGGCGGTCGTCTACGACCGCTACGAACAGATCGGCGGCCTGCTGCAGTTCGGCATTCCCAGCTTCAAGCTCGACAAGAGCGTCATCGCCACCCGCCGCGAGGTGCTGGAGGGCATGGGCGTGGAGTTCCGCCTGGGCGTGGACGTCGGTCGCGACGTCGCCCTGGCGCAGTTGCTGGACGACTACGACGCCGTCTTCCTCGGCACCGGCGCCTATCGCTACACCGATGGCGGGCTGCCGGGCCAGGACCTGGACGGCGTGCTGCCTGCCCTGCCCTTCCTGGTACAGAACGGCCGCATCGTCGGCGGCAGCGATCCGTGGGGCCGCCCGATCGCCGGCTGGGAAGACAAGCTGGCCTTGCCCGACCTGCACGGCAAGCGCGTGGTCGTGCTGGGCGGCGGCGACACCGGCATGGACTGCGTGCGCAGTGCGATCCGCCTGGGCGCGGCCAAGGTCACCTGCGCCTATCGGCGCGACGAAGCCAACATGCCCGGGTCCGCGCGCGAAGTCGCCAATGCGCGCGAGGAAGGCGTGCGCTTCCTGTTCAACCGCCAGCCGCTCGCCATCGTGGCGGGCGACGATGGCCGCGTGGCCGGCGTGCAGGTGGTGGAAACGACGCTCGGCGAACCGGATGAGCGCGGCCGCCAGAGCGCGGTGCCGATCGAAGGCAGCGAGTCGTTGCTGGACGCGGACGTGGTGATCATCGCGTTCGGCTTCTCGCCCAGCGTGCCCGCGTGGCTGGCCGAGCTCGGCGTGGAAGGCACGCCGAACGGCCGCATCGTGGTCGGTGGCGGCGACCGCCTCGCCTTCCAGACGACGCATCCCAAGCTGTTCGCCGGCGGCGACGCCGTACGTGGTGCGGATCTCGTCGTCACCGCGGTGGCGGAAGGCCGCGACGCCGCGGGCAGCATCGCGACGCTGTTGCTGGCATAGGGGGGGCTCCAGCCCACCGTGTCGCGGCATCGCGGACAGTGCCAACACACTTCGTGGCAACGACGGCGGGCCAAGGCCCGCCCTACGCTAGACTCGCGACTCCCTCATTCTCCTGATCGCCCATGCGCCTGGGTCTCGCCGCCAACCGCCTGCATCACCACACCGAGGACGCCGCGCTGTTCCGCTGGCTGCGCGCCAGCGAACCCGGTATCCGCGAACTGGGCCTGGGCCTGCACGTGGTGGGTCGCACACACGACGCCATTGCCGCGGCCGGCATGCTGCGCGGCTACGCGGCGCTGAAGCGCTATCCCTACGGCCGCGATGGCGGACTGATGAAGCTGGTGGCGGAAGTCGTCGGCCTGGAAGGCGCCGAGCGCCACCTGGACGGCGCGATCTATTTCATCGATCCCGTCGATCCATCGTCGATCTTTCCCGAAGCCATCGCGCTGAAGCGGCAGTGCGTGATCCATGGCAAGCCGTTCCTGTCCACGGTGGCCTCGGCGCGCGACTGGATCGAGATGGAACGCATCCATGCCGGTTTCGCACCGGACCGCGGCGCGGACCGCTTCCATGACCTGGCATCGCAGACGCTGGCGCTGATCGCGCACGATGCGATGAAGCCGCAGATGCTGGCGTTCGCCGATACGCATTTCGACGTGCTGTCGCGCTTCGGCCACCGCATGGCCACCGGCACCACCGGCCAGCATCTCAACGAACTGGCATGTAGCCGCGGCTGGCCGCAGGACACGCCGTGGGTGGAGCGCTTCCAGAGCGGCCCGCTCGGCGGCGACGCGCAGATCGCCGACCGCGTGCTGGAGCGCCGCTGCCAGCGGGTGATCTTCTTCGAGGACCCGCACGTCGCACGCCAGCACGAGGCCGACATCCAGCTGCTGGAGCGCGCGGTGACCACGGTCACCGACGAGGCGGTGTGCACCACTTCGCTGGCGGTAGCCAAGCGGTGGTGCGAGGCGGTGACGAAGCGCGTGCTTCTTGTAGGAGCGACGTCAGTCGCGACCGTACGCCGTAATCTCCTGTAGCGTCATCCAGCAGACGGCAGCAAGGTAGTTCCATTCTCGCGGTCGCGACTGACGTCGCTCCTACAGGAACGGCAGAACGCATGAATACCCCACCCCGCCACCTGCTGAAGGACCTCTCCCTCTCCGCCATCGCCGCCGGCTTCGTCACCGTGCTGGTCGGCTTCGCGAGTTCGGCGGTGATCGTGTTCCAGGCGGCGCAGTCACTGGGTGCGTCGCCGGCGGAAATCAGTTCGTGGATGTGGGCACTCGGCCTGGGCATGGGCCTGACCTGCATCGGGCTGTCGCTGCGCTACCGCATGCCGGTGGTGACGGCGTGGTCCACGCCCGGCGCCGCCATGCTGATCAGCAGCGCCGCCGGGTTGCCGCTGTCCGATGCGATCGGTGCGTTCCTGCTGTCGGCGCTGCTGATCGCGGTGTGCGGCTTTTCCGGTTTCTTCGAGCGGATGATCAGCCGCATCCCGGTGTCGCTGGCGTCGGGCATGCTGGCGGGCGTCCTGCTGCGTTTCGGCATCGATGCGTTCGCGGCGATGAAGACGCAGCTCGGCATGGTGCTGACGATGTTCGCCGTCTACCTGCTCGCGCGTCGCCTGCTGCCGCGCTACGCGGTGATCCTCACGCTGCTGGTCGGCATCGCCTTCGCCGCGGGACTTGGCCTGCTGCGCGTGGACGGGCTGTCGCTGCAGCTGGCGAAGCCGATCTTCATCGCGCCGACGTTCTCGTTCGCGGCCATCGTCGGCATCGCACTGCCGCTGTTCATCGTGACCATGGCCTCGCAGAACGTGCCCGGCGTGGCGGTGATCCGTGCCTCGGGCTATCCGATCCCGATCTCGCCGGTGGTGGGATGGACCGGCGTCGCCAACCTGCTGCTCGCACCGTTCGGTGCATTCGCGTTGAACTTGGCTGCGATCACCGCGGCGATCTGCATGGGGCGGGAAGCGCATGAGGATGCGTCGCGCCGCTACGTCGCCGCCATCGCCGCCGGCGTGTTCTATGTGGTGGTCGGCCTGTTCGGGGCGACGGTGGCGGCGCTGTTCGCGGCATTCCCGAAGGAGCTGATCCTGGCCATCGCGGGCATCGCCCTGCTCGGCACGATCGGCAACAGTCTTGCCGCGGCGCTGCGCGAAGAAGGCGATCGCGAGCCTGCACTGGTGACGTTCCTGGTGACGGCCTCGGGCTTGTCGCTGGCCGGCATCGGCGCGGCGTTCTGGGGCCTGGTGGCAGGCGTGGTCACGCTGCTGGTACTGCGCCGTCGCTGAGCCGCGTTCGCGTACGGCTCATGCAAGTGAACGTGGCGTGGAGTGTTCAGTTCCGCGGTGTCGAATTCACCTGCGGCTGATGCGGGCGTGGGCAGGATCTCCGCTCCATCCTTGCAGGAGATTCCCATGCAGACCCTTCGACTTCACCACCGTCTGTTGACCCTCGCCACGGTGGCCGCCCTGTCGGGCGCCGCGTTCGCCCAGGCGCCCGCGCCGACCGCCGGCAAGGACGCGATGAAGGAACCGCAGGTGCGCTCGCTGCTCACCGAGAAGGGCTACACCAACATCGACGACCTCGACTTCGAGGACGGCCAGTGGGAAACCGACGCCACCAGCGCCAACGGCGACCGCGTCGATGTGCGCATCAATCCGGCATCCGGTGACGTGGTCGCCGAGAAGCTGGTGTCCAACCTCAGCGAGAACGACGTCAAGGCCAAGCTGGCCGCCGCCGGGTACTCCAAGATCCATGACGTAGACTTCGACGACGGCGTCTGGAAGGCCGAGGCCGAACGCGCCGACGGCAACGATGTCGAGATCCACCTGGCCGCCAACACCGGCGAGATCATCCACGTCGAGAACGATTGACCGGCACCCGCCATCGACATGAAGAAGGCCGCCCTCGGGCGGCCTTCTGTTGTCAGGGTGTCGCCGACCGCGCAGGCCGCGCGAAGCGCCAGCCCACCAGCATGGCGCAGGCCAGCAGCGCGGCGGCCAGATACCAGGGCGCGCCCGGAATATGCGCCGGCGCGTCCGCACCGATGAAGAGCGCGAAGGTGCCGGCGAACAGCAGCGGTCCGATCACGCCCGCCAGGCTGGCCAGACTCATCAGCGCGCCCTGCATGCGTCCCTGTTCGCGCTCGTCCACTTCACGGGTGATCAGCGCCTGCGTAGCCGGCGTTGCCAGCGCCCACAGCGCGCTGATCGGCAATCCGATCAGGAACGCCGCACCCACCGGTGCCCACCCATAGACGACGAAGCCAAGGGCGCCGCACGCCAACCCGAGCAGCAGGGTGCGGCGTTCGCCGAGCCTCCTGACCACGCGCCCGACCAGCAGGGCATTGACGATCACGCTCAGCACACCCACCGCCGCCAGCACCCAGCCCACTTCCTTCGGTCCCCACTGGAAGCGGTAGCCGGCGAACAGCACGAACACGCTGGGATAGACGAAGTGCGCGAGGTTGGCGATGAACACCACCGCGACCAGGCCCAGCACCTGCGGGTAGCGCTTCAGCAGCACCAGCGAACCGAACGGGTTGGCATGCCGCCAGTCGATGCGGGCGGTCCGCTTCTCCGGTGCCAGCGATTCCGGCAGCACGAACCAGCCGTAGAGGAAGTTCAGAAGCGCCAGTGCCGCCGAGAACCAGAAGGGTAGCCGCAGATCGATTTCGCCCAGCGCGCCGCCGATCAGCGGCCCGATCACGAAGCCCACGCCGAACGCGGCACCGATCATGCCGAACGCCTGCGCGCGCTTTTCCGGTGGCGTGACGTCGGCGATGTAGGCATTGGCGGTGGTGAAGCTGGCCGAGAACATGCCCGAGAACACCCGCGCGAGCAGCAGCAGCGGCAGCGTGCCGGCGACCGCCATCAGCACGAAATCCGCACCCAAGCCCAGGCAGGAGAACAGGATCACCGGTCTGCGGCCGTAGCGGTCGGACAGCGCGCCCTGGATCGGCGAACTGATGAACTGGATGGCGTAGAAGACGGTGCCGAACACGCCCACCCACAGCGCCGCACGGGCCGCATCGCCACCGGTGAACTGCTTCACCAGGTCCGGCAACACCGGAATGATCACCCCGAACGACAGGATGTCGATCAGCACCGTGATGAAGATGAAGATCAGGGCCGCGCGGCGGCCAGCATGGGCAGGAGCTTCGGCGTTCACGGACGGCACCGGCGAAAGGTGGGCAAGTGTAGGGCATCACCCGCGCGCCTGGTGGCCTGTCGGCTCTTGTAGGAGCGACGTGAGTCGCGACCGCGGACCACGGCCGTCCATGATGTCCGGTGATCGATGACGGCTTCCGCTTCCGAACCGTCGGGAACGCGAATGTCGGTGAGCATGCGGTCGCGACTGACGTCGCTCCTACAGCGTGCTTGCCGAAATCATCTGGCTCAGCCGGTGGCGCTGGCCGGGCTCCAGTTCGATGGCATCGTCGCTCGCATTCGCGGCCTCCAGGCAGACGAAGGTCCGCCAGCCCTCGTCGGGCATGTCGGCGATGGCGCGTGCGCCGGCTTCGCCCGGATTCCAGACCACCAGCGAGCGGCTGCCGAAGGTGTCCAGCCGGATGCGACGGCCACCGGCGCGGTCAAGCAGATCGAAGCGGTGGCCGGTGCCGGCATAGATGCGGTCGCTGCGGCCCGGATCGCGCAGGTCGTGCAATGACCAGTCGCCCGCCTGCACATGCGTGCCGCCATCGTACTTGTCGTCGTAGCGCAGGCCATCGAGTCCGGTGACGGTCGCCTGCGACACATCGGCAACCCGGAAGTAGGTATGCAGCGCCTGCGTCAGCCGATACGGCGCATCGCCGCGATGCAGGGTGTCGATGCTCTGCCGCAGCTCCCTTCCGACATGGACCGACATCTGCAGTTCCAGCGGCACGCCATCGCGCAGCGGCAGTGCGAGCTTCAGCACCACGACGCCGTCGGTCTCGCGCTTCACCTCGGTCAACGGCCAGCGCGAAATGCGTGCGTGTCCGTGCTGGATCGCGTCATCGGATTGCCCCTGCCTGCCGAAGTACGGCCAGCAGACCGGCACGCCGCCGCGGATCGCCTTCGGCGGCAACGCGGTGGTGGGAGACAGCCACAACAGGTCGTCGAAGCCGGTCGGCACGAACGACAGCAGCTGCCCGCCATGCAGACTGATGCGCGCAACGGAGAACGGCGTGTCCACGCGCAGTACATCGAGGTCGCACCAGGTCTCGCGGGTCACGCCTTCTGGCAGGGCGTTCATGGCGGCGACGTCTCCGGCAACGCGACCGGCGGGCCATCGGCCTTCAGCGCCGCCAGGATCTTCGTGCCGGCGCGACCGTCCGCCGGCTGCAGGCCCAGGCGCTGCTGTTCGATCACGATGGCGCGCCGCGTCTGCGTGCCGATCATGCCATCCACCGCGCCGATGGCATGGCCGCGCGCGAGCAGCAGCGTCTGCAGCTCACGCCGTTGTGGTCGACCGACCCCCGGATCGTCGGTCGGCCAGGCGGCCACCAGTCCACTGCCGCCACGCAGCCGGTCGGCCAGCAGCGCAATGGCCAGCGCGTAGCTCTCCGCGGCATTGTAGGAATAGATCGCGTCGTAGTTCTTGAACACGACGAACGCCGGACCTGCGGCCCCGGTCGGCACCAGCACGGCGGCGTTGCGGTCGTCGGCAGGCAACGGCAGGCCATCGATGCGGGCAATGCTCAGCGTCACCCAGTGGGTCAGCGGCTTGCGGTTGGTGCGGCCGGCCTCGGCAAGCTTGAAGCCGGCCGGCAACGTCACTTCGTAGCCCCATGGCTCGCCGGTGCGCCAGCCGGACTTCACCAGATAGTTCGCGGTGGACGCCAGCGCGTCCGGGATGCTGTCGATCAGGTTGCGCCGGCCGTCGCCATCGAAGTCGACCGCAATGCGTTGGTAGGTGCTGGGCATGAACTGCGTATGCCCGAACGCGCCGGCCCACGAGCCGTTCAAACCCTCCACTCGCACGTCGCCGGCCTGCAGCAGTTTCAGTGTGGTCAGGAATTCGCCACGGAAGAACGCCTGCCGCCGGCCGAAGCAGGACAGCGTGGACAGCGACACCAGCAGCGGGCGCTTGCCGAAGACGCGGCCGTAGTCGCTTTCCACGCCCCAGACGGCGACGACGGTCGCGGGGTCCACGCCGTAGGCCTGCGACACGCGCCCCAGCAGTTCGGCATGCGTCGTCAGCATCGCCTGTCCGTCGGCCACGCGCTGATCGTCGACCAGCGCGGCGAGGTAGTCCCACAACGGCGTGGTGAATTCCGGCTGCGCATCCAGCAGGTCCAGCACGCTCATGTCGGCGGCCAGGTCTTTGGTGTAGGTGTCGAAGCTGGCCGTCGTGATGCCCTGCTTCTCGGCGACGCCGCGCAAGGAAGTCATGCAGGCGGTGAAGACAGGGGCGGCGGCGACCGGTGGAGCGACAACGGGCGGCGCGGTCGATGGATCCTGTGCTGCCGCAGGAATTGCAGCCATCAGGGTCAGCCAGAGAACGGATGCGCGCAGGATCATGGTGGCCTCCCTGGCCTTCGGGGGAGGGCTCACTTTGCCTCGTAGGACGGATGAAGCCAAGCCGGAGCAGGTGGCGTCCCGCGGACGCGAACCGCGTACAGCAACGAAGTCCCTCAGTCGGTCCCGCATGAGGAGGGAGCGAACAGCACACCGGTGGGCCACGCCAACTTGACCTCGTTCCCGCCTGAGGAAAGCTGTTGCACCCAGCAGTAGAAAGGTTGCAGCCCGATCTCCTGCCTGCGCTCATCCAGTTTCGCGGGCGTCACGATGTCGTAGAACTCGATGACACCCTGCGGACTCCGGAAGTACTGCATGCCATACACCTGTGGCTGATCACTGAGGCGCCTGTTCCTGTCCACCAGTGAGGCCAGCTGCCTGGCGTCGGCCTCGCCTGCAAGCACGGCCTGCTTCATGTGCTGGCCCGCCAGCACCTGGTACTGCGGATCCATGTCGGCATGCTGGCTCAGCAGCCATGCGGCCTTCGCTGCGTCTTCGCCCACCATCGAGCGCTTGGGCCATCCGCACGCGGCGAGGATGCCCCGCATGAATTTCGTATTGTCGGCGTCGACCTCCAGCACCTTGTCCAACGCCTCCCCGGACCCGGGCGACGCCGTCAGTTCGTTGCGCGCGGACTGATCCGCATCGCGGCGCTGGAGCAGCTCACTTCGTAATGTCGCCTCTGCGCATTCGCCCGGAGGCTTGTCGCCTGCGGATGCGACTACGGGAAGTACCAGCAGCAGACAACCCGTTGCCAGAAGTCCTTTTCCTGCCTTCATTGTCGTCTCCGTCATTCGACCTGGATTCGATACTCCACCACCTCCACCGGCGGCACCGTCTCCCACGGCCGCCGATAGACCATCCGCACGGTGGCCTCGCCCGGTTTCTCCGCGCGCAGCCACCAGCGCGCGAGCGCGGGCGCGCCGGGCATCGGCGGTTGCGTGTCCATCGGCGGCGGTGTGGCCGGGCCGGTGGTCCGGGCCAGTACCGGGGCGCCGTCGCCGGTGAATTCCCACTGGTAGCCGGTGCTGGCATTGGCCATCAGGGCGATCTCGAACACCTGGCCCACCCGCATCGACACCGGCGCGTCCCCTTTTGGCCGGACCAGCCCGTCGTCCGGCAGCGCGCCCGGCGGCGGACCGCTGCCGATGGCGGGCCCGCTGGCGCAGGCGCACAGCAGCACGCACAGGCCGGTCAGCAACAGTGATCGCATGGTCGCGTCCTCCCTGGAAACGCCGCCGTTATACACCCCCGCTTTAGGGCACGTCCGTAAAATGGCCGCATGAACAACACCCCCCAGGATTCCTCGCTGGGTCGCGAGGTCGCGTATCCCGCGCACTACGACCCCACCCTGCTGTTCCCGATCCCGCGCCAGGCCGCGCGCGACGAGATCGGCATCGCCGCCGACGCCTTGCCGTTCGTCGGCCACGACCGCTGGCATGGCTACGAACTCAGCTGGCTCGATGCCCGCGGCAAGCCGCGCGTGGCCACCGCCACCTTGACCGTGCCCTGCACGTCGCCGTGCCTGATCGAATCGAAGTCGCTCAAGCTCTACCTCAACTCGCTCAACAGTACCCGCTTCAACAGCGATGCCGCCGTGCTGGAACGCATCGCCACCGACCTGTCCGCGCGCGCGGGTGCGGACGTGCAGGTGGTGTCCGGTCTTCCCCCGATGGCGGACGCACCCGAGGGCGAATCGATCGACGGACTGGATGTCGAGATCGACCATTACGGGCCACCGCGTGCCGAGTTCCTGGCCGCGGATCCGGAAGTGCAGGTCGAGGAAACGCTGTCGTCCGAACTGCTGAAATCGAACTGCCCGGTCACCGGCCAGCCGGACTGGGCCACGGTGGTGATCCGTTACCGCGGCCCGCGGATCGACCGCGTCGAACTGCTGCGTTACCTGGTGAGCTTCCGCGACCACGCCGAGTTCCACGAGCAGTGCGTCGAACGGATTTTTCACGACGTGCTGGCGCACTGCCGTCCCGCCTCGCTGTCGGTCGAGGCGCGTTACACGCGCCGCGGCGGCCTGGATATCAATCCCTGGCGCGCGACGGCGGACCTGGAAGCGCCGCCGATGCAGCGCGACCTACGACAGTAAAGTTACTCACGTAACAATAGAGCCGCTTTCACATCCGCGCTATGGATTCTTAACAGGGCGCGTGCAAGGCTTGCGCATCCTACAGCCCGCCAGGAAGGGTGGTTGCAATGAGCACAGAAAAGAAGGCCGACTTCTCTGGCGTCACCGCCAGTGTGGACAGCACGGCTCCACAAGTTGAGAAAGCTGATTTCTCCGGCGTAACGGCTAGCGTGGACAGCACCGCCGAGA
This sequence comes from Pseudoxanthomonas sp. LH2527, assembly GCF_022539275.1. Lineage (NCBI taxonomy): Bacteria > Pseudomonadati > Pseudomonadota > Gammaproteobacteria > Lysobacterales > Lysobacteraceae > Pseudoxanthomonas > Pseudoxanthomonas sp. LH2527. The sequence goes on along the minus strand of NZ_JAKZBW010000007.1, from coordinate 16,049 downwards.
TCGTGGGAGAGCAGACCTACACCATCGAGAAGGGCGACACGCTCTCCAAGATCGCGAAGGAACATCTCGGCAACGCGAATGCGTGGAAGCAGATCTTCGAAGCCAACCGCGACACCATCGACGATCCGGACCGCATTTTCCCCGGGCAGGTCATCAAGCTGCCGCCCAAGCCCGCCGACGCCTGATCGCCACTCCCCTTCATCCACAAGGATCGAACCCATGAAGCAGAACCGTATTTCCTACGCCCTGGCCATCGCGCTGGTCGGCACCATTGCCGTTGCCGGCTGCAAGAAGAAGGAAGAGCCCGTCGTCGCGCCGCCGGCCGCCGTCGAACCCGCACCGGCACCGGCCGAGCCCGCTCCCGCCCCGATGCCGGTCAGCGCCACCAGCGTCACCGTCGGCAACATGGCAGCCGCGGACAAGTCGGTCGCCGCCGTCGGCATGTTCGGCGTGAAGGACAAGATCATCGTGTCGGTGAAGACCGATGCGGCCACGCCGGCCAACGCCGCGATCGACGCCAAGCTGACGTTCCAGGACGGTCAGGTAGCCGGCCAGCAGACGGCCACTGTCGTGGCGGGCGGCGTGGACACCACCAACATCGAATTCTCCAACACCAATGCCTGGCCCGCCGGCAAGTACAAGGTCGACGTGACCTTGAACGGCCAGCCGGTCGGCATGACCCAGGAAATCGAAGTCAAGTAATCGCGGTATCCGTCTCTCTCCCACGTGTGTGTGGGGCAAGCTCGGGCGTGGAGAAATCCACGCCCGCTTTTTTTGCGCGTCATCCGCGGGCGGGCCGCTCCGTCCACACGCGCCGCAGGCCCACCGCGGCTGTCCCGGGACACGCATGGCGCGAGCGCCGGCATCCATACCCCCTCGTTTTGCCCTGCGTGCGATGGCGCGCGACAATGGCGCGCTGAATTCCCCGTCGCCCCTTGTCGAGAGTCCTGATCCCCATGTCGGATACGCCCCGCATCATCTACACCCTCACCGATGAAGCCCCGTTCCTCGCCACCCAGTCGCTGCTGCCGATCGTCGAGGCGTTCACCGCCCCCGCCGGCATCGCCGTGGAGACCCGCGACATCTCGCTGGCCGGCCGCCTGCTGTCGCAGTTCCCCGAATACCTGAGCGACGCGCAGAAGATCAGCGACGACCTGGCCGAGCTGGGCCAGCTGGCCACGCAGCCGGAAGCCAACATCATCAAGCTGCCCAACATCAGCGCCTCGGTGCCGCAGCTGAAGGGGGCGATCAAGGAACTGCAGTCGCAGGGCTATCCGCTGCCGGACTATCCGGATGAGCCGAAGGACGACAAGGAAAAGGACGCCAAGGCGCGCTACGACAAGGTCAAGGGCAGCGCGGTGAACCCGGTGCTGCGCGAGGGCAATTCGGACCGCCGTGCGCCGCTGTCGGTGAAGAACTTCGCCCGCAAGCACCCGCACCGCATGGGCGCGTGGAGCGCGGATTCGAAGTCGCACGTCGCGCACATGACAGCCGGTGACTTCTTCGGCAGCGAGCAGTCCGCCACGCTGGCCGCCGATGGCGCGCTGAAGATCGAACTCGTCGCCGCCGACGGCACGGTCACCGTGCTGAAGGACAAGGTGAAGGTGAAGGCCGGCGAAATCGTCGATGCCGCCTCGATGAGCCGCAAGGCGCTGGCCGCGTTCGTCGCCGCCGAGATCGCCGATGCCAAGGCCAAGGGCGTGCTGTTCTCGCTGCACCTCAAGGCCACGATGATGAAGGTCTCCGACCCCATCATGTTCGGCGTGGTGGTCAACGAGTTCTACAAGGCCGCGCTGGCCAAGCATGCCGCGGTGCTGGATCAGATCGGCTTCGACGCCAACAACGGCATCGGCGACCTGTACGCGCGCCTGGGCACGCTGCCCGCCGACCAGCAGGAGGCGATCAAGGCCGACCTGCAGGCCGTCTATGCCGACAGCGCCGCGCTGGCGATGGTGAACTCCGACAAGGGCATCACCAACCTGCACGTGCCCAGCGACGTGATCGTCGATGCCTCGATGCCGGCGATGATCCGCGACTCCGGCAAGATGTGGAACGCCGATGGCAAGCTGCAGGACACCAAGGCCGTCATCCCCGACCGCTGCTACGCCGGCATCTACCAGGCCGTCATCGACGACTGCCGTGCCCACGGCGCGTTCGACCCGGCCACGATGGGCAGCGTGCCCAACGTCGGCCTGATGGCGCAGAAGGCCGAGGAATACGGCAGCCACGACAAGACCTTCCAGATCCCGACCGACGGCCGCGTGCGCGTCAGCGACGACGCCGGCAAGGTGGTGTTCGACATGCAGGTGGAAGCCGGCGACATCTGGCGCATGTGCCAGACCAAGGACGCGCCGATCCAGGACTGGGTGAAGCTGGCCATCGGCCGCGCACGCCTGAGCAAGACCCCGGCGATCTTCTGGCTGGACAAGGACCGCGCGCACGATGCGCAGGTGATCGCCAAGGTCGAGCAGTACCTGAAGGACTACACCATCGACACGCTGGACATCCGCATCCTGCCGCCGATGGACGCGATGAAGGTGTCGCTGCAGCGCATCCGCAAGGGCGAGGACACCATCTCGGTGACCGGCAACGTGCTGCGCGATTACCTGACCGATCTCTTCCCGATCATGGAACTGGGCACCAGCGCCAAGATGCTGTCGATCGTGCCGCTGATGGCCGGTGGCGGCCTGTTCGAGACCGGCGCCGGCGGCTCCGCGCCCAAGCACGTGCAGCAGTTCGTGGAAGAGGACTACCTGCGCTGGGATTCGCTGGGCGAGTTCCTGGCGCTGGCGGCGTCGCTGGAACACCTGGGCCAGCGCTACCTCAACACCCCGGCCAAGGTGCTGGCCAACGCGCTGGACGTGGCCAACGGCCGCATCCTGGACGAGAACCGCTCGCCCGCACGCAAGGTCGGCGAACTCGACAACCGCGGCAGCCACTTCTACCTGGCCCTGTACTGGGCGCAGGCGCTGGCCGCGCAGGACGAGAACGCCGAACTGAAGGCGACGTTCGCCCCGCTCGCGCAGGCACTGGCCGACAACGAGGCGACCATCGTCGCCGAGTTGAACGGCGCGCAGGGCAAGGCGATCGACATCGGCGGCTACTACCACCCGGACCTGGCGAAGACCGCCGCCGCGATGCGTCCCAGCAAGACGTTCAACGACGCACTCGCCGCGCTGTAAGCCGGACGCGCGCCGCGGTCGCGGCGCTGCTGTCCGGTTTTCCCTGTCAGGAAAAACCCGCGCCCAGGCGCGGGTTTTTCTTTTGCGTGCGTGCCGCGCGTCAGGTTCATGCAGATACGTGGCGTGCCGCGCGCGGTTCTGTGGTTCTCCGCACGAATCCTCCGCGGCCATTTGCATACCGTACGTCGCACACCACCTCCGCGCAGCGGCAGTGCTTTCTTTCAGGGGGAAGAGCATGGCCATGATCCTTGCGACCGATCCGGAGCATCGGGAACGGTCCCTATCCTCACCACTGCCCGCCACGTCCGGCGACGCGATACTGCCGGTCGTGACCGGCAGCAAGCCGCTGACACGACGTCTGCGCCACCACCTGTGGCAGAAGAGCGGCTGCGCAGTGTGGTCGCTGGATGGACAGCCCCGACTGCTGCTCGACTTCGCGCACGACCACGGCGTGCCCTTGTCGTCGCCCAACGCCACCGCCTCGCTGGTGCGCGTGCTCGGCGAAGGCTTTGGCCGCATCGTCATGCAGGAGCTGGCGCCCGAGCGGTTCGAGTCGCTCGCCAGGCATCAATTCCACCAACCCCTGCGACCGATCCTGTGGCAGGTCGCGCAGCACGGCGGCGACTGGGACGATCTGGACCGCCGGCTGCTCCGGCATGCCCGCATCCGCCTGTTGCGATGGCCGGACTTCCGCCTGCTGGCGCATCAGCATGATGGCTTCCGCCTGTGTTCGCTGCTGCTCAAGCGCGCGTGCTCGGTCGACGAATGCCGGCAGCTGCTCGATCTCGATGCCGCCACCGTCCAGGCCTTCGTGCGCTCGGCCTACCTGTGCGGCTACGCGATGGTGGAAACCCCCGACACGGGCGCGGCCGACGCGCCATCGGCACGTCCGGCCACCACCGGTTCGCTGCTGGCGCGGATGTGGCGGGGCTTGCGGAGCAAGGCTCCGTGAGCCCGCGCGAACACAAGATCGTCGTCCTCGGCGCGATGGGCGCCGGCAAATCCACGCTGGTTCGCGCGCTGGCGGGCGACCGGGTCGTCGACACCGACGTCGCCAGCACCGACCGCACCTCCGACAAGCTGTCGACCACCGTGGCGATGGACTACGCCGACATCGACCTGCCCAACGGCGACCGCCTGCGCCTGTATGGAACGCCGGGCCAGGCGCGCTTCGACTTCATCTGGCCGGTGCTGCTGCAGGGCGCCAGCGGCGTGCTGGTGCTGGCCGATGCCAGCGCATCCTCGACGGTGGACGAGCTGGACCGCTACCTGCTGGCGCTGCGCGATCACGCGCCCGCCGTGCCGGCCACCATCGGGCTGTCGAAGCTGGACCTCGCCCCGCAGGTCGACATCGACGCCCTGGCGACGCGCGCCGCCGAGCTGCTGCGCGCGCTGCCGGTGGTGCCGTTCGATCCGCGCTCCGACGTTGCGGTGATGCTGCTGATGGACGTGTTGATGTCGGAGATCGAAGCCACCGAGCTGGTGGGCACGCATGGCTGACGGACACGGCCATCGCGGGCTCGGCGAACGGGAGCGCGCCAACGTGGAGCGGCGGCTGCGCGAGTTCTCCGAAGCGGTCGATGGCGTTCGTACCGCCGTGGTCGCCAGCGTCGACGGCTTCGCGCTGGCGCAGTCCAATCCCGCCTCGGCGAACGGCGAGCGCCTGGCCGCGATGACCAGCGCGATGCTGGCGTTGGCCGCCGCGATCGGCCGCGAACTGTCGCTGGGCCAGCTCGGCGTACTGATGCTCGAATCGGAGCAGGGCAAGGTACTGATGCTGTCGTTGCGCACGGAACGCGAGCCGTTCCTGCTGATGGCGGCCTGCGACCACCGCAGCGTGATCGGCAACGTGCTGTGGAGCGCGAAGGAATGCGGCCGGAACGTCCTGGCCGAACTCGACGGGTCCTGAGCCGGCCCGCGGCGAGGCATGCATGGCTCTTACCACCAACCACAGGGGTGCGACATGGCGGGACTTGGCGATTCGTTGAACGAACTGATGACCATCGACGGCGCGCAGGCGGTCGCCCTGGTGGACTACGAGAGCGGCATGCTGCTCGGTGAGGCCGGCAGCGGCATGGACATGGAAGTGGCGGCGGCGGGCAACACCGAGGTGATCCGCGCCAAGATGAAGACCGCTGCCGCCCTGAAGCTCAACGACACCATCGAGGACATCCTGATCTCGCTGGGCAAGGCGTACCACATCATGCGTCCGGTGGCGTCCAAGCCGGGGCTGTTCTTCTACGTGGTGCTCGACCGCAACAAGTCGAACCTGGCGCTCGCGCGCCGCAAGGTGCTCGACGTGGAAAGCCAGCTGTCGATCTGACCGCGCCCGCCGGGCGACACGCGTCGCCCGGCCGTCCTGCGTTGCGGCATCGCCGCGGGGGCTGCATGCTGGGCTGCCCTGCCAAGCGCCCGACCATGACGGACCGCGACATCCTGCTGTTCTCATACGGCACGCTGCAGCTGGAAAGCGTGCAGCGCTCGTCGTTCGGCCGTCGGCTGGATGGAGAACCCGATGCGATGACCGGCTACATACGGACGATGGTGGAGATCACCGATGCCGAAGTGGTGGCCGCCAGCGGCGAGCGTTTCCATCCCATCGTCAGCCCCTGCGACGATCCGTCGGACGAGGTGGCGGGCATGGTTTTCCGCATCAGCGCCGAAGAACTCGCCGCCGCCGACCGGTACGAGGTCGCGGATTACCGACGCGTGCAGATGCGCCTGAAGTCCGGCCGCGATGCGTGGGTCTACGTGAGGGCGTGAGTCGGACGCGGGTGCGGCAGGTTGCTGTAGGAGCGACGTGAGTCGCGACCGCACGGCAAGCACCTGCGTCGAGACTGATGTGCTGGGGCGCGGAGCACATGGTCGCGACTTACGTCGCTCCTACAGAAGCTCCTGCGGCCCTCAGCGGAACAGCGACAGCGAGGTCATCGCGCGCACCCGACGCGCGCCCAGCCGCTGCATCGCGCGCCGGTGCCTGACCTGGCCGGCTTCGTCGTGCACATGGTGTGGCCGTTCGGCATGGCGCGACGCCGGCACGCTGTCATGGGCGACATGCCCTTGCAGGAACAGCAAGCCCTGGCTCATGCCTGTCAGCTGCTGCCACCACTGTTTCTTCGTTTCCGATTGCATGCGACTGCTCCGTTGCGCCGGTCTACGGCTTGAAGGGTTACCAAGCTAGGCGCATCATCGACCTAGAAAAAGCGAAAGATCCGCAACCCAGCCTTGAGGGAGATTCAAGATGAGCCGGTTGCCCCTGGACCAGGTGGAGGCCTTCGTCACCGCCGCCCGCCTGCGCAACCTGACCCGCGCGGCCGAAGCCATGCACCTGACCGTCAGCGCGCTGAGCCATCGCATGCGGCTGCTGGAACAGCGGCTGGGCCACAAGCTGCTGGCACGTGGGCCACGCGGCGTGGAGCTGACGCCGGACGGTCAACGGCTGTTCGATGCGATCTCCGGTCCGCTCGACACCATCGACCATGCGCTGCGTCGCGCCACGCTGCGCAACGACCACACCGTCACGCTCAGTCTGATCCCGTCGATGGCCACGGCGTGGCTGGTACCGCGCCTGCCCGCCTTCCTCGCCGCGCATCCGGAGCTCGGGCTCAACCTGCAGTCGAGCACGCACGTGGTCGATTTCGAGCGCGAACCCGTCGACCTCGCGCTGCGCCTTGGCAACGGCCGCTGGCCGAACGTGCACGCCGAGTTCCTGTTCCACGAATGGATCACGCCGGTGGCCAGCCCCGCGCTGGCCAGGAAGCACGGCAAACCCGCGCCGGACCAGATGGCGAAGCTGCCGCTGCTCGGCGATCCGGCCAATCGCTGGAAGGACTGGTTCGAGCATTTCGGCGGGCAAGCGCCGGCGCGCTACGTGGCGCAGTTCGACGACACCGAGACGCTGCACCAAGCGGCGGCGCAGGGTGTCGGCGTGGCGCTGGCGCGCTGGACATTGGCCGAGCCGCTGGTGAAGGCGGGCCGGCTGGTGACGCTGACGAAGAAGCGGCTGCAGGCGGACTTCGCGCATTACCTGGTCTATCCGGAGCGCAGCCTGGCGCATCCGGGCTTCCGCAAGGTGCGCGGCTGGCTGCTGGAGCAGGCCGGCATCGCGGTGGAGCGATGACTCCAGCGGGCGCCGGCTAACATCGCACGCATGGTCCACGACGATGCCATCGCCCGCCTGATTCACGACGCGTTCGCGGACTACCACGCGCGGTTCGCGGCGATCACCCGGCGCGCGAAGATCCGGTTCGAGACGATGGACTGGGCCGGCGCGCGCGCCGATGCGGTCGAGCGCATCGAGCTGTACGACCAGTGCATCGCCGAGTGCGCGCTGCGGCTGCAGTCCACGCTGCTAGGACGCGCGCACGACCGCACGCCCTGGATCGCAGCGCGCGCGGCGTTCGAGCGGATGGTCGCCGGCCAGATCGACCGCGAGCTGTACAAGACCTTCTACAACACCCTGAGCCGGCGGTTCTTCCGCACCCGTGGCGTGGATCCGTCGCTGGAGTTCGTGGCGCTGGACGTGGAGCCGACCGACGCCATCACCCATCCGGTCGCGCGCCACAGTTATGCCGTGTCCGAACAGCGGCCGACCGACACGTTCGCACGCGTGCTGGCCGACTACGGGTTCGACGTGCCCTACGCCCACCGCACCCGCTGCGCCGCCGCCATCGCGGTGCGCCTGCAGGACGACCTGGCGCACTGGGGCGCGAATCCCGTGCGCGGCATCGAACTGCTGGACACCGTGTTCTACCGCGAACGGCGCGCCTACCTGGTCGGCCGCGTCTACGGCGAACACCGCTTCTCGCCCTGCGTGATCGCGCTGGTCAACGACGGCGGGCAGCTGAAGGCCGAAGCCGTGCTGACCCATCGCGGCGACGTGGCGCACCTGTTCGGCACCTCGCGCAGCTACTTCCATGCCGACCTGGCGACGGTCGGCGATGCGGTGGTGTTCCTGCGTTCGCTGCTGCCGGGCAAGCCGATCGACGAGATCTACACCGTGCTCGGCCGCGCCAAGCAGGGCAAGACCGAGCGTTACCGCACCTTCTTCCACCATTTCGCCGCGCACCCGGACGAGCGGCTGGTGCATGCCGAAGGCACGCCCGGCATGGTGATGGCGGTGTTCACCCTGCCCAGCTATCCGCTGGTCTTCAAGGTCATCCGCGACCGCTTCGCCTATCCGAAGGCGATGAGCCGGCAGGACGTGGAGGACAAGTACGACCTGGTGTTCCACCTCGACCGCGTCGGCCGGCTGCTGGACACGCAGGCGTTCCGCTTCCTGCGTTTCCCGCGCGCGCGCTTCGCGCCGGAACTCCTGCACGAGCTGCGCGAAAGCTGCGGCCAGAGCCTCAGCGAGGACGGCGACGACCTGGTCATCCACCTGTGCTACGTGCAGCGCCGGCTGCGTCCGTTGAACCTGTACCTGCGCGAGCAGAAGGCCGATGCCGCCCGTACCGCCGCGCTCGACTACGGCCAGGCCATCAAGGACATGGCGCGCAACAACATTTTCCCCGGCGACATGCTGCTGAAGAACTTCGGCGTGTCGCGGCACGGGCGCGTGGTGTTCTACGACTACGACGAACTGCGGCTGGTGACCGACTGCCGCTTCCGCGACTGGCCGCAGGCAACGACGTACGAGGAACAGATGGCGGATGGCCCGTGGTTCCACGTCGATGCCGGCGATGTCTTTCCCGAGCGCTTCCCGCAGTTCCTCGGCCTGCCGGAGGCGCAGGCGAAGGCGTTGAAGGCCGCGCATGGCGAACTGTTCCGTCCGGCGTGGTGGCGTGACCTCCAGTCGCATCTCGCCGCAGGCGATTATCCGGATACTGCGCCGTACCCGGATGCCTTGAAGCTGGCGTGACCCCGCGCACGCGCGCGCAACACGCTCCGCGTTACCCTTGCCGGCACCCGGAGAACGCCGTCCCGCCATGAGCACCTACCGCCTCGATTCGATCTTCCGGCCGCGCGCCGTGGCGGTGGTGGGCAGCCAGTCGCGGCCGCGCTCGGTGGGCCGTGCGGTGATCGAGAACCTGCGCGCCGGCGGCTTCGAGGGCCAGATCGGGCTGGTGAACAAGCATCCGACGCCGATGGACGGCGTGGCGATCGCGCGCCACCTGCGCGACCTGCCGTGGACGCCGGATCTGGTGGTGATCGCCACGCCGGCGGCGACCGTGCCGCAGCTCGCCGCCGAGGCGGCGGAGAAAGGCGCCGGCGCGGTGGTGGTGCTGACCGCCGCGATGGGCAGCGGGCCCGGTTCGCCTGCCGCGCAGCTCGACGCGCTCACGCGCGAGAAAGGCCTGCGCGTGCTTGGCCCGAACTGCCTGGGCGTGATCGCCCCGCACGCGCGCCTCAACGCCAGCCTGGCCAGCCGCTTTCCGAAGGCCGGCGACTTGGCGCTGATTTCGCAATCGGGTGCCATCTCCGGTGGCCTGGTCGAATGGAGCATGAGCCAGCCGGTCGGCTTCTCCGCCGTGGTGTCGCTGGGTGACGCGCTGGACGTGGACTTCGCCGACCTGCTGGACTACTTCGCCACCGACCACCGCACCCGCGCGATCCTGCTGTACGTGGAAGCGATCCGCGACGCGCGCAAGTTCATGTCGGCTGCACGCGCCGCCGCACGCACCAAGCCGGTGGTGGTGGTGAAGTCCGGACACAGCGGGCGCGCCCAGGTCACGCCCGCGGGCAGCACGCATACGCAGAACCTGGCGCGCCCGAATGCGGTGTACGGCGCGGCGTTCCGCCGTGCCGGCCTGCTGCGCGTGCGCTCGCTGCACGAACTGTTCGCCGCCGCACGCACGCTGGGGCAGGTGCGTCCGTTCCCCGGCCGCCGGCTGGCGATCCTGACCAACGGCGGCGGCGTGGGCGCGCTGTCGGTCGATCACCTGTACGAACAGGGCGGCACGCTGGCCACGCTGTCCGATGCCACGCGCGATGCGCTGGACCGCATCCTGCCCGTCGGCTGGTCGCGCACCAATCCGGTCGACCTGCTGACCGACATCGACGCCGACCGCTACGCCGCCACGATCGAGGCGCTGCTCGCCGACCCGGAAAACGATGCCCTGCTCGCGGTCAACGTGCCGACCGTGCTGTCGTCGTCATCGGAAGCCGCGCACGCGGTCACCCGCGTGTTGGCGCAGCGCCCGGCGCAGGGCCCGCGCAAACCGGTGTTCACCGTCTGGCTGGGCAACGACCCGCAGGCCGAAGCGCTGCTCGACGCCGCACAGATCCCGCGCTACCCGAACGAGTCCGACGCGGTCGCCGGCTTCATGCACCTGGTGCGCCACCGCGAGGTGCAGGCCGCGCTGATGGAAACGCCGCCCAGCCTGCCGGAGGATTTCAGCCCCGATATCGGCACTGCCCGCGCGCTCGTCGATGCCGCCCTGGATGCCGGCCAGGCCTGGCTGGATCCGCTCGCAACCACGCAGTTGCTCGCCGCGTACGGCATCCCGATGGCACCGGTCTGGCGCGCGGCCGATGCGGACGACGCGGCCCGCATCGCCGCGCCGTTGCTGGCGGAGGGCGTGACCGTGGCGGTGAAGATCCTGTCGCCCGACATTCCGCACAAGTCGGACGTGGACGGCGTGCGCCTCAATCTTCCCCATGCGAATGCCGTGCGCGAAGCGGCGGCCGGCATCCTGCAGCGCGCGCGCGAACGCCGACCGGACGCGCGGATCGAGGGTGTGCTGGTGCAGCCCACGGTGCTGCGGCCGAAAGCGCGCGAACTGATCGCCGGCATCGCCGACGATCCGGTGTTCGGACCCGTCATCGCCTTCGGCCGCGGCGGCACGGCGGTGGAAGTGATCAACGACCAGGCGGTCGCCTTACCGCCGCTGGACCTGCGCCTTGCGCACGAACTGATCGCGCGCACCCGCGTGTCGCGCGTGCTGAAGGCCTACCGCGACGTGCCGGCCGCCGATGAGGGCGCCGTCGCGCTGGTGCTGGTGAAACTGGCGCAGCTGGCCGCCGACATCCCCGAGATCCTGCAGCTCGACATCAACCCGCTGCTGGCCGACCGCGACGGCGTGGTCGCCGTGGACGGACGCATCGCGGTGGCACGCGGCCGTGCGCTGCACAAGGGTCGCGGCCATCCGCGCTTCGCGATCTTCCCGTATCCGACCGAATGGGAACGCACGATCCCGCTCGCCGATGGCCAGGCCGCGCTGGTACGGCCGGTGCGGCCGGAAGACGATGCGATGTTCCGCGAGTTCTTCACCCACGTCACCGATGAAGACCTTCGCCTGCGCTTCTTCCAGTCGGTGCGCCACTTCAGCCATGAATTCATCGCCCGCCTGACCCAGCTGGACTACGCCCGCTCGATCGCGCTGGTGGCGATCCATCCCGACACGCACGAGATGCTTGGCGCGGTGCGCCTGCACGCCGACGCCAACTACGAGAAGGGCGAGTACGGCATCCTGGTGCGCTCCGACCTCAAGGGCCACGGCATCGGCTGGAAGCTGATGCAGATCATGATCGAGTACGCACAGTGGCAGGGCCTGAAGCTCATCGAAGGCCAGGTGCTGCGCGAGAACCGCACCATGCTGGCGATGTGTGAGAGCCTCGGCTTCACCGTGAAGCTGGACCCCGAGGATCCCACGCTGATGCATGTCAGGTTGCCGGTGACGGCATGACGCGCCGCGCCGCGCTCGTTGCGGTATCGGTGGCGCTGCTGGCGCTGGTTGTCGGGATCATCGTCTGGCAGCGCGCGCGTCCCGCGCCCCTTGCCTCACCTGCTCCCGCGCCGGCTGCGCGTATTCCGCCAGCGGCAACGCTGCTGCAGACGCCGCACTACCGTATCCATAGCACCGCTACACCAACGCAGACACAGCAGGTGGCGGAAGCGGTCGAGAGTCTGCATGCGGCATACATGGCACTGTTCGGCGACCAGGTCAGCCCCTCGACTCGACCACTCACGCTCGTGCTGTATGCCGATCGCGAGGAGTTCCAGCGCAACAATCGCAGCCGGCCCTGGGCCGAGGCCTACTATCTGCGGCCGGCCTGCTACGCCTACTACGGTGGCGGCAGGGAGAACCCGCATCACTGGATGCTGCACGAGGCGGTGCACCAGTTGAATACCGAGGTCGCCGGCTGGCGGCTACCCGCGTGGGCCAACGAAGGGGTCGCCGGCTACCTGGGCGCGAGCTGGCTGGAGGACGGCGTGCTGACGCCGGGTCGCAGCGATCCGGCGACCTATCCGATCTGGTGGCTGTCGCGCATGGGACTGACGGGAAGCCTGCAGGAGGATGCGGCCGCCGCCCGCTTCATCCCGTTGCGCGACCTGCTGGAGGGTCGGGGCCCGGGTATCGACCGGCACGTCAATCTGTACTACCTCCACTACTGGGGCCTGACGCACTTCCTGTTCCACTACGAGAACGGCAGGTATGCAGCCGCCTACAAGCAACTGCTCGCTCGCGGCGCGTCGACACCCGACTTCGAGCGCCTGATCGGACCGATCGGAGAGATCGAAGAAGCCTGGTACGCGTACATGCTGGATGCCATCGCGACGATGCAGAAGTACGAGGCCGATAACGGCATCGAGCGCTGAGTCGCGGCGCGCTACAGCTTCACCACCACCTTGCCGAAGTTCTCGCCGCGCAGCAGGCCGATCAGCGCGCGCGGTGCGTTTTGCAGGTCCTCCACGATGTCCTCGCGGTAGCGGATCTTTGCTTCGCTGAGCCAGCCGCCCATCTCGCGCAGGAACTGCGGGTACAGCGCGATGAAGTCGTGCTGGATGAAGCCGCGCACGGTCAGGTGGCGGGTGAGGATGTGGCTCATCAGCATCGGCGTGCGGTCGGGTCCGGCCGGCAGCGCGGTGTCGTTGTAGTGCGCCACCAGTCCGCAGACCGGGATGCGGGCGAAATCGTTGAGCAGGGGCAGCACGGCGTCGAACACCGCACCCCCGACGTTCTCGAAGTACACATCGATGCCGTCCGGACACGCGGCGCGCAGCTGGTCGGCGAAGTCGGGCGCGCGATGGTCGAGCGCGACGTCGAAGCCGAGTTCGTCGCGCAGGTAGGCACGCTTGGCCTCGCCCCCGGCGATGCCGACCGCACGCGCGCCCTGCAGCTTCGCGATCTGGCCGACGGTGGCGCCGACCGGGCCGCTGGCAGCGGCGACCACGACGGTTTCGCCGGGCTGCTGCTTGCCGATCTCGTGCAGGCCGACGTAGGCGGTGAAGCCCGGCATGCCGTAGACGCCCAGCGCGGTGGTCAGCGGCGCGATGTTCGCGTCCAGCTTGCGCTTCAATGCCCTGCCCTCGGCGACGGCATGGGTCTGCCAGCCGCCATGCGCCAACACCATGTCGCCGACATGCAGGTCGGGGTGACGCGAAGCGATGACCTCCGACACCGTGCCGCCGTCCATCACCTCGCCGATCCCGATCGGCTTGGCATACGAGCGGCCGGCATTCATGCGCCCGCGCATGTACGGGTCCAGCGACAGGTAGCGGTTGCGCAGCAGCACCTGACCTTCTGCGGGCTCGGGCAGGGGCGCGTGTTCGAGACGGAAGTCGTCCGCGGTCGGCTCGCCCTGCGGGCGCGCGGCCAGCACGATGCGGGTGTTGCGGTCAGCCTGGTGGTCGGCCATGTCGCGGCTCCGGTATCGATGATGCGGGCAGTCTAGCGACCGCGCGTGCGGATGCGATGAAGCGTGCGCGGCACGCGGTGACCGCCATGCCCCCTGAACATGCTGCGTGCTAGGCTCCGCCCACCTTTCTGGAGGGCTGACGCATGACCACCCGCATTCCCCTGTCCCTGGCACTCTTCGCGGCGCTTGCCGCTTCGCAACCGGCCCTCGCCGTGTCGCCGGTCACCCAGGCCGCGCCCGCGCATGCACTGCCCGCGGCGGATGCAGCGGCGCTCGATGCCGCCCTGAAGGGCGACTGGCGCGATCCGAAGAACGCCGCGCGCGACGCCTACCGCCATCCGAAGGAAACGCTGTCGTTCTTCGGCGTGACGCCGACGCAGACCGTCGTGGAGATCACGCCTGGCGGCGGCTGGTATTCCGAAGTGCTCGCGCCCTATCTGAAGAACGGTGGCCAGTACGTGGCGGCGGTGGTGGACCCGGCGTCCGCGTCGGAGAAGAGCCGTGGCTACTACCAGCGCAGCGTCGACGGCCTGCAGAAGAAGTTCGCCGACGCTCCCGCACAGTTCGACAAGGCCTCCGTGGTGAAGTACGACCCGACGAAGCCGGAGTTCGGTGCAGCCAACTCCGCCGACGTCGTGCTGACCTTCCGCAATGTGCACAACTGGCGCAGCGCCGGCCAGGCCGAGGGCATGTTCAAGGGCTTCTTCGCCGCCCTCAAGCCGGGCGGCGTACTGGGCGTGGTGGAGCACCGCGCGAACCAGGATGTGCCGGCCGACGACAAGAGCGGCTACGTCAGCGAAGCGCAGGTGATCGCGCTGGCGGAAGCAGCGGGCTTCCGCCTCGACGCGAAGAGCGAGGTCAACGCCAATCCGAAGGACACCAAGGACCATCCGAACGGCGTGTGGACGCTGCCGCCGTCCAACAACCATCCCGAAGCCGACCGCGCGAAGTACCAGGCCATCGGCGAAAGCGACCGCATGACGCTGCGGTTCGTGAAGCCGCGTTGAGTCCCGGCAGGTGCGGCCCGACCGGGGCCGCACCTGCGATCACCCGTTTTCCAGCAGGCGCGGCAGCGCGCGCGCCGCGGCGTCGGCGGCGTCGCTGACCAGGGCGAAGCTGGTGTCGCGATGCGACCAGTACTGCGCCAGCAGATCGCCATCGCGGCGTTGCCCGTCGCCGGCCAGCCGGCCACGCGGCCGCAGGTAGAACCCCACCCGAGCACCCGACCCGTCCTGGTAGACCAGCATGGCGGCGGCGCCCTGTTCGGTGGACAGCAGGCGGCCACCCATCAACCGGTAACCGGCCTGGCTGAGATCGGGCACCCGTCCGGCCTCGCCGAAGTGGCGCAGCAGCCAGCGTTGCAGGTCGTCGGCGCGGGCCGTGTCGAATTCCATCGGCGGCGCATCGGCCTCGGCAAACTGACGGTAGGCGGCCACCGCATCCGCCATCGGCAGCGCCGACGGCGCGGGGCGCAGCTCGCGCATCTGCCAGCCGGCACCGCCGCCGATCACAAAGGCGAACACCCAGGAGGCGGCGATGCCCAGACGCCGGCGGCGCCGCGCCTGCAGGCCGCGCCGGACCTGTGCCGGCGCCAGCGTCGCGTTCGCCGGCCAGCGCTCGGGATTCGCGGCCAGCGCACGCAGGCGTTCGGCATCGCGCTTCCAGCCTTCCACCTGGGCCGCCTGTTCTGGATGCGCCTCCAGCCACGCGGCAACCGCGGTGCGGCGCGCGGGATCGAGCCGGCCGTCGACGTAGGCGTGCAGTTCCTCGTCCGCTGGCGCTTCGCGCAGGGTCTTGATGTTCATCGCAAGGCCTTCAGGGCGGACGTGGGCGGTGTGTCCTCCTGCCTCGCGCGCAACGCCTGGCGCGCGCGCGACAGGCGCGACATCACCGTGCCCACCGGGATGCCCAGCGCGTCGGCGGCCTCGCGATAGGCCAGTCCTTCCACGCTCACCAGCATCAGCAGCGCGCGCTGCTCGGGCGTCAGGCAGGCGAAGCCGGCCAACGAGGTGCGCGCGTCGAACACCTGGTCGGGCGTGGGCGGCGAGGCGTCGTCCTCGGCCGAGAACAGCCGCGCGATGCGCTTCCAGCGTGCCGCGCGCCGATGTTCGTCCACGAAAGCGCGGTACAGCACCGAGAACAGCCAGGCCTGCAGCGCCGCGGGGTCGCGCACCTCGGTGCCTCGCGTCAGCGCGCGCTCCAGCGTGGCCTGGACCAGGTCGTCGGCGGCGGCCGAGTCGGACGCCAGCGAGCGCGCAAACCGTCGCAGGCGCGGGATCAGCGCGT
>NZ_JAKZBW010000006.1:0-146758 GCF_022539275.1 Pseudoxanthomonas sp. LH2527 | reverse complement strand
TCGTGCGGGATCGGGTGGGCGGGGAAATCGCGCAGCCCCGTGGCCGCCATCGCCCGGCCTGCACGTGCAGCGAACGCCTGCCCGGCCTTCGCGCCGAAGCGTGCCCTCAGCTCATCGAGGTCGCGCGATTCGGCCAGCACGCGGCCTTCGCCGCCGCCACGCGGATCCTCGCGCAGACGCAGGTTCATCCGCAGGTGCGGCTCGAGCGCGGCCTCGTCGAAGTCGAGCGCACTGACCGCCACGCCGGTCGCACGCGACAGGAAGCGGGCCAGTTCGCCGCGAAGGTCGTCGGCCGTCGGCTTGGCGAACGCCTCGAAGAACGCGCGGCCGAAATCCGGCGCCGGCACGTAGTTGCGCCGCATCGCCTTGGGCAGGCTGCGGATCAGG
The DNA here is from genome assembly GCF_022539275.1 of Pseudoxanthomonas sp. LH2527. Lineage (NCBI taxonomy): Bacteria > Pseudomonadati > Pseudomonadota > Gammaproteobacteria > Lysobacterales > Lysobacteraceae > Pseudoxanthomonas > Pseudoxanthomonas sp. LH2527. Next base: position 146,371 of record NZ_JAKZBW010000006.1, on the reverse strand, counting down.
CCGGCCGCCTTGTCGGCCACGAAGCCGGGCGCCAGCCACGACAGCCGCGCCGGGTCCAGCGCGTTGAGCAGGTGCAGCGGTACCTCCAGCGTCACGCCGTCGTCGGCCGCACCCGGCTCGAACGTGTACTGCAGCGGCAGCCGCGCATCGCCCAGCGCGAAATACTTCGGATAGCGGTCTTCCTCGCTGCCCTCGCCCGGCAGCAGATCGACCAGCGACCAGTGCAGGGGGCGGCGCTTGTCGGCCGGCAAGGCCTTCCACCATGCATCCAGGCCGGCAGCGGAATGGATCTCCGGCGGCACGCGGTCCAGGTACCAGCGCGCCTGCCAGTCCTCGTCGGCCACCAGACCGGCGCGGCGCAGCTTGGCTTCCTCTTCCCGCGCCTGCTCCAGCGTCTTCAGGTTGTCGGCGACGAAGCCCGCGCGCGTATTGAGCTCGCCGGTCACCAGGCCCTGGCGGACGAAGATGTCGTGCGCCTCGGCCGGCGCGATGCGGCCGTAATGCACCGGCTTCTTCGGCGCCAGCACCAGGCCGAACAGGCTGATCTGCTCCGACGCCAGCACCTGTCCCTGCGCGCGCGACCAGTGCGGATCGAAGTGCTTGCGCAGCAGCAGGTGCGGCAGCTCGGCGATCACCCAGTCCGGCTCGATCGCGGCCAGGGTCATGCCCCACACCTTCTGCGTGTCCAGCAGGTTGGCCGCCAGCAGCCATGGCGGCGGCCGCTTGGACAATGTCGAGCCCGGGAACGGCAGGAAGCGGCGTTGCCGCGGCGCCTGGAAATCGCCCTTCTCGGCGCGATGGCCGATCTGCGTGGGCAAGCCGGCGACCAGCGCGCGATGCAGGGTCTGGTAGGCGCCGGCGCGCACGCGTTCGCTGAAACCACCCCCGGCGGGTGTATGGTCCTGCTGCGCGCGCGCCGCCACCGGTGCCGGTGCAGCGTCGGTCTTTCCTTCGCGGGCCAGGCGTGCGGCACGGTGCAACTGCCCGCGCGTGGCCTTGACGGCCGTCGCATCATCCCGCACGACCGCGGGCAGGCGGCTGCCCTCCAGCAGCGGCGCCATCGACGCATCGCTCTCTTCTTCCTTCCATCCCAGTTCCTCGCACAGCAGGCGCAGCTGCCGGTGCAGTTCGCGCCATTCGCGCATGCGCAGGAAACCGAGGAAATGGCGGCCACACCAGTCGCGCAGCTTCGACTGCGTGAGGTCTTCATGCGCCTGCCGATAGGCATCCCACAAGCGCAGGACGCCGACGAACTCGGAACGGCCATCGGCGAACTGGGCGTGCGCGGTGTCCGCAGCGCCGCGCGCATCGGCCGGACGCTCGCGCGGATCCTGGATACCCAGGAACGACGCGATCACCAGCATCGGCCGCAGGCAGCCGGCGGCCTGTGCAGCCACCAGCATGCGGGCCAGCTTGACGTCCACCGGCAGCCGCGCCATCTGCCGGCCGATGGCGGTCAGGCGGCGCTCGCCGTCGATCGCGCCAAGCTCGGTCAGCTGCTGCCAACCATCGGCGACGGCGCGCTCATCGGGGGGTTCCAGGAACGGGAAATCCTCGATCCGGCCCAGCCCCAGCTGCAGCATGCGCAGGATCACGCCGCCCAGGCTGGAACGGCGGATCTCCGGATCGGTGAACTCGGCGCGCGCCTGGAAATCGGCTTCCGCGTACAGGCGGTAGCAGATGCCCTCGGCGATGCGTCCGCAGCGGCCCTTGCGCTGGTTGGCGCTGGCCTGCGAGATGGGCTCGATATGCAGGCGGTCGAGCTTGTTGCGCGGGCTGTAGCGCTTGACGCGAGCGAAGCCGGGATCGACCACGTAGCGGATGCGCGGCACCGTCAGCGAGGTCTCGGCCACGTTGGTCGCCAGCACGATGCGCCGGTTCGCGCCGGGATTGAACACGCGATCCTGGTCCTGGTTGGACAGCCGCGCATACAACGGCAGCACCTCGGTGTTGCGGTACTTGCGCCGCTCCAGCGACTGGTGCGCGTCGCGGATCTCGCGCTCGCCGGGCAGGAAGACCAGCACGTCGCCGCGCGCATCCAGCCGGGTGATCTCGTCGATGGCACCGACGATGGCGTCGTTGACGGTGAGGCCGGGATTCGGGGTTCGGGATTCGGGATTCGACGAGCCACGTCGGCCCTGATGTTCCAATCCCGAATCCCCCATCTCCAATCCCGATTCCTCCAGCGGCCGGTAGCGCACCTCCACGGGATAGGTGCGTCCTTCCACGCTGATCACCGGCGCGTCGTCGAAGTGCTGGGCGAAGCGTCCGGTATCGATGGTGGCCGAGGTGACGATGACCTTCAGGTCGCGGCGCTTGCGCAACAGCTGCTTCAGGTAGCCCAGCAGGAAGTCGATGTTGAGGCTGCGTTCGTGCGCCTCGTCGACGATGATCGTGTCGTAGGCCGACAGCCAGCGGTCGCTGGCGATCTCCGCCAGCAGGATGCCGTCGGTCATGAACTTGATGTGGGTGTCTTCGCCGACCTGGTCGTTGAAACGCACCTGGAAGCCGACCCCGCGGCCGACCTCGGTCTTCAGCTCCTCGGCCACGCGCCGTGCCACCGCACGCGCGGCGATGCGGCGCGGCTGGGTGCAACCGATCATGCCGGCCACGCCGCGACCGGCGGCCAGGCACAGCTTGGGCAGCTGCGTCGTCTTGCCGGAGCCGGTTTCGCCGGCGATCACCACCACCTGGTGCTGGCGGATCAGCTCGACGATGCGTTCGCCTTCGCGGGCGATCGGCAGCGACTCGTCCAGCGTCACCGCCGGCACCGTCGACAGGCGGCGCTCGCGGGTGGCGATCGATGCCGCCAATGCCTGCTCGAACGCCTGCCGCACGCCGGCGTCGGCCGGCTTGCCCTGCCAGCGCGACCAAAGCCCATGCAGGCGGCCGCGGTCGCGACTCAGGGCACGGTCGAGCGACCGCCGCGCCTGTTCGAGGGCGGTGCGGTCGGGGTTGGCCGGGGAAGGGTCGCGGGACGTCGTCATCATTTACGGCAAGCGGTTGAAACTTTTTGCTCACGCCACATGTTCTAGTGTGTCTATTGTGCCGCCTCAACCCACCCTCAGGAGATTCCGCATGGCCAAGACCAAGCCCAAGCCCGTCAAGAAGACCAAGGCCGCCTCCGTGGCGGCGCCGCTCGCGGCCGCACCCTCGGCACCGAACATCGATATCGGGATCAGCAGCGGCGAACGCAAGAAGATCGCCGACGGCCTGTCGCGCTTCCTCGCCGACAGCTACACGCTGTACCTGAAGACCCACAATTTCCACTGGAACATCACCGGCGCGATGTTCAATTCGCTGCACACGATGTTCGAGACCCAGTACACCGAGCAGTGGACGGCGCTGGACGAGATCGCCGAGCGCATCCGCGCGCTGGGGTTCAATGCGCCGGGTTCGTACCGCGAGTTCGTCAGCCTCACCTCGATCCCGGAAGAGCCCGGCCTCACGGACAGCGCCGACTGGCGCGAGATGGTCCGCCAGCTGGTGGTGGGCAACGAGGCGGTCTGCCGCACGGCGCGCAAGGTGCTGGACATCGCCGACGACGCCGACGATGCGCCGACCGAAGACCTGCTGACCCAGCGCCTGCAGACGCACGAGAAGTACGCGTGGATGCTGCGTTCGCTGCTGCAGTAAGCCATGCCCCAGTAGAGCGCAGAACGCCCGGCTGGTCCGGGCGTTTTGCTGTCTGACCCCTCAAAGCCCCTCTCCCTACGGCGACCGAAGGAAGTCCCCGTGGGAGAGAGGGGTTGGGGTGAGGGCCAACGGAGCCCTTGCCTTCGATCCGCCCGTAGTCGACACCACATCCGCCATGACGTTTCGCTGGCCGCGGGCTCGGAAGCCCCTCTCCCTGCGGGAGAGGGGTTGGGGTGAGGGCCAACGGAGTCCTTGTCTTTGTTCTCCATGGCTGCCACCGCATCCGCGATGGCTTTTGCTTTTGATGGCCTTGCGGGACCGATCTTCTTCTTGGACACATGGTGCCGCTCGCCGCGGAGGCCCTACTTTCTTTGCTTGTGCAAAGAAAGTAGGCAAAGAAACACACCCCGGCGGTCCGCCCGCCGCTGCGCGGCGGGTGCGCAGTCCCGGCGGGAATTTTCGTGCGGGGCATCGTGCCCCGTACGAAAACGCCGCACATCCTTGTGCGGCGCCCCTTTGGGGTTGTACCCGCCGGGACTGCCGGACCTCAGGGGGCCTGAGAACCAAAGCCGACGCGTCGCCGTTGCTCCTGCTTTTCGGGGTCCCCATGAGGCACGGCGAGTGGGCCGGGTAAAACCCGAAGGGCGCCGTCATGGATGACGGCATTTTCGTATGGCACAGGGATGTGCCTTACGAAAATTCCCGGCCCTCTCGCGGACCCTGCGCAAAGCACAGGGCGTGCCGCCTGGGGCGTGTTTCTTTGGTTCCTTTCTTTGCACGAGCAAAGAAAGGGACGCCCCCGCGGCGAGCGGCACAATGCGTTCGGGAAGAAACCCCCTTCCGCAAGGTCATGGAGCCAAAAGCCATCGCGGATTTGGGATACCCCATGGAAAAGGAAGACACGGACTTCGTTGGCCCTCACCCCAACCCCTCTCCCGCAGGGAGAGGGGCTCCAAAACCTGCGGGATTTACGAAATGCCATCGCCGATGCGGTATCGACCATGGACAGATCCAAGACTCGAACTTCGTTGGCCCTCACCCCAACCCCTCTCTCCCACAGGGACTTCCTTCGGTCGCCGCAGGGAGAGGGGCCTAATGTGGGCTGCTCGAATCAGGATGAACTCCTACCCCTCGCCCCTCCGATTTCCGATATCCCCAGGCGCCCGAAAACCGGCCTGACACCCCACGCCACGGTATCCTGTCCCCATGTCGTCCCCCGCCCTCGAAACACTGCAGCGCGTCTTCGGTTACAGCGCTTTCCGTGGCCATCAACAGGCCATCGTCGAACACCTCGCCGCCGGCCACGATGCCCTCGTGCTGATGCCGACCGGCGCCGGCAAGTCCCTGTGCTACCAGGTGCCCGCGCTGCTGCGCGAGGGCACCGGCATCGTCGTCTCGCCGCTGATCGCGCTGATGCAGGACCAGGTGGATGCGCTGCGCCAGCTGGGCGTGCGCGCGGCGTTCCTCAACTCCTCGCTGGCGGCAGACGAGGCGCAGCAGGTCGAACAGGCCCTGCTCCGCGGCGAGCTGGACCTGCTGTACGTCGCGCCGGAACGGCTGTTGACCGGCCGCTTCCTGTCGCTGCTGGACCGCAGCCGGATCGCGCTGTTCGCCATTGACGAAGCGCACTGCGTCTCGGCCTGGGGACACGACTTCCGCCGCGAATACCTGGAACTGACCCTGCTGCACGAGCGCTGGCCGGACGTGCCGCGCATCGCGCTGACCGCGACGGCAGATCCGCCGACCCAGCGCGAGATCGCCGAGCGCCTGAACCTGGTCGAGGCCGAGAAGTTCGTCAGTTCGTTCGACCGTCCCAACATCCGCTACACCGTGGTGCAGAAGGACAACGCGCGCCACCAGTTGCGCGACATGCTGCGCAAGCACAAGGGCGAGGCGGGCATCGTCTACTGCCTGTCGCGCAAGCGGGTGGAACAGTTCGCCGACTACCTGGCCGAACAGGGCTTCAACGCCCTGCCCTACCACGCCGGCCTGGATGCCAGCGTGCGTGCGCACAACCAGCGCCGCTTCCTGCGCGAGGACGGCATCGTCATGGTGGCGACCATCGCCTTCGGCATGGGCATCGACAAGCCGGACGTGCGCTTCGTCGCGCACGTGGACCTGCCCAAGTCGATGGAGGGCTACTACCAGGAGACCGGCCGCGCCGGCCGCGATGGCGAGGCCGCCGAAGCGTGGCTGTGCTATGGGCTGGGCGACGTGGTGCTGCTGAAGCAGATGATCGAGCAGGGCGAGGCGGGCGAGGAGCGCAAGCGGCTCGAGCGCCGCAAGCTGGACCAGTTGCTCGGCTACTGCGAATCCACCCAGTGCCGGCGGCAGGTGCTGCTGGCCGGCTTTGGCGAAACCTATCCGCACGAGTGCGGCAACTGCGACAACTGCCTGAGCCCGGCCGAGACCTGGGATGCCACCGAAGCCGCGCAGAAGGCGTTGAGCTGCGTCTACCGCAGCGGCCAGCGGTTCGGCGTGAACCACGTGATCGACGTACTGCGCGGCAGCCAGAGCGAGCGCATCCAGCAATGCGGCCATGAACACCTGACCACCTACGGCATCGGCAAGGACCTGGATGCCGGCACCTGGCGCAGCGTGTTCCGGCAGCTGGTGGCCTGCGGTCTGCTGGAGGTGGATGGCGAATTCGGCAGCCTGCGCCTGACCGAGGGCAGCCGCAGCGTGCTGCGTGGCGAGCGTCGCCTGCAGTTGCGCAAGGAACAGCGCGAACGCCGCGAACGCGACCGCGGCGCGCGCAGCGGCGTGCCGGTGCAGCCCGCCGACCTGCCGCGTTTCCAGTTGCTGCGCGACCTGCGCGCACAACTGGCACGCGAGCAGAACGTCCCCGCCTACGTCATCTTCCACGACAGCACGCTGCGCAACATCGCCGAGCAGCAGCCCGCCACGCTGGACGATCTGGCGCGGGTCGGCGGCATCGGCGGTGCCAAGCTGGAACGTTATGGCCAGCGCGTGCTGGAAGTGCTGGGCGCGGCGGGATGAAGTTCCCTGCCCGCGGGCATCCGTATCAGCCGACGTTCAATCCACGACTGTTAGGTTGCCTTTCAGGTCCGCCAGCCGGCGGCCCGCCGCTCCGGGATTCCCCATGAAGACCCTGCCCGCCGTCCTGCTGGCCCTGCTGACCACGGCGCCCGCGCTGGCGCAATCCAGTGCGGAAGCCCTGGACCTCAGCCTTCCCGCGTCCGCGACCCATGCGAAGGATCCGCCCGGCACCTGGTACGGCGACCGGCAGCCGGCGCGCGTGAAGGACGCAACGCCACCTGCGCCGGTGGATCCCTGCGTGTACTACGGCGACGACGATGGCGACGGCGTGTCGGGCAGCGTCACCACCGGCATCGGTTACAGCAAGGGACATGGCCGCAGCACCTACAACGCGGTCAACCTCAACCTGTGCAAGACCACGTACGACGACGAAGGCAAGCCGCGCACGTTCAACTTCAACATCAACGTCGACCGTTACGACGGCCCCGGCGGCTACTACGGGCCCTATGGCGGCTACCCCGGCGGCCCGATGATGCGCGGCGCACCGCGCCCCTAGCGCTCAGCCCGGCAGCAGCTCGAAGCTGACCGCCTCGCCCGTCGTCGCCGACGGCGACACCCACAGATCGAACAGGCCCGGCTCGGCGATCGGACGGTTGTCGACGCCGTGGAACTCGACATCCGAGCGCTGCAGCGTGAACACCACGTCCTGCGCTTCGCCCGCGGCCAGCGCGATCTTGCGGAAGCGCTTCAGTTCGCGCACCGGCCGCACGCGGCTGGCGGTGCGGTCGCGCAGGTACAGCTGCACCACTTCCTCGCCCGCCCGCGTGCCGATGTTGGTGATGCGCGTGCGGATGGTCAGCGTGTCGTTCCAGCCCAGCGTCTGCGTATCGAGCTGCGGCGCGCCGTAGTCGAAGCGGGTGTACGACAGGCCATGGCCGAACGGATACAGCGCGGCATGGCTGACCTCGCGCCAGCGCGTCTGGAAGAAGCGCGGCGTGCCCGGCACGTTGGGACGGCCGGTGGCGGGATGGTTGTAGAAGTACGGCTGCTGGCCGGCGTCCTGCGGAAAGCTCACCGGCAGGCGCGCGGACGGGTTGTAGTCGCCGAACACGACATCGGCGATGGCCGGCCCGGTCTGCGTGCCCAGGAACCAGCCCACCAGGATCGCCTGCGCGTCGCGCACGGCGCCTTCCAGCGCCAGCGCGCGGCCATTGCGCAGGATGACGACCACCGGCGTGCCGGTGGCGGCGACCGCCTCGGCCAGCGCCTGCTGCGCGGCGGGCAGCACGATCTGCGTGCGCGATTGCGCTTCGCCGGAGAATTCGTGCGGCTCGCCCACGGCGAGCAGCACCACGTCGGCCTCGCGCGCGGCGGCGACCGCCGCGTCGATGCCGCCATCGATGGCCTCTTCGATATCGCTTCCCGGCACCACGACCAGCGCGGACGGATCGTCCAGCGCGGCGCGCACACCGGTTTCCACATCCACCATGCGCGCGGCATCGCCGAAGATGTTCCAACAGCCGCCGAGGTTGGCGGTGTCCTGCGCGAACGGCCCGATCAACGCGATACGCTGGCCACTCTTCTTCAGCGGCAGCAGCTCGCCTTCGTTCTTCAGCAGCACGATGGAGCGGCGCGCGCAGTCGCGCGCCAGCGCGTCGTGCGCGGCGATGTGCGACTGGTCGGCTTCGCGCTCTGCATCGAGACAGCGGTAGGGATCGTCGAACAGGCCCACCGCCGCCTTCACGTGCAGCACGCGGCGCACGGCCTCGTCCACCTGCGCCATCGACAGCCGGCCCTGCTCGACCAGCGCGGCGACATGGCCGGCGTAGATGCCGCTCTGCAGGCTCATGTCCAGTCCGGCCGACAGCGCCTTCTGCGCCGCGTCGGCCTCGTCGCTGGCGTAGCCGTGCGCGATCAGTTCCAGGTCGGAGGTGTAGTCGGAGACGACGAAGCCCTCGAACTTCCACTCGCCGCGCAGCAGGTCGGTCAGCAGCTCGCGGTTGGCCGAGGCCGGCACGCCGTTGATGTCGTTGAACGAACTCATCAGCGTCAGCGCGCCGGCGTCGATCGCCGCCTTGAACGGCGGCAGGTGCACGTCGCGCAGCGTCTGCGGCGCCATGTCGACGAAGTTGTAATCCAGGCCGGCGGAGATCGCGCCGTAGGCGGCGAAGTGCTTGGGCGTGGTGAGCAGCGAATCGGCGGCGGTCAGGTCATCGCCCTGGAAGCCGCGCACGCGGGCGGCGGCGAATTCGCAGGACAGGTAGACATCCTCGCCGGAGGTTTCGGCGACGCGGCCCCAGCGCTGGTCGCGCGCGACATCGACCATCGGCGCGAAGGTCCAGTGGATGCCGGCCGCCGTGGCTTCCTTCGCGGTGGCGCGCGCGGTGCGCTCGGCCAGGTCGGGCTCGAAGCTGGCGGCTTCGCCCAGCGGGATCGGGAACACCGTGCGCATGCCGTGGATGACGTCGGCGCCGAGCAGCAGCGGAATGCCGAGCCGGCTCTCCTCCACCGCGATGCGCTGCGCCTCGCGGCCTTCCGCCGCACCCACGCCGTTGAACAGGGCGCCGACGCGCCCGCTGCGGATCTGCTCGCGCACCTGCTCGGCATCGCGGGCGAAGGTCTCCGGATTGACGTCGAAGGCGAACGGCCGCAGTGCGTCGGCGAAGGCACCGAGCTGGCCGATCTTTTCCTCCAGCGTCATCTCGGCGATCAGGCCTTCGATCCTTCGCTGATGCGGCATGTAGGCGATCCTCCCGGAAACGCGGGTGTTACGGGGGAGCCATTATGAAAACGTTTACAGGTCGGGTCAAACCCTGCGGGACGGGCTTTCGGGGGGCATTCCGACCCTGAGGCCGCGCATCATCCCGCCATGCCGGAATGGCGCAGCAGGGCATCGATCCGCGGCGCACGTCCGCGGAACGCGCGGAAGTTGTCGGCCGCCGCCCGGCTTCCGCCCCGTGCCAGCACCTCCCGGCGGAAGCGCGCCCCGGTGTCCGCAACCCGGGCGGGCGCCTCCTCGAAGGCCTCGTAGGCATCGGCGCTGAGCACCTCGGCCCACTTGTAGCTGTAGTACCCCGCGCCGTAACCGCCGGCGAAGATGTGGCTGAACTGGTGCGGGAAGCGGTTCCACGCCGGCGGGATGTTCACCGCCACCTCCGCACGCACCCGGTCCAGCAGGCCCAGCACGCTGTCGCCGGCCGCATCGAAGCCGCTGTGCAGCTGCATGTCGAACAGGCCGAACTCGAGCTGGCGCACGGTCGCCATGCCGCTCTGGTAGTTCTTCGCCGCGACCATCCGGTCGAACAGCGCGCGCGGCAGCGGCTCGCCGGTGTCGACGTGCGCGGTCATCGCCTGCACGCGCTCCCATTCCCAGCAGAAGTTCTCCATGAACTGGCTGGGCAGCTCCACCGCATCCCACTCCACGCCGTTGATGCCGGCCACACCCAGTTCGCCCACCTGCGTCAGCAACTGGTGCAGGCCATGGCCCATTTCGTGGAACAGGGTGGTCACGTCGCTGTGGCTGAAGGTGGCCGGCTTGCCGTCCATGCCCTTGCCGAAGTTGCAGACCAGATACACGACAGGTGTCTGTACAGCATGCGTCTGCGTGCCACGCGGGGTGTCGCGGCGGTTGCGGCAGTCGTCCATCCACGCACCGCCGCGCTTGCCCTCGCGCGCATACAGGTCGAGATAGAACTGCCCCACCAGCGCGCCGTCGCCGTCCACCAGCCGGTAGAAGCGCACGTCGGGATGCCAGGTGGGCGCGGTGTCCTGTTCCACGCGCAGGCCGTACAGGTCGCCGATCACCCCGAACAGCCCCGCCAGCACCGCCGGCTCGGTGAAGTACTGCTTCACCTCCTGCGCGGAGAAACTGTAGCGCGCCTGCTTGAGCTTCTCGCTGGCGTAGGCCAGGTCCCAGGCTTCGAGCGTTTCCAGCCCGAGCTGTTCGCGCGCGAAGTTCTCCAACTCGTTGCGGTCGCGCTGCGCATGCGGCCTGGCGCGTGCGGCCAGATCGCGCAGGAACGTCAGCACTTCATCCGGGGTGTCGGCCATCTTGGTGGCCAGCGAGTAATCGGCGTAGCTGGCGAAGCCGAGCAGGGTGGCGAGTTCGGCGCGCAGGGCGAGGATGCGGTCGATCAGCGTGGAATTGTCGAGCGCCTCGTTGTCCGCCAGTTCGGACGCGCGCACCGCATTGGCGTGGTACAGCGTCTCGCGCAGCGCGCGGTCGTCCGCATACGCCTGCACGGGCAGGTAGCACGGCATCTGCAGGGTGAACTTCCAACCCGGCTCGTCGTCGGCCTTGGCCGCCGCGCGCGCGGCCGACACCACGTCGGCCGGCAGGCCACCGAGGTGCTGCTTGTCCTTGATCCAGAACTCGTACTCGTCGGTGGCATCCAGCACGTTCTGCGAGAACTTTGCCGACAGGCCGGCCAGTTCTTCCTTCACCGCAGCGAAGCGCGTCTTCTGCTCGTCCGGCAGCTCGGCGCCGCCCAGGCGGAAATCGCGCAACGCGTTTTCCAGCACCTTGCGGCGCGCCTCGTCGTACTGCGCGGCCTCGGGCGCATCGGCCAGCGCGCGGTACTGGCGGAACAGCTCCAGGTTCTGTCCCAGCGCACTCCAGAAGCGGGTCACTTTGGGCAACTGGGCGTTGTAGGCGCTGCGCAGCGCGGCGGTATTCGCCACGGCCTCCAGATGCGTCACCTGGTTCCAGGCCCGGGCCAGACGCTCGGTGGCGTCATCCAGCGGCACGACGAAGGTGTCCCACGTCACCGGGGCAACGGCTTCCGCCGCCTTCACGACGGCCTCGCCCTCGGCCAGCAACTGGTCGATGGCGGGCGCGATGTGCTCGGGACGGATGGCGTCGAAGCGCGGCAGGCCGGAGAAGTCGAGCAAGGGGTTGGTCATTGGCGAATACCTGGGGAAATTCGGGTGTGCTGGGGAACGACGGGCATGCAGACGTGGGGGACAGGCCCGCACCACGTCGACAGAGATATGGGGGCGTCCGGAGTGCCCGCAAAGGCCGACCGGGCAGTTTAGCGGGGAGCCCCCCCAGGGGCGACCGCCAGCCGCCCGGATCCAGGACACTTCACGTCGCGGCATATGGCATGCAACCCAGCAAGGATCCGCTGAACAACTCAGATTTTGTTCGTCATTCCCGCGCAGGCGGGGAGCGCCTCACGACGGCAAAATGGTCGGTCTCCCGGTGTCTTTGCTTTCAATGACCTGAAGTCGCTGGATCCCCGCCTTCGCGGGGACGACGGCAGTAATTCAGACCTTCCCTGGCGGTATCCGCTTTCAGGCAACGAGGCGCAATGGAGATCACTCGCGCGACGCCTTCCGATTTGATCCAGTCTGTGGATCGGCTGACCCCTGCCTTCGCTTGACTGCGATGGTCACTCGATCGGAGAGAACTTCAGACCAAAAGACATTCCTTTCTCGGCTTGCCACAACTTTGCATCCGGGTATCTGGCCCTGATCAATGGCATTAACTCTGCGCACCACCGTTCAGCTCTCACCCCGAAGTAGACGCCAACCAGTTCGGGCGCACCAAAGCGGATGTCTTCAAACACTTCATTAGGAAACCTCCCTTCTCCTGTAACGATCCGCCACTCTCGCTCGTGGGCCCAGTGGGTATGCTTAATCAGCATCAAGCGATCAGCCAGTTTGGTATCCAGCCGTATGTTGCCTGCGAGGAGTTGGGCCCAAGCTTCTGGCTCAAGCAGGGGCGGCGGCTCATCTGCGTAAGTGACGCGCTGAGCGACGCGATATACGCTGTCGAGCTCAGGTATGGTGGCGAACTCAAGTACCAGACCACGATGATCGTCCGCGTAGTAAGCCCACATCGCCGCATTGTCATTCATCGGCGACAGACATAGGACTTTGATCGTCTCGAAGTGCTTGATTACGTCGGCACTGAACCTTTCGACGATGTTGGGGAAAGTGCGAATAGATGGCTCAAGCCCCGCTGCCATCGCCTCGCGAAATCCCAAGCGCCCATACTTGAGCATGGCCGCTCTCGTCGCTTCCAGCAGCGCGCCCATCTGGTTGCGAGGCCATGTCCAGTTTCGGCATATCACTCGATCCCACATGAGGTCGAGCGCCCGGTCTCTCACTTCCTCCAGCGGCACTGCAGTCGAGAATCCGACTTGCAAATCATGCGGATCATTGAATGGAGCGCGCCGCGACCAACGTAGGGTCTGATTGGTCAGCACGGCTTTCGCAGTAGGTCCCGTAACGTACTTGAACAAGCGTTCGGGGGCTGGTTCTCGGCTCATGGCTGCCGAGCTTACAGCCGACCGCAGAACATCGGCTGCGTCAAATTTTCCGAAAACTGTTCCGGGTGCTGCGGAAAGGCAATTACCGAAAGGCTAAGCGCCTGATTCGTATGGTGGGCCGTGAAGGATTCGAACCTTCGACCAAAAGATTAAAAGTCTTCTGCTCTACCGACTGAGCTAACGGCCCGGAAACGCATCCCGGCCTTGCGCCGGGGTGTGCATTCTAGCGCATCGTCCGCGACGGGGCGAAACCCGTCCGGCTCACGCGTAGTGCGTGGGGTCGGGCACGCCGGCATCGGCGAAGCCGGCGGCGCGCAGGCGGCAGGCGTCGCAGTGCCCACATGCACGGCCCTGATCGTCGGCCCGGTAGCACGACACGGTCTGCGCGAAGTCCACGCCCAGGCGCACGCCCTCGCGCACGATGTCGGCCTTGCTCATGCGCAGCAGTGGCGCCTGGATGCGCAGACCGGCGCCTTCAACACCGGCCTTGGTCGCCACGTTGGCGAGCCGCTCGAATGCCTCGATGAACTCGGGCCGGCAGTCCGGATACCCCGAATAGTCCACCGCGTTGACGCCGCAGAAGATGTCGCTGGCGCCCAGCACCTCGGCCCAGCCCAGCGCCACCGACAGCATGATGGTGTTGCGCGCCGGCACGTAGGTCACCGGGATGCCCGGGCCGCCGGCCTCCGGCACCTCGATATCGTCGGTCAGCGCCGACCCGCCGATGCTGCGCAGGTCCACGTGCACGGTCTTGTGCGCAGCGGCGCCAAGCGTGCTGGCGACGCGCGCGGCGGCATCGAGTTCGGAGGTGTGGCGCTGGCCATAGCGCACGCTCAGCGCATGCACGGCAAAGCCCTGCTCGCGGGCGATGGCGACGACGACGGCGGAGTCCATGCCACCGGAGAGAAGGACGACGGCGTTTTTCATGGGTTGTCTGGTTCGTGAAGAAGGATTCGGGAGCACAGTAGACGCGTCATCCCAGCGTACGCTGGGATCCATGTTGCCGTTGCCTCCATGCTTTTTCCAAGCGGAGAAGCAAGATGGATCCCAGCGTGCGCTGGGATGACGGCAACAGCAGCCTTAATCGCGCCAGTCTGCTCAACGCCCCGGCTCGTCATTCCACAGCAGCTTGTGCAGCTGCATCTGGAAGCGGACCGGCAGGCGGTCCTCGACGATCCAGTCCGCCAGCTCGCGCGGCGACAGGTCGGACTTGCTGGGCGAGAACAGCACGTCGCAGCGTTCGGCCAGGCGGTGTTCGGCGACCATGTCGCGCGCCCATTCGTAGTCGGCGCGGCCGCAGAGCACGAACTTCACCTGGTCGCGCGCGGTGAGCAGCGGAATGTTCTCCAGCCGGTTGCGCGCCATTTCCTTCGAGTCGGGGGTCTTCAGGTCCACCACGCGCGAGACGCGCGGGTCGACGTCGGCGATGTCGATCGCGCCGGAGGTTTCCAGCGAGACATCGAGCCCGGCATCGCAGAGCTTCCTCAACAGCAGCAGGCAGCGCTTCTGCGACAGCGGCTCGCCGCCGGTGACGCAGACGTGGCGCACGCCGTGCCGGAGGACCTCGGCGACGATGTCGTCGATCTCGCGCCACTCGCCGCCATGGAAGGCGTAGGCGGTGTCGCAGTACTGGCAGCGCAGCGGGCAGCCGGTCAGGCGGACGAAGACCGTGGGCCAGCCGACCGCGTTCGCCTCGCCCTGCAGGGACAGGAAGATTTCTGTGATCTTGAGGCGTTCCAGCAGGGACTGGACGATCTCGCTGGGGCGGGTGGCGTCGTTCATGGGGTGCGCATGATACGCCTTGCCGGCCCGGCGCCTCCGCTACGGAGCGCCGGGAGTCCTGGACTCAGCGCAGGCGGCCGAGCTGGATGGCGCGCAGGCGGTCGTCGGCGGTGCGGGCGACATCGGTGCCCGGGTACCTGGCGATCACTTCGCCGAGCGTGCGCTCCGCCTCGGGCAGCTTGCCCAGACCGTAATCGCACAGGCCGATCTTCAACAGCGCACCGGACGCCTTGTCGTGGGTCGGGTACTGCGCCAGCAGCGCGCGGAACTGGTCTGCGGCCAGCGCGTAATTCTGGGTGACGTAGTAGCTCTCGCCCAGCCAGTACAGCGCATTGGGCGCGTACACACCGCTGGGGTACAGCTGCAGGAAACTGGTGAACAGCTGGGCGGCATCGGCATAGTCGCCGGCCTTGAGCTTGTCGAAGGCCACGTTGTACGCGGTGCGCTCGTCGCCGGCGGCAGACAGGGCGCCCATGTCGCCGTGCACGCTGGGCGGCGGCTCGGACATCGCGGCATCGACCGGCGCCGGCGTGGCGGCCGGCGCGGCCACCGGGGCAGTGCCGAGGGGCGGAGCTGCGGACGGCGTGCCGGCCGGCGCCGGGGCGGTGCCCCCTTCCAGGCGGTTGAGGCGTCCATCCAGGTCGAGGTACTGGTCGCGACCCTGCTGCTTGAGCTGCTCGTTCTCGTGCTGCAACTGTTCCACCTGCGCACGCAGGGAACGCAGTTCGGTTTCCTGCTGGGTGATGCGGTTGAGCAGGTCGAGGTTCTGCTGCGGGTTGTTGGCTTTCGCCTCCAGCGCGGCCACGCGATCAGCCAGGCTGACGCGCTGCGCCTGCGCGGGTGCGGCGGCCACGAGGGCCGCCGCGAGAACCAGCATGTACGTCTTCTTCGCGATCATCGTGACGATGTCGGCTTACTTCGCCGTGTAGACGATCTCGACGCGACGGTTCTGCGACCAGCAGGACTCGCTGGAATCGGTGCAGACCGCACGCTCTTCGCCGTAGCTGACCACGGTCAGCTGGCTGGCCGAGCCACCGCTGGCCTGCAGGGCCGAGTTGACGGCATTGCCGCGGCGCTCGCCCAGGCCCAGGTTGTACTCGCGGCTGCCGCGCTCGTCGGCATGGCCTTCCAGCGTGATGCGCGAGGACGGACGGTCGCGCAGGTACTTGGCGTGGCAACCCATGATGGCCTGGAACTCCGGCTTCAGGGCGTCCTGGTCGAGGTCGAAGTAGACCACGCGCTGACGCAGGCAGGCGTCGGTGTCGAGGTCGTTCGGGCCGTAGACGCCCGAGGTGGTCGGCGCGGTCGGGGTGGTCGGCACGGTGGTGGTGGTGTCGGCCGGTGCTTCCGGCTTGACGGCTTTCTTACAGCCAGCCAGCACGGCGACCGACATCAGGGACAGCATCAGAACACGGGTGGTGTTGTTCATGGTCATTCCTTGCGTCATTGGAACAGGGGGACAGGTGGAGCGAGGGGTCACATTGTAGACACAAACTTAACGGGCGGCCCGGTAAGGCGACCATGCCGGCTCACGCACGTCCGCATTGGCCACGACCAGACGCTGGCGTACGCGCGCGTCGGCCGAGACGGCGTACAGCACGCCCCGCCCGCCTTCGCGGGCGGCGTACAGCACCATGCTGGCATTGGGGGCGAAGCTCGGCGACTCGTCCAGCGAGCCGGGCGACAGCGAGCTCCAGCGGGCGCCGCCCAGGCTGCTGTCCATCAGGGCGATGCGGTAGTTGTTGCCGCTGCCCTGCACCACGGCGATCTTCTTGCCGTCGAAGGACACGCTGGCGGTGGCGTTGTAGTTGCCCTCGAACGTCACCCGGCTGGCGCTGCCGCCGGCGGCCGGCACGCGGTAGATCTGCGGGCGACCGCCACGGTCGGAGGTGAAGTAGAGGGTGCCGCCGTCCGCGCTCCACACCGGCTCGGTGTCGATCGCGGAGGTGGTGGTCAGCTGGCGCAGCGAGCGGCTGCCCAGGTCCATCACGTAGATCTCGGGGTTGCCGCTGCGCGACAGGGTCAGCGCCAGCTGGCGGCCGTCGGGCGAGAACGCAGGCGCACCGTTGATGCCGCGGAAGCTGGCGATCTTCTCGCGCGCACCGGTCGAGATGTCCTGGATGTAGATGGCCGAGTTGCCGCTCTCGAAGCTGACGTAGGCCAGCTTGCGGCCATCCGGGCTCCACGAAGGCGACAGCAGCGGCTCGGCCGAGCGCACCACGGTCTGCGGGTTGAAGCCATCCGAGTCGGCGACCATCAACGCATAACGCGTGGCCTTGCCGGTGCCGGCGGCGGTGATATAGGCGATGCGGGTCCAGAACGCGCCGCGCACGCCGAGGATCTTCTCGTAGATGGCATCGGCCATCTGGTGGGCGACATCACGCAGGGCATTGGAGCGTGCGGTCATCGCCAGGCCGAGCATGCGCTCCTGCTTGGCGACGTCGAACAGCTCGTATTCCACCCGGTAGCCGCCATCGCCGGCGTCGACCACGCGACCGACCACGATGTAGTCCTGTCGCAGCGCCTGCCAGTTGGGATACCGGATCTCGGCGCCGCGCGTCGGGCGCTCGGTGATGCGGGCTTCAGGCAGCGTGCGGAAGGCGCCGGAGCGCTCCAGGTCGGCGCGCACCACGGCCGACACATCGGTCGGCGGCGCCGCGGCGGTGCCCTGGTAGGGCATCGGCACCACCGTGATGGGCAGGGCCGAGGCGTTGCCGCCGATGATGTCGATCTCCAGGCCCTGCTGCTGGGCGGACGCCAGCATCGGGGCCAGGGTGAACAGGATCAGGGCAAACCAGCGCAGCGGCTTCTTCATGGGCTAACGACTCGGCGGTTGGGCGGGGCGGCAAAGGGATACCAGCCGGCGCGTGAACATTTTAACAATTGTGAACGGAGGGCAGCGAAACGCCGCGTGAAATCAACGGTCCCGCGCTTCGAAATTGAGGGTCAGGGTGCGCGCGAACACCGGCTCGAATCCCCGGTACGGCAGCGGCCGCGCCTTGAGGACCGCGCGCTCGATCGAATCCTGGCCGGCCGCATCCATGGCGCAGCCCGGCTGCACCTCGGCGCTGACCACGTCGCCGCCCGGCAACTGGCGGATCACCACCCGGCAACGCGTGCCCACGGGTACCGATTCCGGCCGCGTCCACTGGCGCAGCACCGCTTCCTGGATGGCGGCGGCATAGCGGCCCCGCAGGTCCTCGTCGGTGCCGCCGGTGCCCGCAGGTCCGGAGGGAGCGCCGTACTGGGCCTGGTTGGCGGACGCCGCCGCCTGGCGCGCACGCGCATCGGCGAGCTGTCGCAGTTTCTGTTCGGCCAACTGGGCCTCGCGTGCCGCCTGCGCGCGCTGGCGACGGATTTCTTCCAGCCGCTTCTTGTCGGCCTCGGCCTTCTGCGCGGCCTCGGCGGCGATCCGCTTCTGCCGGTCTTCGTCCTGTTGCGCGGCCAGCCGGCGCTGCTGCTCGGCCTGTTCCTGCCGCTTGCGCTCGGTCAGGTCGATCTGTTCCTGCCGGCGCTTGGCTTCCTGTTCCTGCAGCGCCTTTTCCTGCGAGATGGCGTCGCGGCGGGCTTCGTCCTGGTCGACGGTATCCGGCACCGGGATGCGTTCCTGCGCCTGCGCCTGCCGTTCCACCGGCGCGTCCTGCGGTGCGGGCTCGGGAATGGGCTGCGGCGGCGGAATGGTGTCTTCGGGCGCCGGCTCCTGCACGGGCTCGGGCATCGGCGCGGGCTGGAAGTCGAGGGCCTGCTCGACCGCGCGCTGATCGGCCGCGGACACATCGAGCGTGGCTTCCATGGATTGCGAACCCGCCGCGTTCAGGCGCTCGCGGTCCCACGTGAAATAGGGCGACAGCAGCAGGAGCGCAAGCAACAGCAGATGCAGGCCGACGGCCCAGGCGACCGCCCGGCCCAGCCCCTCGTCCTGCGGGGACGGCGGTCGCTGGAGTACTTCAGCGTGCATTGCCGCCCGCGTTGGTCATCAGGCTGACGTTGCCGACCTTCGCCCGGCGCAGCACATCCATCGCATCCAGCACCTTCTGGTAAGGCGCGGCGCCCTCGGCCGCCACCATGATGCGCAGTTCGTCGCCCTGCTCGGCGCGGATCGCCGCGACGCGGGACTCGAGCGTGGCGGCGTCCAGCACCTCGGGCTGCTTGGCTTCCGGCAGCTTCAGGCCATAACGCCCGTCCGGATAGGCGATGACGATGACCGGCTCGTTGCGCGTTTCCACCGCCTTCGCGTTGGACGACGGCAGCTTCACGTCCACGCTCAGCGTGAGCAGCGGCGCGGTGACCATGAAGATGATCAGCAGCACCAGCATCACGTCGATGTAGGGCACGACGTTGATCTCGGATTTCAGCTTGCGCCGCTTGCGATGGAAGATGCTTCCGGCCATGGTGGGCTCCGCTTACTCGGCCGCGTTCTGGCGCTGCAGGATGGAACTGAATTCCTCGGCGAAGCTCTCGTAGCGCACCGACAGCCGCTCGACGCGGGTGGTGAAGCGGTTGTAGGCCCACACCGCCGGAATCGCCACGAACAGGCCGATGGCGGTGGCGAACAGCGCTTCCGAGATGCCCGGGGCGACCGCGGCGATGCCCGCCTGCTCGCCGCTGTTGAGCATGTCGTGCATGGTCACCATGATGCCGAACACCGTGCCGACCAGGCCCACGTAGGGCGCGGTGGAACCGATGTTGGCCAGCAGCTCCAGATTGCGTTCCAGCTGGTCGACTTCGCGCGTATAGGTCACCCGCATCGCGCGCTGCGCGCCCTCGAGCTGTGCGCGCCCATCAAGGCCACGCTTGTCGCGCAGGCGGGTGAATTCGCGGAAGCCCGCCTCGAAGATCGCTTCCAGGCCGGTCACCACGCGATTGCGGTCGGCAGCGCCGGCGTAGAGCTTGTGCAGCTCGGCACCGGACCAGAAGCGGCCCTCGAACTCGTCGGCATCGCGGTTGGCGGTCTTGAACACGCGCCCCTTGCGGAAAATGATCACCCAGCTGATCACCGACCCCGCCAGCAGCAACAGCACGATCAGCTGCACCGGCAGGCTCGCCTTGAGCATCAGGTCGATGTAATTGATCCCGCTGTGCGTGGTGGCAGCGGCAGCCTCGGCAGCAGCCGCGGTCGCCTCGGGCGGCAGCGCCTCCGTCACGACTTCCTGGAAGGCCAGCAGCGTTGCGATCATCCGTCGTTCCTCGTCTCTCGGTTCGTGTTGCGTATCGGGTCAAAGCTGGCGCGGATGCTCGAGCCGGCGGAATTCTTCGTACAACGTCTCGGGCAAGCCGATGGGTCTGAACCCGGACGCGCTCAGCGCCGCCACCTTCACCTCGGCGGTCAGCAGCACTTCGCCGTCCCGTTCGATGGACTGCGCGAAGACGACGCTGGCCCGCTTGCACTGGTGGATGCGTGCACTGACCTGCAGCAGATCGTCCAACCGGGCGGGGCGCAGGAAATCCAGACGCATCGCGCGGACGGCGAACACCAGGTCGTGGGTCTGGCGCAGTCGCTCCTGGGCGTAGCCACGGGCCCGCAACCATTCGGTGCGGGTCCGCTCCAGGAAAGCGACGTATTGCGCGTGGTACACCACGCCACCGGCGTCGGTATCTTCCCAATAGACGCGTGTCGGAAAGATGAACGGCGCCGCATCCCCGGCGATCGTCTTCGAATCAGTCGTCAAAGCGCGCACTCCCGCACGTTGTGGTGCATACCAACCTGAAACCAGTGGCGCTCAGAAGAGTTCGCCCGGCGCGTCGTTCGCGTCCGGCACCCTGCCCTTCGGCGTCAGTCCGAGATGCAGGTAGGCCTTGCGGGTCGCCATGCGGCCGCGCGCGGTGCGGATCAGGAAGCCCTGCTGGATCAGGTAGGGCTCGATGACGTCCTCCAGCGTGCCACGCTCTTCGCTCAGCGCGGCCGCGAGCGATTCCACGCCGACCGGACCGCCATCGAAGCTGTCGATGATGGTGCGCAGCATGCGGCGGTCGAGTTCGTCGAAACCCTCCGGATCCACTTTCAGCATCTGCATCGCCGCGCGGGCGACATCGACATCGATGTGGCCATCGGCTTTGACCTGCGCGTAGTCGCGCACGCGCCGCAGCAGGCGGTTGGCGATGCGGGGCGTGCCGCGCGCGCGCCGGGCGATCTCGCCGGCGCCTTCCGGCACGCAGTCCATGCCCAGGATGCGCGCCGAGCGCTGCACGATGCGAGTCAGTTCCTCGGGCGAATAGAACTCCAGCCGCTGCACGATGCCGAAGCGGTCGCGCAGCGGCGCCGTCAGCAACCCGGCGCGCGTGGTGGCGCCGATCAGGGTGAACGGCGGCAGGTCGAGCTTGATCGAGCGCGCGGCCGGCCCTTCGCCGATCATGATGTCGATCTGGAAGTCTTCCATCGCCGGGTACAGCACTTCCTCGACCACCGGCGACAGGCGATGGATCTCGTCGACGAACAGCACGTCGTGCGGTTGCAGGTTGGTCAGCAACGCAGCCAGATCGCCGGCCTTCTCGATCACCGGGCCGGAGGTGACGCGCAGGTTCACGCCCAGTTCGTTGGCGATCACGTGGCTCAGCGTGGTCTTGCCCAGGCCCGGCGGCCCGAAGATCAGCACGTGGTCGAGTGCTTCGCCGCGCCCTTTCGCCGCCTGGATGTAGATGTCCAGCTGCTCGCGGACCGGCTTCTGGCCCAGGTACTCGTCCAGCCGCTTGGGCCGGATACTGGCTTCGATGGCGTCGTCTTCGCGGGTGGCGGACGAGGTGATGATGCGGTCGGCGGTCATGCGGCCATTATGACGGACGGATCCGCCCCGCGGCCCGTCGATCAGGCCGCCACCGCGCCGTCCGCACGCGATCCGCGGGTCAGCCGCCGATACGACACATGCCACAGCCACTCGAGCGGGCCCCGCGTCCAGCGCCGCTGCCACACGTGGCAGAACAGCATCACGCCGGTCGCGACCAGCAGGTAAATACCCACCGTGGCCGATACCGACCACGCGTCCGGCACGCGTCGCGCCAGCCCCAGGCCCCAGTCGTAGCAGAGCGCCGACGCCAGCAGGTTCTGCAGCACGTAGCCGGTCAGGGCCATGCGACCCACCTCGGCCAGGCGGCGCCCGAACACACCCGGCTGCGGACGGCGGTGGAAGGCCTCGGCCACCGCCGCGAGCACGCCCATCGCGACGAACGGCGCCGTGCCGTAGCGGCCGGCCATGATGCCGGCATCGCCGCCGAACACGCCCAGCGCCATGTCGAGAGGCCACGCGATGCCGAGCCCCACAGCCATCAGCCAGCGGCGAAGGCGCGCACCGCGCGCCTCGAACACGCCCGCATCGAGCAGCCGCGCACCCAGCAGGAACAACGCCACGCTCATCGGCGCGATGAAGAACATCTCTGCGCGGAACAGCCAGACGTGCTCGATGCGCAGCAGCACCATGTCCCACCAGCCCGACACAGCGACGCTTGCCGACACCGCCTGCTCTGCGGCCATCTGATCGCCCCACACGGCCATCGCGAGGACCAGCACCCCCAACAGCATGAAATGCACGCTGGCAGCGACGGCCAGCCATGCCGTCCTGCCGCGCGCGCCGTGTTTCAGCATGAAGGCCACGACCACCGAGGTGAGCGCGTAGCCCATCAGCACGTCGAATTCGACGACGAACAGATAGTTCAGCACGCCATCGACGAACAGCAGCGCGGCGCGCACCAGGTAGGGTCCGGGCCAGCGGATTCCCGCGGCGATCGCGGACCGCTGCTGCAGGGCGATGCCCATGCCGAACAGCAGCGCCAGCAGCCCGAGGAACTTGCCCTGGGTCAGTTGCTGCAGGGCAAGCACGCCCCAGTGCATGCCGTTCGATTGGCCCCAGCCGGACTCCATGTAGCCGAGCAATCCGCCCGGGGACATGAAGATCCAGATGTTGGTGCCCAGCGTGCCGAGGATGGCGATGCCACGCAGCACGTCGAGCACGGTCAGGCGGTCATGCGGCGGCATCCTGCGTCCTTGCGTGGGCGAGATCCGAGTTTACGGCGGATCCCGCGCCTGCCGCGCGGTCAGATCTCGACCTGCGCGCCCAGTTCCACCAGCCGGTTGCCGGGAATGCGGAAGAAGCCGGTCGCCGGTGCGGCGTTGCGGTGCATCGCGGCGAACAGCTTGTCGCGCCAGATCGGCATGCCGCCCTGGCGACGCGCCACCACCGTCTCGCGGCTGGCGAAGTACGTGGTCTCCATCGGATCGAAGTACACGCCGCCCTGGTCGCACGAGCCCATCAGCGCCTGCGGCACGTCCGGCGTCTCGGCGAAGCCGTAGCTGATGACCACGCGGTAGAAGTCGTCGCCGATCGGATCGATCTTCAGCCGCTTCTTCTTCGGTGCGTACGGCACGGTCAGCGTCTCGACCGTCAGGAACACGTTGCGCTCGTGCAGCACCTTGTTGTGCTTGAGGTTGTGCAGCAGCGCGTGCGGCACCACGCCCTTGTCGGCGGTCAGGAAAATCGCCGTGCCCGGCACGCGCACCGGCGGCGCCAGCATCAGGCCGGGCAGGAAGGTATCCAGCCGGATGCCTTCCTTCTGCACTTCGCCATGCAGCAGCTCGCGGCCGCGACGCCAGGTGCGCATCATGGTGAAGGCGGTGATGCCGATGAACAGCGGCGCCCACGCGCCGATGCCTGTCAGCAGCTTGGCCCCGTTGGCGAACAGGAAGGCCAGGTCGATCAGCAGGAACACCGCGCACAGCGGCAACACCCACTTGCGCGAATCCGGCCAGCGCGTGTACGCCACGATCGCCAGCAGCAACGTATCGATCAGCATGGTGCCGGTCACCGACAGGCCGTAGGCCGTGGCCAGCGCGCCGGAACTCTGGAAGCTCAGCACCAGCACGATCACCGCGATGTACAGCACCCAGTTGACCGACGGCACGTAGATCTGGCCGATGGTGTCCTTGGAGGTGTACTTGATGTGCAGGCGCGGCAGGTAGCCCAGCTGGATGGCCTGGCGCGTGACCGAGAACGCGCCGGTGATGACGGCCTGCGAGGCCACCGCGGCGGCGGTGGTCGCCAGCACCAGCATCGGGATCTGCGCCCAGTCGGGGATGGACAGATAGAACGGGTTGGCCACCGCTTCGGGGTGGCGCAGCAGCACGGCGCCCTGGCCGTAGTAGTTCAGCACCAGCGCCGGCAGCACGAAACCGAACCAGCCCCAGCGGATCGGCCGCTTGCCGAAGTGGCCCATGTCCGCGTACAGCGCTTCGCCGCCGGTCACCGTCAGCACCACCGCGCCGAGGATCAGCACCGCATGCCAGTCGTGGGTCACGAAGAAGTGCCACGCCCAGTACGGATTCAGCGCCGCCAGCACCGAGGGGTTCTGGGCGATGTTGTAGAGGCCGAAGCTGGCCAGCACGATGAACCACACGATCATCACCGGGCCGAAGGCCTTGCCGACCTTCGCGGTGCCGAAGCGCTGGAAGGCGAACAGGCCGGTCAGGATCACCAGGCTGATCGGCACCACCCACTGCTTGAACACCGGCGACACCACTTCCAGGCCCTCGACCGCGCCCAGCACGGTGATGGGCGGCGTGATCATGCCGTCGCCGAAGAACAGCGCCGCGCCGAAGATGCCGAGGATGCCGACCGTGTAGCTCATGCGCGAGCCCTTGGCCAGGCTGCGCTGCGCCAGCGCGGTGAGCGCCATGATGCCGCCCTCGCCTTCGTTGTCGGCGCGCATGATGACGATGACGTACTTCAGCGTCACCACCAGCAGCAGCGACCAGAAGCCCAGCGACAGCAGGCCACGGACGGTGTCCGGATCCGGCGTCAGGCCGAAGTGCGGGTGGAACATCTCCTTGATGGTGTACAGCGGGCTGGTGCCGATGTCGCCGAACACCACGCCGACCGCACCGGCCACCAGCGCGACCATGCCCGCCTGCGAATGACCGTGCTGGCCGGCGTTGCCGGACGGGGCTTGGGAAGAATGTGGGGTGGACATGGCGGCCGGCAGGGTAGCGCTGGGAAAGTGAAGGGATGCTCTAGGGCAACGGTCAGCGCAGCGCCGACTGCAGCGCCTTGCGGATGATCGTGGCCGCATCGTCGCCGGGCGCGGTGGCGTCGCGCGCCATCCGGGTGGCTTCGGCCGGCTTGTAGCCCAACTGCTGCAACGCGCTGGTGGCCTCGGACTGCGGGTCGGCCGGCAACGCGGTGATGCCGCCCACGCCGGTGCCCATCAGGTCCGCCGCGCGGTCGCGCAGTTCCACCACCATGCGCTCGGCGGTCTTCTTGCCGATGCCGGGGATGCGCGTCAGCGCGGTGATGTCGCCGGCCTGCACCATGCGCGCGAACTCGTCCACGCTGGCGCCGGACAGCACCGCCAGCGCGATCTTCGCGCCGATGCCGGTGACCTTCTGCACGTCGCGGAACAGCCGCCGCTCGCCCTCGCGCAGGAAGCCGTACAGCGACACGCTGTCTTCCTTCTGCGCGTAGTGGGTGAACAGCAGCACCTCGCGACCGACATCCGGCAGGTCGTAGAACGTACTCATCGGCGCTTCCAGCTCGTAGCCCACGCCACCCACGTCGATCACCAGCCAGGGCGGCGACTTGTACGCCAGGATGCCGCGCAGACGTCCGATCATGGTGTCGCCCTCCGGGCGCGGGAATGGGGAATGGGGAATAGGGAATCGTGCGGGCTATCGTTCACCGGCAGACGGACGGGCTCGGCGCTTTTACCATTCCCCATTCCCGATTCCCGATTCCCGGTCCCCATCACTTCCTGCTCCATGCCAATTGCGAACCCACGCCCAGCCGCTGGGCGGTGGCGCGCACGTGCGCGTGTGTGATGGCCACGGCCAGTGCGTCGGCGGCATCGGCCTGCAGTTTGCCCTGCAGGTTGAGCAGCAGGCCGACCATGTGCTGGATCTGGGATTTCTCGGCGCTGCCACGGCCGACCACGGCCAGCTTCACCTGCGTCGCGGCGTACTCGTGCACCGGCAGGTCGCGCAGCACGACGGCACTGATGGCGGCGCCACGCGCCTGCCCCAGTTTCAGCGCCGAATCGGGATTGCGGGCCATGAACACCTTCTCGATGGCCACTTCATCCGGTTGCCAGGTGGCGATGGCCTCGCCCAGACCGTCGAGCAACCGCCGCAATCGCAACGGGAAATCGCCATCGCCCAGCAGCACCAGCGGCGCATGGTAGACATGCGTGGTCTTGCCGGCGGCGTCGACATCGATGATGCCGATGCCGGTGCGCTGCGAGCCGGGATCGATGCCGAGGATGCGGGTCATTCCGCGGGAATGGGGAATGGGGAATGGGGAATCGCGGATACGAGGAACAGGGCTCGGGAACAGCGCTTCCGCCATTCCCGATTCACCATTCCCGATTCCCGCCGCTCAGGCATACACATCCGCGCCCAGTTCGGCGTTGGAATAGACGTTCTGCACGTCGTCCAGGTCTTCCAGCATGTCGAGCAGCTTCTTCACCTGCAGGGCGGTGTCGCCCTCCACGCGGATGTCGTTGTCGGCGCGGTAGGTGATCTCGGCATGGTCGGGCGCCAGGCCGGCGGCCGTCATCGCGTCCTTCACGGCCTGGAAGGCGTCGGGGGCGGTGACCACGTCGATCGAGCCGTCGTCCGGATAGACCACGATGTCGTCGGCGCCGGCTTCGATGGCGGCTTCGGTGATCCGGCTTTCAAAGGATGACGCATCATCGGCGCCCGGCGCGTAGCTCAGCACGCCCAGCCGCTTGAACATGAAGGCCACCGAGCCTTCCGTACCCATGTTGCCGCCATGCTTGCCGAACGCATGGCGCACTTCGGCCACGGTGCGCACGCGATTGTCGGTCAGGCAGTCGACGATCACCGCGACACCGCCCGGCGCGTAGCCCTCGTAGCGGATCTCCTCGAAGACCACGCCTTCCAGCTCACCGGTCGCCTTCTTGATGGCGCGCTCGATGACGTCCTTCGACATGTTGGCCGACAGGCCCTTGTCCACCGCCGCACGCAGGCGCGGGTTGTTGGCCGGCTCGCCGCCGCCGGCGCGTGCCGCCACGCCGATCTCGCGGATGATCTTGGTGAAGATCTTGCCGCGCTTGGCGTCAGTGGCGTTCTTGCGGGCTTCGATGGACGGGCCTCTGCCCATGGTGACTTCCGGAGTGCACTGACAAGGGCGCGGATTATACGCGCCCCCGTGCAGCCGTCATTCTTGGCCCTGGAAACGGCCAGCGCGCAGGAAGTGCGCGGCCTGGCGCGCGGCGGCGGCGGAGAACACCAGCCCGGTGTGACTGGCCGGCACGATGCAGTGCGCCGCCAACCCCGGCAGGCGGGTTTCATCCAGCCCCACCGTGCCGTCCGATTCGCCGTCGAAGCGCGCGAACAGCCGGCCGAGGCCGCGCGCCACGTTGCCGGCCACCATGCCGACGGGCACCGTTCCGGCCCAGGGCGGACACCCCGCCTGCAGCAACGCACCGCTGCGGCCCAGCACCGGCGCGGTCCACCGTCGCTGGCCCAGGCTGCGGGCGGCATGGCTGCCGCACAGCGGCGAACCCAGGCAGACCATGCGCTGCACCGGCAGGTCCGGTGCGCGTCGCAGCGCCTCCAACCCGATCAAGCCGCCCAGGCTGTGGCCTACGAGATGCAGCGGAGGCGAACTCTGCAATCGTTCGATCAGCGCCGCGATGGCCGGCTCCGGCCCGCCCAGGATGCTGGGATAACCGAACACCTCTACGTCGAAGCCTTCACGGCGCAGCCGGCGTGCGAGCGGGGTCAGCCACGATTTCGCGTTCCAGATGCCGTGCACGAGCAGGATGCGCGTCGTGGGTTCTTGCGGTTCCGTCATGCGCGGCAGTGTGGGCGAAGCCGCAGCGCCGTGCCAGCGCCGCTCACTGCGTGGCCTGCTGCCGCTTCCACTCGCGCGGCG
This sequence comes from Pseudoxanthomonas sp. LH2527, assembly GCF_022539275.1. Classification (NCBI taxonomy): domain Bacteria; kingdom Pseudomonadati; phylum Pseudomonadota; class Gammaproteobacteria; order Lysobacterales; family Lysobacteraceae; genus Pseudoxanthomonas; species Pseudoxanthomonas sp. LH2527. Next base: position 118,806 of record NZ_JAKZBW010000006.1, on the reverse strand, counting down.
AGACGCCGCTGTGCGCCTTGAAGGCGCGCGACAGCGCCGCCTCGCTGCCGTAGCCCACGTCCGACGCCACCACCTTCAGCGGCTTGCCATGCCGCAGCGCCTGCTGCGCCAGACCCACGCGCCAGCCCTGCAGGTACTGGCCCGGCGTGATGCCGAGCGCCTCGCGGAAGTGGGTGGCGAACACGCTGCGCGACATGCCGGCGACGCGCGCCAGTTCGTCCAGCGTCCAGTCCTTCGCCGGTGCCTCGTGCATGGCCACCACTGCGTTGCGCAGGCGCGGATGCGACAGGCCGGCGAGCATGCCGCCTTTCACCTCGCCGGCTTCCATCAGCTGGCGCAGCACCTGGATCATCACCACCTCGAACAGGCGGTTGACCAGCGCGGTGCGTCCGCAGCGCTGGGTGAAGGCCTCCTCGAACAGCAGCGCCAGCACGTCCTGTGCGCCGTGCAGGCTGTCCAGCGGCAGGCAGACCACGTCCGGCAGCGCGGCACTGATCGGGCTCTGCGCGCCGCCTTCGAAGCGCACGTTGGCGCAGGCCATGTCGGCGCCGCGCGCGTCGTCGCTGACGAAGCGGTGGGTCAGCGCACGCGGGTAGAGCAGCAGGCTGGGCGCGTCGATGCGCAGCGAGGTATTCCCGTGGAACACCTCCAGTGGGCCGCGCTGGATCAGGTGCAGCTGGCCGACGCCGGGCTCCGCTTCCAGCGTGTTGATGCCGCACAGCGCCCCCGCGTGGAACACCTGCGCGGTCACCGAGAAACGCTCCAGCAGGACGGCGAGCCGGTCGACCATGTCGGAACTCCTGATCAAGTTTTCAGGATTCTACATCACCCCACGTCCCGACCGGCGGCGCAAAGTACACCTCGCCGGACGGCCACCCGCCGGACCCTACCACCCACCAAGGAAACCGCCATGTCCATCGAAAAGATCCTCTACACCGCCACCGCCACCGCCTCCGGCGGCCGCGAAGGCCAGGCCACCTCGTCCGACGGCGTGCTGGACGTCAAGCTCTCCACCCCGCGCGAGCTGGGCGGCGGCGGCGGCGACGGCACCAATCCGGAGCAGTTGTTCGCGGCCGGCTACTCGGCCTGCTTCCTCGGCGCGCTGAAGTTCGTCGCCGGCAAGCAGAAGGTCGCCCTGCCCCCCACGACCACCGTCACCGGCAAGGTCGGCATCGGCCAGATCCCCACCGGCTTCGGCATCCAGGCCGAACTGACCATCGCCGCGCCGGGCGTCGATCGCTCCCAGCTGCAGGCCCTGGTCGACGCCGCCCACATCGTCTGCCCCTACTCCAACGCCACGCGCGGCAACATCGACGTGACGCTGGTGATCGCCGACTGACCCTCCTTGCCGACCCACCCCTTCCTACAGGAACCGACACCATGAACGTCCTCACCCGCACCCTCGCCGCCACCGTCCTGGCCGTCGCCACCCAGGCCAGCTTCGCCGCGCAACCCACCACCGCACCGGTCGCCGTCGAACGCACCGCCAGCACCCTCACCACCGCCGACGGCGTGCAGCTGTACTACAAGGACTGGGGCCCGAAGAACGGCCCGGTCGTGACCTTCAGCCACGGCTGGCCGCTGTCCTCGGACAGCTGGGAATCGCAGATGATCTTCCTGGCCTCCAAGGGCTACCGCGTGGTTGCCCATGACCGCCGCGGCCACGGCCGCTCCAGCCAACCCTGGGACGGCAACGACATGGACCACTACGCCGACGACCTGGCCACCGTGATCAACACGCTGGACCTGAAGGACGTCACCCTGGTGGGCTTCTCCACCGGCGGCGGCGAAGTGGCCCGCTACATCGGCCGCCACGGTACGGACCGGGTGAAGAAGGCCGTGCTGATCAGCGCCGTACCCCCGCTGATGCTGAAGACCGCCGACAACCCGGGCGGCCTGCCGATCGAAGTGTTCGATGGCATCCGCAAGGGATCGCTGGACAACCGCTCGCAGCTCTACCTCGACATCGCCTCGGGCCCGTTCTACGGCTTCAACCGCCCGGGTGCCAAGGCCTCGCAGGGCCTGATCGACAGCTGGTGGGCCCAGGGCATGCAGGCAGGCCACAAGAACACCTACGACTCCATCGCCGCGTTCTCCGCCACCGACTTCCGCAGCGACCTGAAGAAGTTCGACATCCCGACCCTGGTCATCCACGGCGACGACGACCAGATCGTCCCCATCGACGCCTCCGGCAAGGCCTCGGCCGCCCTGATCAAGAACGCCCAACTGCTCGTCTACCCCGGCGCACCGCACGGCCTGACCGACACGCACAAGGACCGCGTCAACCAGGACCTGCTGAGCTTCCTGCAGAAGTAATTCCAGCACACGGACAAAGCGACGGCCGCATCTGCGGCCGTCTGCTTTTGATCGTCAGGGGTTCTCGGAACAACTCAGCGTTGGTTCGTCGTCCCCGCGAAGGCGGAAACCCAGTGTCTTTGCTCTCCATGGCCTGAAGTCACTGGGTCCCCGCCTTCGCGGGGATGACGGCAGTTGCTCAGCCCTTATTGGCGACCCCAATGCGCCAGCGAGCCACCAGACCCGGAGGGCGGCGGACAAGGATGTCCGCCGTTTTCCGCTGACAGCGATCTTCTGAACAACTTGGCTTTTGCTCGTCGTTCCCGCGGTTTCAACAGACGCACGTCTGGTCAAGCGGGAACCCAAGGACTTTGCTTTTGAAGGCGTAAAGTCGCTGGGTCCCCGCCTTCGCGGGGATGACGGCAGTTATCCCGATCTTCCTTCGCCGCACCGATGCGCCAGCGAGCCCGCAAGACCCGGAGGGTGGCGGACAAGGATGTCCGCCGTTTTCCGCCTCGCCAGGATGGCGAGTCGGAAAATCCCGATAGCAGCGAAGTCATGGGATTGCTTCGTCGGGGAATGGCCTTTCTTTTGGTGACTTTTCTTTGGCCAGACAAAGAAAAGTTACCCGCTAGGCCGAAGGGCTAGCGGAACGCTTTTGAAGTCAGACCCTGGCCGAAGCATCCCGCCGCAGGATGAACTCATCATCCAGCGTCTTCCCCACCGGAAACTTGTACTCACCCACCCGCACAAACCCCTGCCGCGCATAGAACCGCTGCGCCCCGAAATTCTCCGACCACACCCCGATCCACAGCGTCCGCGGCCCGTCCCGCAACAACCAACGCTCGACCTCGTCGAACAGCTTCCCGCCCCACCCACCGTTCTGGTGCGACGCCAGCACGTACAACCGCTTCAACTCGCCATCGCCCGCCCGCACCTGCGGATGCGGCAATCCGCACGGCCCGGCAGCGGCATGACCCACGGCCACGCCGTCGTCTTCCAGCAGCCACACCGCATAGTCCGGATGCGAAAGGATGGTCCGCTGCTTGCCCACCTCGTAGGCATCGGCGAGGAACGCGGACAGGTCTTCGGCCGGATACAGATGACCGAAAGTCTCGGTGAAGGTGCGCGACGCCAGGTCGGACAGGAGGCTGGCGTCATCGACGGTGGCGCGGCGGATCCGCACGCTCACGCGTCCTCGTCTTCCTCGTCGCCTTCCTCCGACTCGTCTTCCTCGTCGGAATCCTCGTCTTCTTCCTCTTCGTACTCTTCTTCGTCTTCTTCTTCGTAATCGTCTTCGCCGAAATCCTCGCCGTCCCAGCGGCCCTGGCCGTCCGGCACGAAGGTCACCGCCATCGCCGCCGGCGACGTGCCCACGCGCACCAGCCAGCCACCGAACACGCGCGCGCGCTCGGTCACCAGCGCCGCATCGGCACCTTCATTGCCCAGGCGTTCCCATTCCAGCGAAAAAGCAAACTCGGTCATTGCGTGGTTCTCTCGATCAGTCTTTCTTCGGACGCACTTGGATATGCACTTCCGCCAGTTGCTCGTCCGGAATCGGCGACGGCGCGCCGGTCATCAGGCATTGCGCGCTGGTGGTCTTGGGGAACGGGATGACGTCGCGGATCGACTCGGTGCCCGCCATCAGCGCGGCGATGCGGTCGATGCCGAAGGCGATGCCACCGTGCGGCGGCGCGCCGAAGCGCAGCGCGTCCAGCAGGAAGCCGAACTTCGCTTCCGCCTCTTCCGCGCCGATGCCGAGCAGCTCGAACACCGCACTCTGCATCTCGGGACGGTGGATACGGATGGAGCCGCCGCCGATCTCGTTGCCGTTCAGCACCATGTCGTAACCGCGCGACACCGCGGTCTTGGCATTGGCACGCAGGTCGGCGATATCGTCCACCGCCGGCGCGGTGAAGGGGTGATGCAGGGCGACGTAGCGCTTCGCCTCATCGTCCCACTCGAACATGGGGAAGTCGGTGACCCACAGCGGCTTCCAGCCTTCCTGCACCAGGCCGAAATCCTTGCCGGCCTTCAGCCGGACCGCGCCCATGAAGTCGGAAACCTTGTTGTAGCCGCCGGCACCGAAGAAAGCGATATCACCTGGAGCCATGCCCACTGCATCAATCAGTGCGGTCATCTGCTCAGGCGTGAAGAATTTGAGCAAGGGAGAACTAATTTCTCCTCCGCCGGTCGAGCCTGCGGGAGTTTGCCCAAACTTGATGTAAGCCAGACCCTTGGCACCGTACTTGGCGGCGTGCGCGGCGTACTCGTCGATCTGCTTGCGGCTCAGCGACGCACCGCCGGGAATGCGCAGCGCCACCACGCGGCCGTCCGGATCGTTGGCGGCGGCGGTGAACACGGCAAACTCGCTGGTCTTCACCAGCTCGGCCACGTCGACCAGTTCCAGGCCGATGCGCAGATCCGGCTTGTCCGAACCGTAGCGACGCATCGCCTCGGCCCAGGTCAGGCGCGGGAACGAGGCGTCGAGTTCGACGTCCATCACGTCCTTGAAGATGTCGCGGATCATGCCTTCCACGGCGTCCTGCACGTCGCGCTCGCGCACGAAGGCGAACTCCATGTCGAGCTGGGTGAATTCCAGCTGGCGATCGGCGCGCAGCGCTTCGTCGCGGAAGCAGCGCGCGATCTGGTAGTAACGGTCGAAGCCGGCCACCATCAGGATCTGCTTGAACAGCTGGGGCGACTGCGGCAGCGCGTAGAACTCGCCCGGATGCATGCGCGCCGGCACCAGGAAGTCGCGCGCGCCTTCCGGCGTGGCCTTGGTGAGGATCGGCGTTTCGATGTCCTGGAAGCCGCGCGCGTCCAGCCAGCGGCGCAGCGCCTGCACCAAGCGGATGCGGGTGCGCTGCTTGCGCTGCATGTCGGCGCTGCGCAGGTCCAGGTAGCGGTACTTGAGGCGGATGTCCTCGCCCGGGTTCTCGTGGTGGTGGAACGGCAGCGGCTCGGCCTTGTTGAGCACGGTGATGCGGGTGGCGATCACCTCCACCTTGCCGGTGCGGATCTTGTCGTTCACCGCATGGCGGGCGCGCACCACGCCTTCGACCTGCAGCACGTCCTCGTAGCCCAGGCCGGCGGCGACGGCGAACACCTCGGCGTTGTCGGGTTCGACGGTGACCTGCACGATGCCCTCGTGGTCGCGCAGATCGATGAAGCAGACGCCGCCGAGGTTGCGGGCAACGTCGGTCCAGCCGCACAGGGTCACGGTCTGGCCGGTCATGGCCTCGTCGACGAGGCCGCAGAAATGGGTACGCATGGGGGCTCCACAGGGTCGTCCGGCCGGGGCCGGAAGGGTTGCGACGGCACGAGCCGTCCTAGCCCGCTAGTTTAACCCGTCCCCTCCCCGCCCTCTGCCCCGGATTAACATTCCCGGCGTATGCTGGCGGCTCCCCAGGAGGGCGCCGCCATGAAGAAGCCGTTGTTGCAGTCCGTTTTCGTACTGTTGCTGGCCTTGATGGCCAGTTCCACCGCGTTCGGCCAGGCCAACCAACGGGCCTACGCGCCCGAGAACCTCCGCACGCTGTCGGTGCAGGACCAGACCCGGGTCATCAGCCTGGAGTATTCGGAACAATCCCGCGGCCGCCGCATTCCCGACGACCAGCTGCGCTTCTACCTGGACCAGGTCAACCGCTCCAACTGGACCTTCAGCCGCATCAAGCAGGACATCGCCCAGTCGCTCGGCGGCAACAACGGCGGCTGGAATCCCAATCCGCCGCCCACCGGCGGCCAGGTCACCTGCGAGAGCAAGGACAACCGCCGCCGCGAATGCCGGACCGGCTTCCGCCGCAACGCGGTGCTGGTACAGAACCTGTCCGACACGCGCTGCGTGGAAGGCCAGAACTGGGGCAGCGGCAACGGCATCGTGTGGGTCGACCGCGGCTGTCGCGGCCGCTTCGCGGAAGGCACCTCCGGCGGTGGCTGGGGCGGCGGCAACGGCGGCGTGGTGACCTGCGAGAGTGCGAACGGCGCCTATCGCGAGTGCCGCACCAACTTCCGCGGACGTGCGGTGGTACAGCGCAACCTGTCCTCGACCCGCTGCAGCGAGAACCAGAACTGGGGCCAGCGCCAGGGCATGATCTGGGTGCGCGGCGGCTGCCGGGCCGAATTCCGCGACTCGGGCAATGGCTGGGGTGGCGGTGGCGGTGGCAACAGCGGCTACACCATCACCTGCAGCAGCGACGACGACCGCCGCAAGACCTGCGCCTACGACCCGCGCCAGGGCCGGCCGATCCTGCAGCAGCAGCTGTCCAATGCCAGCTGTCGCGAAGGCTACAGCTGGGGCTACACCGGCACCCAGGTGTGGGTGGACCGCGGTTGCCGCGGCCGCTTCGGACCGCGCTGAATCCGGGGCGTTAGCGCTGGGCCCCGCTCCGACCCGTCATCCCGGCGAACGCCGGGACCCAGCGGCTTGCTTCGATGGAATTGCACGGCAGGGGGTCGCGCGCGCGGCGCACGCTACGGGCGGTACGCTGGATCTCGCCTTGACCCGTCATCCCGGCGCAGGCCGGGACCCAGCGGCTTGCTTCGATGGAATTGCACGGCAGGGGGTCGTGCGCGCGGCGCGCGCTACGGGTCGGTAACGCCGGATGCCGACCCGGACCCGTCATCCCGGCGGACGCCGGGACCCAGCGACTTGCTTCACCCGAGTTGGACGACAGGACGGATAGCCAACATCCAATTGGGTCCCAGCTTTCGCTGGGACGACGAAAGTCAGCGCCAACTCAACGCCGTCGTCCCAGCGAAAGCGGGGACCCATTGCGGCGCTTGCTCGCACGCATCAGACGGTGAAGCCTGGTCCTCACCCGCCCTCGCTGCTACCCCACGGCGCCGGCGGCAGTGCCACCGGCGTGGTCAGGTCGAACTCCACCCGGAACAACCGTCCGTTCGGCCGGCTCAGTTCGTAGACGAAGGTCTTTGCCGGCACCAGTTCCATCGCCCAGGTGTTGGTGACCGAGGCCGCCAGGCCTTCGCGCTGGAACATGGCCACCGACTCGGCATCCACCGGGAACGCCTGCCGCTGCGCGGTGCCCGCATCCGCCGTGTCGCCGCCGTACATGGTCACCGCATCCGGACTGCCGTCCTCGTGGCGATGATCGTGTTTCAGCCGCAGGCCCGCTGCGGTCCGCGTCAGCACCCACGTGCGCGAGTGGTCGTCGCCGACATGGAACGGCACGCGGATCTCCTGCGTCGGCGCATCGCAACCGCGCACATGCATCACCAGCGTCTTGCCCTCGAACGGATCGGGCGCGGTCGAGGCGGGCTGGTTGGCGGTGATTCGGCCGGCGTACGCTTTGCCGCAATGCTGTGCAAGCGCGGCGAGGAAGGCATCAGCCGGTGCCGGCGGTGAAACATCCGCGGTCGATGTGGCGCAGCCCGCGGCGAGCAGCACGGCAAGCGCAATCAGGGGGTTCTTCATGGCATCCCTTCGTGGCAGGAAGGGATGCACCTTACACCGCCGGGGTCAGCTGGAAGACGCCGACGACGGCGTCGCCGGTTTGGCTTCGGTTTTCGCCGGCGTGCTTTCCATCTTCGCCGGCGACGACTCGGCGGGCTTGGACTCGCTGGAAGGCTTGGCGCCCTCGCCACCGTCGGCCAGATTGCGCTTCTTGTCGCCGTCCTTCTTGAAGTCGGTTTCGTACCAGCCGCTGCCGGCCAGACGGAACGACGGCGCCGTCAGCTGCCGCTTCACCGCCTGCGCACTGCAGGCCGGGCAGGTATCGGGATCCGGATCGGAGAGCTTCTGCAGGCGGTCGAAACTGTGGCCGCACTGGGTGCATTCAAAGGCGTAGATGGGCATGGCAGGTTGCGGGGCAGAGTGAACCGGGAGGTGTCTGGGGTCGGCGGACGCCGGAATCAAGCCTCATCGTACAGCGCCGACCAGGCCTCCTCGGCCTTGGCGAGTTGCTGCTGCAAGGCCTCGCGGTCGCGGCCCAGGCGGGCGGCGAGATCGGTGTCGGCGTAGCTCTTCGGATCGGCGAGCTGTGCGTCCACGTCGGCCAGTTTGGCTTCCAGTTCGGCGACCTTGGCTTCGGCGGCCGCGAGTTTGACCGGGTTGATCTTGCGCGCGGGGGCCGGCGCAGGCTTCGGCGGCGGCGCGGGCTCGCTGCGCAGCGGCTTGCTGCCCTGCGCGGAGGCGCGGGTGCGCAGCCAAGCGGCGTATTCGTCCAGGTCGCCGTCGAACGGTTCGACCACGCCATCGGCCACGCGCCAGAACGTGTCGCAGACCAGGCCGATCAGGTGGCGGTCGTGGCTGACCATCACGATGGCGCCGTCGAAGTCGCTGAGCGCTTCGGCCAGCGCTTCGCGCATTTCGAGGTCGAGGTGGTTGGTGGGTTCGTCGAGCAGCAGCACGTTCGGCTGCTGCCAGGCGATCAGCGCCAGCGCCAGCCGCGCGCGCTCGCCGCCGGAGAAGCCGTCGACCGGCTCGAACGCGCGGTCGCCGGGGAAATTCCACTTGCCCAGGAAGTCGCGGAACGACTGGTTGCTGGCATCCGGCGACAGGTCGCGGAAGTGGTCCATCGGCGACTGCCCTTCATGCAGCGACTCAACCGTGTGCTGCGCGAAGTAGCCGATGCGCAGGTCCGGGTGCGCCATTCGGTCGCCCGTCATCGGGGGCAGTTCACCTACCAGTGTCTTCACCAGCGTGGTCTTGCCGGCGCCGTTGGGGCCGAGCAGGCCGATGCGCTGGCCGGCCTCCAGGCCGAAGCCGACGTTGTGCAGGATCACCGCGTCGCCGCCGTAGCCGGCTTCCACATGGTTCAGGCGGATCAGCGAGAACGGCAGCTTGGCCGGCGGGGCGAACTCGATGCGGAACTCGCGCTCGGCGCGCACCGCCTCGGTGCCGGCCAGCTTGGCCAGGCGCTTCATGCGACTCTGCGCCTGCGCGGCCTTCGAGGCCTTGGCCTTGAAGCGGTCGATGAAGCTCTGCAGGTGCGCGCGTTCGGCCTGTTCCTTCTCGTGCGCGATCTGCTGCTGGCGCAGCTGTTCGGCGCGCTGGCGCTCGAAGTCGGTGTAGCCACCGGTGTACAGCTTGGCGCCGCCGCCATGCAGGTGCAGCGTGTGGGTGGCGACGTTGTCGAGGAACTCGCGGTCGTGCGAGATGAGCAGCAGCGTGCCGGGGTATTTCAGCAACCACTGTTCGAGCCACAGCACCGCGTCCATGTCGAGGTGGTTGGTGGGTTCGTCAAGCAGCAGCAGGTCGCTGGGCATCATCAGTGCGCGCGCCAGGTTCAGGCGCACGCGCCAGCCGCCGGAGAACGACGACACCGGCCGGTGGTGCGTGTCGGCCGGGAAGCCCAGGCCGTGCAGCAGCTTGCCGGCGCGCGCCTCGGCGTCGTAGGCGCCGAGTTCGGCCATCTTCTGGTGCGCGTTGGCCACGGCCTCCCAGTCTTCGCGCGCGCTGGCATCGGCTTCGGCCTGCAGCACCGCCGCGACCTCGGTGTCGCCGCCCAGCACGAAGGTCAGCGCCGGATCGGGCAGCGAGGGGGTTTCCTGCGCCACGCTGGCGATGCGCACCTTGCCGGGCAGGTCCAGGTCGCCCTTGTCGGCCTCCAGTTCGCCCTGCACGGCGGCGAACAGGCTGGACTTGCCGGCGCCATTGCGGCCGACCACGCCGACGCGGTACCCCGCATGCAGGGTGAGGTCGACGTTGGACAGCAGCAGACGCTCGCCGCGGCGGAGCGCGAAATTACGAAGGGCGATCAAGAAACAACCTACGGGGATTTGGGGGAAGCGGCCGCGTAGTTTATCGGTACGGGGCCGCCTCACAGTTGTTAAGAATCCATTGACATCCATGTCATCCGGCGGTAACAAAGACATTGCTGCGTCGCACAAAACTGATTTCACCCGTAACTTTCGCCCTGTGTCGACCCGCCCGCTGCGCCGTCCACACCTTCCGCTGGAGCCATCATGACCCGCACGCTTTCGCCCCTCGCCTTCGCCATCGCCCTTGCGCTCGCCGCTCCTGCCGCCCTGGCGCAGGAAACCCGCGCGACCGAGGCGCAGACCCTCGACACCCTGATCGTCACCGGCACCCGCGTGGCCGACCGCACGGTCGCCGAATCCACCGCGCCGATCGACATCATCACGCCCGACGTCCTGGAATCCACCGGCACGGTGGAACTGGCGACGGCGCTGTCGCGCGCGGTGCCTTCGCTCAACTTCCCGCGTGCCGCGATCAACGACGGCACCGATGCCATGCGTCCGGCGCAGCTGCGCGGCCTGGCCCCCGACCACACGCTGGTGCTGGTCAACGGCAAGCGCTACCACCCCGGCGCGCTGGTCAACGTCAACGGCAGCCAGGGCCGCAGCTCGTCGCCGGTGGATCTGAACTCGATCCCGATCTCCGCCATCGAGCGCGTGGAAGTGCTGCGCGACGGCGCCTCGGCGCAGTACGGCTCCGATGCGATCGCCGGCGTGATCAACATCGTGCTGAAGAGCGCCGGCAATGGCGGCAGCGTCAGCGTGACCGGCGGCGGTTACAGCGCCGGTGATGGTCGCCAGTACCAGGCGCTGGCCGATGCCGGCTTCACGCTCGGCGAGCGCGGCAAGGTGCATTTCGCCGCGCAGACCGGCCACCAGGACCAGACCGACCGCGCCCGTCCTTTCCTGGGCACGGTGACGGCCACCAGCGCACCGGGCGGCAAGGTGGTGCAGCGCTACGGCGATCCGGAAGTCGACAACGCGTCGTTCCTCTACAACGGCGACGTCGACATCACCGACTACCTGAGCTTCTACTCGTACGCCCTGTACACGAAGCGCGAGACGCTTTCCAACGGCTTCTTCCGCCCCGCCGGCGACTCGCGCAACATTCCGTCGATCTATCCGGACGGCTTCCTGCCGCAGATCTTCAACACCTCCACCGACGTCAGCTTCTCGAACGGCATCAAGACCTCGACCGATGGCGGCACCAACATCGACATCGGCTACACCTTCGGTTCCAACGAGCTGGAATTCGACATCCGCAACACCCTCAACCGCAGCCTGGGGCCCACCTCGCCCACCCAGTTCTACGCCGGCTCGCTGGAACTCAAGCAGCACGTGCTGAACTTCGACTTCAACAAGCAGCTCGACTGGGGGCTGGCCTATCCCGTCACGCTCTCCTACGGCGCGGAGTGGCGCGGTGAGAAGTTCACCATCGGCGCGGGCGAGCCGGGCTCGTACGCCAACGGCGGCGTGCTGATCGGCGGCGCCCCCGCACCCTCCGGTGCGCAGGTGTTCCCGGGCTTCCGTCCCAGCGACAGCGGCAGCTTCGACCGCCACAACGTGTCGTTCTACGCCGGCCTGGAAGGCGACCTGACCGAGAAGCTGTCCGCCGGCGTGGCCGTGCGCTACGAGGACTACAGCGACTTCGGCGACACCACCACCGGCAAGCTGACCGGACGCTACGCCTTCAACGATGCGGTGGCCCTGCGTGCGACCGCGTCCACCGGCTTCCATGCTCCGTCGCTGCAGCAGCAGTACTACCAGACCACGTCCACCAACTTCATCGGCGGCCTGCCGTTCGACCTGGTGACGTTCCGCGTGACCAATCCCGCCGGCATCGCGCTGGGCGCCGAACCGCTGAAGGCGGAGGAATCCGACAACCTGAGCCTGGGCCTGGTGCTGACGCCGGTCGAAAACCTGTACGTGACCATCGATGCGTACCACATCAAGGTCAAGGACCGCATCACGCTGTCGGAGAACCTCACCAGCGCGGCGGTGCGCACCTACCTCAACCAGAACGGTTTCCCCGACGTGGCCGGCGGACGCTACTTCACCAACGCCCTGGACACGACCACCAAGGGCGTGGACATCGTGGGTACGTATACGTGGACGCTGGCCGCCAGCAAGCTCGACTTCACCACCGGCTACAACTACAACAAGACCTCGATCGACCGCGTGGCGGAGAATCCGGCCGCGCTGGAAGCGATCGATCCGACCGCGCTGCGTTTCGGTCGTGTCGAACTGGGTCGCTTCGAGGTGGGCGCGCCGCGCGACAAGTTCTTCCTCAACAGCATCTGGACCCGCGGCGGCTTCAGCGTCAGCGCCACCGCCACGCGCTACGGCGAGTTCACGGTCCGCAATGCCAATGCGGCGCTGGACCAGACATTCGAGCCGAAGTGGCTGCTGGACCTGGCGCTGAGCTACTCGCTCGACAGCTGGGAGTTCACCGTCGGCGGCGACAACGTGCTGGACGAGTATCCGGACGAGGTCATCTTCGCCACCTCCACCTCGGGCCAGCTGCCTTATCCGTCACAGAGTCCGTTCGGATTCAACGGCGCCTACGCGTACGCGCGCGTCGCCTACCGCTGGTAAGCGGCGAACGCCGATACGCCGCCACGACGCCCCGCCCTGCGGGGCGTCGTGCGTTGTCCGCCGGCGTCGTGTCGCCGGGTGCGCGTGTCCGTGCATGAATCCCGTATTCAATCGCGGTTTGCGGCCGGCACGCTGCATCGGCGACACTGCCGACGACACGCAGAGGAATTCCGTCGCTCGATGCACCACGATGCCGACCTGATCAATATCATCGCGGTGGGCCTGGCCCTGGCCTTCGTGCTCGGCGCGCTGGCGTACAAGCTGCGGCTGTCTCCGCTGGTCGGTTACCTGCTCGCCGGCGTCTTCGTCGGCCCGTTCACGCCAGGCTTCGTCGCCGACCAGGAACTCGCCACCCAGCTGTCCGAACTCGGCGTGATGCTGCTGATGTTCGGTGTGGGCCTGCACTTCTCGCTGGAAGATCTACTCGAGGTCAAGGCGATCGCCATTCCCGGCGCCATCGCGCAGATCGTGGTGGCCACGGCGCTGGGCTGGGCGCTGGCATGGGGCATGGGCTGGACACCGTTGAACGGCTTCGTGTTCGGCCTGGCGCTGTCGGTGGCGAGCACCGTGGTGCTGCTGCGCGCGATGGAGGACCGGCGCCTGCTGGACACGAAGCGCGGCCGCATCGCAGTCGGCTGGCTGATCGTGGAGGACATCGCGATGGTGCTGGCGCTGGTGATGCTGCCGGTGCTGGCGGAAACCTTCGGCGACACCGAAGGCGGCAAGCCCGCCAGTTTCGGCGGCTTCGCGGTCGCCATCGTGTGGACGCTGATCAAGCTGGGCGCCTTCGTCGCCTTCATGCTGCTGGTCGGCCGCCGGGTGATCCCGTGGACGCTGGAGAAGATCGCCGCCACCGGCTCGCGCGAACTGTTCACGCTGTCGGTGCTGGCCATCGCGCTGGGCGTGGCGTTCGGCTCGGCGATGATGTTCGGCGTGTCGTTCGCGCTGGGCGCGTTCTTCGCCGGCATGCTGCTCAACGAGTCGGAACTCAGCCACAAGGCGGCCAACGATTCGCTGCCGCTGCGCGACGCCTTCGCGGTGCTGTTCTTCGTCTCGGTGGGCATGCTGTTCAACCCGGCGATCCTGGTGGCGCATCCGTGGCAGGTGCTGGCCACGTTCGGCATCATCGTGCTGGGCAAGTCGGTGGCGGCGTACTACATCGTCAAGGCGTTCAAGCATCCGACCGGCACCGCGCTGACAATTTCGGTCAGCCTGGCGCAGATCGGCGAGTTCTCCTTCATCCTGGCCGCGCTGGGCGTGGCGCTGAAGATCCTGCCGCCGGAAGGCCGCGACCTGATCCTGGCCGGCTCGCTGCTGTCGATCATCGCCAATCCGTTCCTGTTCTCCTGGCTGGACCGCTGGCAGAAGAAGCAGGACGCCCTGGCGCCCGCACCGGTGGTGCCCGAAGTGGCGCCCGGGCCGTCGCTGGACATCACCGGCCACGCCATCATCATCGGCTACGGCCGCGTGGGCAGCGAACTGGCGCGCGTGCTGCGTGACCGTGGCGTGCCGCTGATCGTCATCGACGACAACGGCGACCACGTGGCACGCGCGCACGATGCCGGCATCCCCGCGATCCGCGGCAGCGCCGCCGCCGACCGCGTGCTGGCCGAAGCGCATCCCGATCGCGCCAAGATCGCCGTGCTGGCCATCCCGCAGCCGCTGGAAGCCGGTGAAGCGCTGGCCAAGCTGCGCGCGATCAATCCCTCGCTGACCCTGCTGGCGCGCGCGCACAGCGACGGCGAAGTGAAGCACCTGCTGGAGCACGGCGCCGACGGTGCCGTGCTGGCCGAGCGCGAACTGGCGTTCTCGCTGGCGGAAATGGTGATGGCGACGCCGCCGTACCGGCCGCAGCGTACGCCCGTCTGAACCGGCAGGTCAGGTGATGTCGCGCGTCGCCGCGGCTTCGGCTGCGGCGGTTTCGGCCAGCACCTCCGCCAGCGGCCGCGGCGCGCCGTACAGGTAACCCTGCACGCGGTGCACGCCCAGCCGGCGCAGGCAGTACTCGGTGTCTTCGTCTTCCACGAACTCGGCCACGGTGATCGCGCCGAACGCCTTGGCCACCGCCACCGACGCCTGCACCACCGCATAGTCCTTGCCGAGCTGGGCGACGTTGCGCACGAACGAGCCGTCGATCTTGATCACGTCGACCGGCAGTTCCCGCAGGCGCGCGAAGCTCTGCATCCCGGTACCGAAGTCGTCGATGGCGATCTGGCAGCCCAGCGCCTGCAGGTCGGCCAGCAGGTGGCTGGCGGCGGCGGTGTTGGAGATCGCCGCGGTTTCGGTCACCTCGAAGCACAGCGCGCTCATCGGCAATGGCGACCCCGCCAGCAGCGTGCGCAACTCCACCTGGAAGCTCATCGACGCCAGGCTCTGCCCGGTCAGGTTGATCGCGATCTCGCGGCAATGCGGCAGCGCGCCGGGCGACTTGCGCAGCAGCCGGAACAGCGCACGCACGACCGCCAGGTCGAGTTCGGCGCCGCGTCCGGCCGCTTCCAGCGGCGCCATGAAGCGTGCCGGCGACATGATCTCGCCCTTCTCGTCCAGCAGCCGGCACAGCACCTCGCCGGTGATCGCCCGCGGCACGGCCTGCATGTCCGGGGTCAGCTCGCGGATCGGCTGGAAGTACAGGGCCACGCGCTCGTTGCGCAGGCTGGCCAGCGCTTCGGTGGCGTCGTGCAGCTGGCGGCGGTGGGTGCGCCGCAACTGGGTGTCGCCGATGTCGCTGTAACGCGGACGCAGCTCGCCATGCTGGCGCGCCTCGAAAGCCAGGTGCGACGCCGCCAGCACCGCGCCATCGATCACGCTCGCCTGCGCGCCCTTGAAGGCCGCCACGCCCAGGTACGGCAGCAGGCGGATCGATTCGCCATCGACATCGATTTCCGCGTGTTCCACGCGCGCCATCACGCGTTCCCACAGGTCGGCATCGCGGCCGGGCCGGGCCAGCAGCGCGAACTGGCCGGTGCCCACGTAGTAGGTCTCGACCAGATCATCCAGCCGCCGCGCGGCCGCATTCATGGCCTGCGCCTGCGTATCCAGGCCGAAGCCGGCCACCAGCGTGTCAGTCTGGTCCAGCAGCAGGTAGCCCAGCTCGCGCCGGGGCAGCGGCCGCTCGACGCGTTCGCGCAGCGCCTTCAGGTTGGGCAGGCCGGTGACCTGGTCGCGCAGGGTCTCGCCCGACAGCTGCTCGGCCAGCTCCGAGCGATCACGACTGGTGAGCCACAGGTACAGCATCGCCAGCAGCAGGATGTTCATCTCCACCGCGATGTGCAGCAGATTGACGAAGCCCACCGCGGTGTTCGCGTACTCCGCCGTGCCGGCCACCATGCCCACCAGCAGCAGCAGCGTGAGCGACAACGCCAGCATCGCCCAGCGCGGACGCAGCCGCAGCATGCACCACGCCAGCACGACCAGCAGCGCGAACCGGTAATCCATCAGCACCGGCGCCGGCGTCACCGGGTCGCCGGTGAACGCCTGCCGCACCTGTACGGTGGCCCACAGGCTGACCCCCAGGCCGACCGCGAGCGCCACCGGCCACACCCAGCGCCGCCCTGCCCCGGTCGGCGGAACCGGGCGCGTGCGCTCCTGCCAGCCGATCACCAGCGGCAGGGTCAGCACCGCCACCCCGAACTGCTTGGCGAAGAACATCTGGAACGCCGCGCTGAAGGCGTGCGCCGGCGACGACACCAGCACGTTGCCGATGCCGGTCAGCGCCATCAGCAAGGGGTAGAGCAGCAGTCCGATGGCGGCAAAGCGCACCAGGTCGCCACGCTGCACCCGGGCCGGCTGCCGGCGCGGCCAGCCCATCCAGCGCGCGCACAGCACGGTCAGCAGGTACTGCAGCAGATAGCTGCCTGCACCCCAGGCCAGCGTCCAGGTGGGGCGTCCCCCGTCGAACAGGTACATCTGCCGCAGCACCCAGCCGGCGAACGTCACGGCGAAACACACCGCCAGCACGCGGCCGTCGCGGAACAGCATCGCGATGGCCAGCAGCAGGCCGATGTGCAGGTGGATCAGCGAGGCCTGGGCGATGTCGCCAAAGAAGTCGATGCGGTAGCCGATCGAGACCTGCTGCAGCAGCAGGCAGGCGCCTGCCAGCAGCAGCACGCGTGTGCTTCCGCCCAGGCCACGCACCGGCTGCGCTGGATGATCAGCCATCGGTCCGTCCTTGCCCTTCGCCAGGTCCGCCTCGACGCGGCACGCAGGGTGACGGGCCTGCCCCGTGGCAGGCCGCCCCATAACGTACTACCACGTACCGCTCGACGGAAGCAGGACACCCGCCGGCCTACCGCCCGTCAGCGGGCGGCGGTCTCGAACACCAGATGTCCGCCGTCGGCGCGCACGCGCACCGTGTCGCCGGCGCCGAACTCGCCCGAGAGGATCCGGTGCGCCAGCGGATTCTCCAGCTGGGCCTGGATCGCGCGCTTCAGCGGCCGCGCACCGTACACCGGGTCGAAACCGACGTTGCCCAGCAGCGTCAGCGCCGAATCGTCCAGTTCCAGCGCGATCTGGCGGTCGGCCAAGCGCTTGGCCAGGTAGCGCGTCTGGATGCGGGCGATCTCGCGGATCTGCGCCTTGTCCAGCGGATGGAACACCACGATGTCGTCCAGCCGGTTGATGAACTCGGGCCGGAAATGCGCCTGCACCACGCCCATCACCGCAGCCTTCATCTGCGTGTAGCTCTCCGGCGTGCCGTCGGAGCCGCCGCCATCGCTCATGTCCTGGATCAGGCTGGAGCCGAGGTTGGACGTCATCACGATGACGGTGTTGCGGAAGTCGACCGTGCGGCCCTGGCCGTCGGTCAGGCGGCCGTCGTCCAGCACCTGCAGCAGGATGTTGAACACATCCGGATGCGCCTTCTCCACTTCGTCCAGCAGGATCACGCTGTACGGGCGGCGGCGCACGGCCTCGGTCAGGTAGCCGCCTTCCTCGTAGCCCACGTAACCCGGCGGCGCACCGACCAGCCGGCTCACCGCGTGCTTCTCCATGAACTCGCTCATGTCGATGCGGATCATCGCGTCGCTGCTGTCGAACAGGAACTCCGCCAGCGCCTTGCACAGCTCGGTCTTGCCGACGCCGGTCGGACCGAGGAACAGGAAGGAACCACTGGGACGGTCGGGATCGGAGATGCCCGCGCGCGACCGGCGCACGGCGTCGGACACGACCTTGATCGCCTCCTCCTGGCCGATCACGCGGCCGCGCAGCGAGTGCTCCATCTGCAGCAGCTTCTCGCGCTCGCCCTCCAGCATCTTGCTGACCGGGATGCCGGTCCAGCGGCTGACGACCTCGGCGATCTCCTCGTCGGTGACCTTGTCCTGCAGCAGGCGGAAACCCTTCTGCTCGGCTTCCTGCGCGGCCGCCAGTTGCTTCTCCAGTTCCGGTAGCTGGCCGTACTGCAGCTCGCTCATGCGCGCGTAGTCCTGCTTGCGCTGCGCGGCCTCCAGTTCCAGCTTCGCGCGCTCGATCTGCTCCTTGATCTTCGTGGCGCCGGTCAGCGTGGCCTTCTCGGCCTTCCAGATTTCTTCCAGGTCGTTGAACTCGCGCTGCAGCGATTCGATCTCGGTTTCCAGATCGGCCAGGCGCTGCTTCGACTGCGCGTCCTTTTCCTTCTTCAACGCCTCGCGCTGGATCTTCAGCTGGATCAGCCGGCGTTCCATGCGGTCCATCTCTTCCGGTTTGGAGTCGATCTCCATGCGGATGCGCGATGCCGCTTCGTCCATCAGGTCGATGGCCTTGTCCGGCAGCTGGCGGTCGGCGATGTAGCGGTGCGACAGCGTGGCCGCGGCGACGATGGCCGGATCGGTGATCTCCACGCCATGATGCACGGCGTACTTTTCCTTCAGCCCGCGCAGGATGGCGATGGTGTCCTCCACGCTCGGTTCGCCGACGAACACCTTCTGGAAACGGCGTTCCAGCGCGGCGTCCTTCTCGACGTACTTGCGGTACTCGTCCAACGTGGTCGCGCCGATGCAGTGCAGCTCGCCGCGCGCCAGCGCCGGCTTCAGCATGTTGCCCGCGTCCATCGAGCCTTCGGCCTTGCCGGCGCCCACCATGGTGTGCAGCTCGTCGATGAAGAGGATGATCTGGCCTTCGTTCTTGGCCAGGTCGTTGAGCACGGCCTTCAGGCGCTCCTCGAATTCGCCACGGAACTTGGCGCCGGCGATCAGCGCGCCCATGTCCAGCGACAGCACGCGCTTGCCCTTCAGGCCTTCCGGCACCTCGCCGTTGACGATGCGCTGGGCCAGCCCCTCGACGATGGCGGTCTTGCCGACACCGGGCTCGCCGATCAGCACCGGATTGTTCTTGGTGCGGCGCTGCAGGACCTGGATGGTGCGGCGGATTTCCTCGTCGCGGCCGATCACCGGGTCCAGCTTGCCGATCTCGGCGCGCTCGGTGAGGTCGATGGTGTACTTCTCCAGCGCCTGGCGCTGGTCCTCGGCATTCTCGGATTGCACCTTCTCGCCTCCGCGCAAACGGTCGATGGCGGCGCGCAGCTTCTGCTTGTCGGCGCCGCTGGCCTTCAGTTCCTGGCCTGCGGCCCCACTGTCGTCCAGGGCGGCCAGCAGGAACCACTCACTGGCGATGTAAGTGTCGCCACTGTCCTGCGCCAGCTTGTCGGTGACGTTGAGCAGGCGCGAGAGGTCGTTGCCGATGGACAGGTTGCCGGCCTGGCCGGTCACCTTGGGCAGCTTGTCCAGCGCTTCGCCCAGCCGCTCGCGCAGCACGGGCACGTTGACGCCGGCCTGCGACAACAGCGGACGCGTGCTGCCGCCCTGCTGCTCCAGCAACGCGGTGAGCACGTGCACCGGTTCGATCATGGTGTGGTCGCGGCCCACGGCCAGCGACTGCGCGTCGGCCAGCGCCTGCTGGAAACGCGAGGTCAGTTTGTCCATCCGCATCGGGAGAACCTCAGGAAAAGTAGGGGCCGGCGAACGCCAGCCGATGCTACCGAGATGAGGTTAAGCGCCGGTGTTTCAAGACCAGCTGAGACCCGGATTCACGTAGGGTGGGCCTTGGCCCACCGTCCGCGCACGGACCGGAAACGGCGGGCCAAGGCCCGCCCTACGGCTTCTTCTGCAGGGACAGCAGGCCCAGCAACACCGCCAAGGCGGCATAGGCGCCGGCGAACTGCCACAGGATGGTCGCCCGCAGGCCTTCCACGTCCCACGGCAGGTAGATGCCGCCACGCGGATCCACCGAGTGGATGATGCCGAACAGCGTCAGCACCGCGCCGACCAGCAGCGCAATGACGGCACGGCCATTACGCCCGTCGATCATCGCCACCAGCGCGGTGGTCCAGATCATCGCGGTGATGATGAAGCCGTTGCCCAGCGTGACGATGGTGGCCAGATCCGGCAGGCCATGGCCATCGACGCCTTCGTACAAACCCGCGAAACGGTCCGGTGCGATCCACGCCGGATTGCCGAACTTGATCGTCAGCAGATACGCCACCGACGGCAGGAACCCCAGCGCCACCGCGATGGCATGCTTGCGCGGCGTCTCGGTGAAGGCCTGCACGGTGATGTCCAGGCCCACGTAGACGATGATCGGCGCCAGCACCGCCACCGGCAGCCACTGCACCAGTCCCGACACGTAACCCAGCACGCCGCCGAGGCCGATGAAGAGACCGGTCAGCAGCGTATAGCCCTTGCGCGCGCCCATGTGCTTGTACGCGGGCTGGCCGATGTAGGGCGTGGTCTGCGCCACGCCGCCGCAGAAACCGGCGACCAGCGTGGACACCGCTTCGGCCAGCAAGACGTCGCGCGTGCGGTAGTCGTCGCCGGCCGCGCGCGCGCTTTCGCTGACATTGATGCCGCCCACCACCATCAGCAGGCCGAACGGCAGCAGCAGCGGCAGGTAGGGCACGGTGTAGGCCAGGCCGTCCAGCCAGCTCAGCGTGGGCAGCGGCAGCGTCACCGCCAGCGGCACCGCGTCGGGCACCTTGAAGCCCGGCGCGCCGAGGCCGGACAGGCCCAGCGCGTAGTACAGCGTGGTGCCGACGATGAAGGCCAGCAGCACGCCGGGGATCTTCACCGGCAACTTGCCCTTGGCCACCAGCACATACAGCAGCAGGCCGAAGGTGACGAAGCCGACGATGGGCTGGCGCAGCGTCTCGATCAGCGGCAGGAAACCGAGCAATGTCAGCGCCGCCCCACCGATGGAGCCCAGCAGGCCCGCACGCGGCACCGCGCGCGTAACCGCATCGCCGAAGAACGACAGCACCAGCTTCAGCACGCCCATCACCACCAGCGCGGCCATGCCCAGCTGCCAGGTGGCGGTGGCCGCGGCCTGTTCGTCCATGCCGGCCTGCTTGAAGCCGACGAACGCCGGGCCCAGCACCAGCAGCGCCATGCCGATGCTGGTGGGCGCATCCAGGCCCAGCGGCATCGCGGTGACGTCGTCGCGGCCGGTCTTCGCCGACAGCCGGTGCGCCATCCACGTGTAGATCAGGTTGCCGACCAGCACGCCCAGCGCCGTGCCGGGGAACATGCGGGTGAACACCACCTCGGCCGGGAACTGGAATATGCCGATCAGCGCGGCCGCGATGAAGCCGAGGATGGACAGGTTGTCCACCACCAGGCCGAAGAAACCGTTGAGGTCGCCGGGGACGAACCAGCGGCGCACGGGAGAAGCCGATGCGGTCATGGGGGGCCGGGGAAGGAGAAGGGAAAAGAGGAAACCGGAGTACGCAGGATAAGCCCCCTCCCCCGTTCACGGGGGAGGGCTGGGGTGGGGGCGACGGAGCCGCGTGGTGTCTTCGTCGCGGGGAGCACCGTGTGGCGCGTCGCGCGCCCGTGCCTGTATCGCGCGCGCATCGTCGTCTGCGCGCGCGTCCGCCCCCATCCCAGCCTTCCCCCGCACGCGGGGGAAGGAGCAGATCGCGTCAGAACGACACGTCCACCGCATGCCGCGACCACAGCACCGACTGGTGGCCGGTGGCCTGCTTCCACGCCAGTCGGATCGCCTCGATGTCGGCGCGGCGCTGCGGGGTGTCTTCGTGCAGCACCACCAGCACCTTGGTCTTCAGCCGGTTGGGCTCGGTCGCGCCGCGGAACAGCCACTGGCCGTAGGCGTCGAACACGGTCAGGCCGTCCGGGAAGCGCGCGGTCACTTCCTGGTCGAGGAAGGCGCGCCAGGTCGCCTCGGTGATGGGCGCGGCCTGCGGGCGGTCGGCCGGTCCCGTCTCTTCGCCCACGCCGAAATAGAGCTCGCTGCGGACCCAGCCGCTGGCACTGGCCGGGCGCAACGCGTCGCCTTCCAGCGCAGCGGTGGTGGCGGACGCAGGGGACGGCGGTGGCGTGGACGCACACCCGGCGAGCGCGAGAAGGACCAGCAGCCAGACAGCACGATGCGACATGGGGGAAAGACCTCGTGGGAGAAGGACAGGATGGCGCACGTCGCTGCGCCCGCCTTATGACGCGGCGGCATAAGGAGATGGGCAGCGGACATGACCCCGGCGCTGTCGGGGCAGCTACTATATCGCTTCATCGCAATGAAGCGATAGACTTCACGCATCCCTTCCCCTCGCCCCACGAGATTTTTCATGTCCCGCCCTGTCCTCGCTCCGCTCGGCGCCGCCATCGCGCTGGTACTCGCCCTCCCCGCCACCGCCCAGACCGCGCCCGCCGGCACCACCGACCTGGATGCCGTCATCGTCACCGGCACCCGCGCCACCGACCGCACCGCGCTGGAATCCACCTCGCCCATCGATGTGCTGACCGCCGAGGACATCCGCAGGGCCGGCGTGCTCAACGGCGAACTGGGCAGCGCGCTGCAGGCGCTGCTGCCGTCGCTGAACTTCCCGCGCCAGTCCAACTCCGGCGGCGCCGACCACATCCGCGCCGCGCAGCTGCGCGGCCTCAGCCCCAACCAGGTGCTGGTGCTGGTCAACGGCAAGCGCCGCCACAGCAGCGCGCTGGTCAACACCGACAGCAAGATCGGCAAGGGCAACACGCCGGTGGACTTCAACGCCATCCCGGTCAGCGCGATCAAGCGCATCGAGGTGCTGCGCGACGGCGCCGGCGCCCAGTACGGCTCGGATGCCGTGGCCGGCGTCATCAACGTGATCCTCGACGACGCGCCGGAAGGCGGTGCGTTCGAGGCCAGCTATGGCGTGCACCACACGAAGGTCGAACCGATCGACCGGACCGTCACCGACGGCCAGACCTCCTTCTTCAGCGCGCAGGTAGGCGACCGCATCGGTGACGGCGGCTTCTTCCGCGTCGGCCTGGAATACAAGCAGCGCGAAGGCACCAACCGCGCCGGCTTCGACCAGATCCCGTTCTTCGAGGAACAGACGCCCGACAACCTGGCGCTGGCCGGCCAGCGCAACTACGTGCTGGGCGATGGCAGCTCCAAAAGCCTCAATGCCTGGCTCAACGCCGCCGTGCCGCTGGGCGAAGCGGCCGAGTTCTACGCCTTCGGCACCTACCACCAGAGCGATACCGAAGGCGCCAACTACTTCCGCTACCCCGACGGCGTGGCGAACTGGAAGCAGATCTATCCGAACGGTTACCGCCCGATCTCCGAAGGCGAGAACCTCGACGTGGCCGGCGTGGCCGGCGTACGCGGCCAGTGGGGCGACTGGGACTACGACGCCAGCCTCAACCACGGCCGCAATGAATTCACCTACCGCCTGCGCAACTCGCTCAACGCTTCGCTGGGGCCCAGCAGTCCCACGCGCTTCAAGACCGGCGACTACGAATCCGCGCAGACGCTGGCGAACCTCGACCTGAGCCGCGTGTTCGGCGCGCATACGTTCGCCACCGGCGTGGAATTCCGCCACGAGACCTTCGAGACCGGCGCCGGCGATCCGGCGTCGTACGCGGCCGGTCCGTTCACCGACCGCCCGACCGGTTCGCAGGCCGGCGGCGGACTGACGCCGCAGGACGCCGCCGACCTCGACCGTGACGTGTCCAGCCTCTACGCCAGCCTCAGCAGCCAGTGGGGCGAGAAGTTCACCACCGACCTCGCCGCACGCTACGAGCACTACGACGACTTCGGCGGCGAGCTGACCGGCAAGGCGGCCGCGCGCTACGAGTTCGCACCGGCGTTCGCGCTGCGCGGTTCGGTGTCGAACAACTTTCGCGCCCCGTCGCTGAGCCAGATCGGTTTCGAGTCCACCTCCACCGGCTACGACGCCTCCGGCCAGCTCACCCAGGGCCGCCTGCTGTCGGTCAACAATCCCATCGCCCGCGCGCTGGGTGCGCGCGACCTGGATCCGGAAAAGGCGCTGAACCTCAGCCTGGGCTTCACCAGCCGCATCGGCGAGCACTTTGACCTGTCGCTGGATGTGTTCCGCATCGACATCGACGACCGCGTGGCGATCACCGAACGCATCACCGGCGACGCCCTGACCGACTTCGTGCTGGACAATTTTGGCGTGGCGGGCGTGCAGAGCGCCAACTTCTTCATCAACGCCGCCGACACCCGCACCGAAGGCGCCGAACTGGTCGCCAACTGGCGCCGGCCACTCGGCGACGGCAACCTGCTGCTGACCGGCGCCTACAGTTACGCCAAGACCGAGCTGGAGAACATCGCGGCCACGCCGGCCGAACTGCTCGCCATCGACCCCAGCTATGTGCTGTTCGGCGTGGAGGAAAGCAACACGCTGACCGATGCCGCACCGCGCACACGCGGCACCTTCACCGCCAGCTGGGACAGCACGGCCTGGTCGCTGCTGGGCCGCGTCAGCCGGCACGGCAGCGCCAAGCGCGTGTTCAACTTCGGCGGCGGCTTCGAGCCCGAGCAGACCTATGGCGCCGAGTGGCAGCTGGATGCGGAAGTCGAGTACCGCGTCTCGCCGAAGTGGAGCGTGGCGCTGGGCGGCCTGAACCTGACCGACGAATACCCGGACCTGTCGAGCGCGGATATCTCCTACTTCGGCAACCTGCCCTACGACGTGCTGTCCCCGATCGGCAGCAACGGCGCGTACTACTACACCCGGGTGCGCTACACGTTCTGATCGACCCCTGCCGTCATCCCGCCACAAACCGGGATGACGGCGTAGCGTGCGCCGTGCGCACGACCGCAGGATCTCTCCATCGCCCATCGTGCGCATGGCGCACGCTACGGAACCGCGCCCGCTCCTGTTCTGTCGGCACGCGACGCCGTGTCGTGCAAAGGCCAAGCGTGAACGCCGCTGGTTCCCGGCGTCCGCCCGGATGACGGCGTAGCGTGCGCCGTGCGCACGACCGCAGGATCCCGCCACCGCCCATCGTGCGCAGGGCGCACGCTACGGAAACACGCCCGTGCCTGTTCTGTCGGCACACGACGCCGTGTCGTGCTGAAGCCAAGCGTAGAAGCCGTTGGTTCCCGGCGTCCGCCGGGATGAAGACGTAGCGTGCGCCATGCGCACGACCGCAGGACCCCTCCACCGCCCATCGTGCGCATGGCGCACGCTACAGGAACCGCGCGCGCTCTTCTTCCGTCGGCAGGTGGCAGGCCGTGGTGCCGAACAGGCGGTAGCGGTGGCGCGCGATCCAGCGGTACACGGGATCGCGCACGAAACGCGGCACCCAGGCGATCATGCTCGCGAGTCGCCACGCGCCGCCCAGCCCGGTGAGCACGCGCTGGATCGCATCGCTGTCCGTCCAGGCCTGCGTTCCGTCCACCAGCAGGAACGACGCCGGATCGTCGGGATCCAGCCCGTGCGTCGCCAGCAGCGCACGTCCGGCCTCCGACTGCATGGCGGCGAAGCGGTAGCGGCCTTCATGGTCATGCTTCAACAAGAAGCGCACCCAACCATTGCACAGCACGCAGATGCCATCGAAGACGATGATCGAGCCATCGCGGCGCGCGGGATCATCCGACATCCAGCCATCCCCGGTAATGCACCAGTCGACCGGCTAGCGGCAACGCCGCCCATACATCGAACCGGTAGCGTTCGCCTTCGGCGGATTCGCGCGCACCCACGCCGGTGAACCAGCGCGCGGGCAGCGACAGGCCGAACACGCGGACGCGCACCACGCGCCAGACGATGGCGGCGTCCACGATTTCCAGCCGGAAACCGAAGGTCGCCAGCCCGAGGCGTTCGCACAGCACGTCGCTCTCGCGCCACAGGCGCGAGGGCATTGCGCGGCCGCCGATGAAGCGGGTCCAGCGTTCGGATTCCGGCGACGCATCGATCTCCACGCACACCGGACCACATGCGGCGGGTGGCAGGTGGGTGGCGGCGGCCACGATCCGCGACAGCGGTCCACCGCCGCGCTTGACGTCGACATCCCCCCGATACCGGTGGATTCCCTGCGCAAGATGCAGCGCGCGCACCGGCGCCGGCAGCATATCGAACGCCGGCCCCAATACCTGCGCGAACAGCGACCTTACGGCTGCATCCATGCCAGCGTGGCGATGCGGCCGCTGCGGCCATCGCGGCGGTGCGAGAAGAAGCGCGCGGGCTCGCTGATCGTGCAGAGATCGCCGCCGTGGATGTCGGCCGGCGCCATGCCGCGTGCGACGAGCCTTCGGCGCGCGAGCGCCGGCAGATCGGCCAGCCAGTGGCCCGCGCGCGTCGGCACGAAGCAAGCTTCGGCGCCAGCATCGTGGGCGACGAACACGTCGAAGACGTCCCTGCCCACTTCGTAGCGCGCCGGTCCGGCGGCGGGGCCGATCCACGCCACCAGGTCGGAGGCCGGCGTCGCCATCGCCGCCAGCGTGGCCTCCAGCATCCCTTTCGACAGCCCGGGCCAGCCGGCGTGCGCGGCGGCGACCTCGCGGCCGTCCTTCGCCGCGAACACCACCGGCAGGCAGTCGGCGGTCAGGATCGCCAGCACCACGCCGGGCGTCGAGGTCACCAGCGCGTCGGCCACGGGTTCCGTGGCATCCGGATCGGCCGGGGTTTCAACGCGCAGTACATCGGTCCCGTGCACCTGCTTCAGCCAGTGCGGCGGAGAAGGCAGGCCGGCGAGTTCGACCAGCTGCGCGCGGTTGCGCGCCACGACGGCCGGATCGTCACCGTCGGCGGCGAATCTGTTTCCGAGATTGAATACGTCGAACGGCGCGGCCGAGAACCCGGCGCCGTGCCGCAAGGTGGTGAACGCGTGCACGCCGGCCGGTGCCGGCCAGTCGGCAAGCACCGCCGGCGCGCGGTTCATCCGCGCTGGGCCTTGCTGTCGGCGCGCAACGCCGCCAGCAGCGCGACCATGTCGGCCGGCACCGGTGCGGAGACGCGGACAGGCTCGCCGCTGACGGGATGGGCGAACTCCAGCGTTTCGGCATGCAACGCCTGCCGCCGGAAGCTGCGCAACACGGCGATCAGCTCCTCGCTGGCGCCCTTCGGCAGCCGCAGCGGTCCGCCATACAGCGGGTCGCCGATGATCGGGTACTTGATGTGCGCCATGTGCACGCGGATCTGGTGCGTGCGGCCGGTTTCCAGCCTGCATTCCAGCGCCGTGTGTGCGCGGAAGCGCTCGCGCAGCCGGTAGTGGGTGACGGCGTCGCGGCCGTCCTCGCGCACGGCCATCTTCAGGCGGTCGCGCGGATGGCGGTCGATCGGCGCATTGGCGGTGCCGCCGGACACCATCGCCCCGACCACCACGGCCAGGTACTGGCGGTGCACGTCGCGCGAGGCCAGCTGCGCCACCAGCGAGGTGTGCGCCGGCACGGTGCGCGCCACCACCATGACGCCGGAGGTGTCCTTGTCCAGCCGGTGCACGATGCCCGCGCGCGGCAGTGCCGACAGCGACGGATCGCGGAACAGCAAGGCATTGACCAGCGTGCCGGTCGGATTGCCGGCGCCGGGGTGGACGACCAGGCCGGCCGGCTTGTCCAGCACGAAGACGTGCTCGTCCTCGTACAGGATGTCCAGCGGGATGTCTTCCGGCTCGGCGTGGGTCTGGGTGTCCAGCACCACGTCCAGGCTGGCGGTCTCGCCGCCGCGGACCGGGTCGCGCGGGCGCACCACCTGGCCGTCCAGCAGGGCGTTGCCGGACTTGATCCACTCGGTCAGGCGCGAGCGGGAGAATTCGGGGAACAGTTCCGCCAGGGCGGCGTCGAAGCGCCGTCCGGCGGCGCTGTCGGGCACGATCGCGGTGCGGAGGGTGTCGGGGCTATCGGGTTCGGTCATGCTCAAGGACGTCCAGGCAGGCCATGTCCCGGTCCGTATTGGCCGAATGTTCATGGCGAAGGCGGCGCCTAGGCTATCATCGACGGCCTGTTTCCCTGCCGCGGCCTGCCGCCAGCCCATGACCCAGCGTGCCTTCCCCCGCTTCTCCCGCTCTTCCGCGACCTCCCGCCTCGTGCTGCTGGCCCTGGTCGTCGCCTTCGCCGGCACCGGCTGCGGCAAGATCTTCAAGAAGAAGGACGCGGCCGAGAACCAGCCCGTCGAGGTGCTGTACGAGGAAGGCCACCGCTCGATGGTCAACAACAACTGGGACCGCGGCCTGCTGAACTTCCGCCGCCTGATCGCCCAGTACCCGTACGGCCCGTACACCGAGCAGGCGCTGATGGAAACCGCCTACGCCGAGTACAAGGCCGGCAAGCTGGACGAAGCCGTCACCACGATCGACCGCTTCATCCGCACCTACCCGACCCACCGCAACATCCCGTACATGTACTACCTGCGCGGGCTGGCCAATTCCAACCGCGACACGGTGTTCCTGCAGAAGGTGTGGCGCCTGGACGCCAGCCGCCGCGACCTGGCCACGCCGATGCAGGGCTACAACGACTTCGCCCGCGTCGCCGAGAACTATCCCAACAGCCGCTACGCCGCCGATGCGCGCCAGCGCATGATCGCGCTGCGCGACCAGTTCGCCCTGCACGAGCTGGACACCGCCATCTACTACCTGCGCCGCGACGCCTGGGTGTCGGCCGCCAGCCGCGCCCGCTACCTGCTGGAAACCTACCCGCAGAGCAGCTACCAGTACGACGCCGTGGCCGTGCTGGCCGAGTCCTACACCCACCTGGGCAACGAGACCCTGGCCGCCGACGCCAGGCGCGTGCTGGAACTCAACGACCCGCAGCACCCGTGGCTGGCCGGCAAGTTCCCGGACTACCCGTGGATGGTGCGCCGCCTGAACCCGTTCGCCGGCGAGAAGTCCAGCAACACGGTGGACCAGCGCAAGGACGACTGACCCTGCGGTCAGTCGCTGCAAGGAAAAAGGGCCGCAAGGCCCTTTTTCGTTTCCGCTTCCCGGTGCCTCGCTCTCACTCCGCGGCGCCGCCCTTGTCCCAGTCGAAACGGGTGAGCACCGCCAGCTGACGCGGCTCGATCACCCCGTTGTGCTGGATGCCATCGATCACCCAGGTGGGGAAGACGGTGACGCCGGCCGCCGCACAGGTGGCGGTCATCGGCGCATTGCGGCCGCCGGGGGCGCACTCCACGTAGGGCAGCTGGTCTGCGGCGTGGCCGAACTCGCGCTTCTGCCGGCTGCATTCCACGCACCATGAGGCACCGTAGAACTTCGCGCCGTACGTGGACAGGTGCTGCGCCAGTGCCTCCGCGCGACGGCTTTCCGGCCGCTGGTGCAGCAGGCCGCTCTGGTGCACGTGCAGGACCGCCACCACCAGCAGCACCGGCACCGCCTGCACGGCCCACCAGCGGCCCCAGGGCTGGCCCGGCGCGGCGGCGGGACGCCGCAGCTGCAGCCACGCGAACATCGCCACCAGCACCGCCAGCGAGGCCAGGCAGCCCGCACAGAACGCGTCCAGCACCAGCTTGCCCACCACCGTCAGGTACACGCTGATCGCCAGCCCCAGCAGCACCAGCCGCCACTGCCGCTGCCAGCGCAGCAACGGCGACGCCTTGCGCGAGAGCGACACCAGCGCGACCAGCGCGTACAGGCCGAAGCCCCATAGCGCCATCGGCACGCCGAGCAACGTGGACCAGCCGCTGCGCTGAATCGCATCGCAGCCGCCGTCGGCGGTGCAGAACGCCGACGCCGATCCGCTGCCGGCCGTCCACGCCAGGTAGCCGGTGATCAGCAGGCCCAGCACCGCCAGTGCCAGCATCACGCGGTCCGGGGGCATGGCCGGTCGTGGCGTGGCGACGGCGGGACGGTCGCGGTGCGCCGCGCGCTTCTTCTTACGGGTCATGCAGTACTCCGGCGAGGCGACGCGCCACTCACAGCGCGTACTTGTTGGTGATCGGGTAACGGCGCTCGCGGCCGAAGGCGCGGCGCGAGACCTTCGGCCCGGGCGCGGCCTGGTGGCGCTTCCACTCGTTGATGCGCACCAGCCGCAGCATGCGGTCGACGGTGGCGGCATCGAAACCGGCAGCGACGATCTCGTCGCGCGACTGCTCCTGGTCCACGTAGCGGAACAGGATGGCATCCAGCACGTCGTACGGCGGCAACGAATCCTGGTCCTTCTGGTTCTCGCGCAGTTCGGCGGACGGCGGACGGTCGATCACCGCCGGCGGGATCACCGGCGCACCGCCCACGGTATTGCGCCAGCGCGCCAGCGCGAACACCTCGGTCTTGTACAGGTCCTTGATCGGCGCATAGCCGCCGCACATGTCGCCGTAGATGGTGGCGTAGCCCACCGCGTACTCGCTCTTGTTGCCGGTGGTCAGCAGCAGCCCGCCGAACTTGTTGCTCAACGCCATCAGGATCACGCCACGGCTGCGCGACTGCAGGTTTTCCTCGGTGGTGTCGGCGGGTTTGTCGCCGAACACCGGACCCAGCGCCTCGAGGAAGCCCTTGAACGGCGCCTCGATCGACACCGCTTCCAGCTTCACGCCCATCGCCGCGCACTGTTCCGCCGCCAGGTCGTTGGACAGGTCGGCGGTGTAGCGCGACGGCATCCGCACGGCGGTGACGTTCTCGGCCCCCAGCGCGTCCACCGCCAGCGCCAGCACCAGCGCCGAGTCGATGCCGCCGGACAGGCCCAGCCACACCTTCGAGAATCCGTTCTTGCCGCAGTAGTCGCGGATGCCGCGCACGATCGCACGCCACGCCAGCGCATCGCGGCTCTCGTCACCGTCGTCGATCCAGACGACCGGGCTGAACGTCCGCGCCGCCACGTCGAAGTCGACCACCAGCCACTGATCGGTGAACGCCGCCGCTGCCGGATGCACGGTGCCGTCGCCGTCGGCGACCACGGACGCGCCGTCGAACACCACCGCATCCTGCCCGCCCACCACGTTGAGGTAGGCCAGCGCCATGCCGGTTTCGCGCGTGCGCTCGGCGATCAGCGCATCGCGCTGCGCATGCTTGTCGCGGTCGAACGGCGAGGCGTTCGGCACCAGCGTCATTACCGCGCCGGCGCTGGCGGTCTCGGCCAGCGGCTCGGGGAACCACAGGTCCTCGCAGATCACCAGCCCCAGCGGCACGCCGTTCACCTCGAAGGTGCAGGCGCCGCCGTCCGGATCCACGTCGAAATAGCGGCGCTCATCGAACACCGCGTAGTTGGGCAGTTCGCGCTTGCGGTAGGTCGCCTCGACCGCACCGTCACGCAGCACGCTGGCGGCGTTGTAGACCACGCTGCCCGCGCTCTGCGGCCAGCCCACCACGGCGACGATGCCGTGCGTGGTGGCGGCGATCCCGGTCAGCGCCGTCTCGCAGTCGGCCAGAAAGCGCGGGCGCAGCAGCAGGTCCTCCGGCGGATAACCGCTGACCGCCAGTTCGGGGAACAGCACCACGTCGGCCCCGTACTCGTCGCGCGCCTCGGCGATCATGCGCTGGATGCTCGCCGTGTTCTGCGCGACGCCGCCCACCGGGAAGTCGAACTGCGCCATGGCGATGCGGAGGGTCTGGGTCATGTCAGCCTTCGGTGTCTGCCCCTTCCCCCGCATGCGGGGGAAGGCTGGGATGGGGGCGAGTGTCCGAAAGTCGGCGGAGGATCAGCACCCGGACACCTTCGAGGTTCGCCATGACCTCATTATTCCAGAAGCGCAGCACATGGAACCCTTCGCGATGCAGGAAAGCCTCGCGGTTGCGATCCGAGGCAGCGTCCATGTGCTGACCGCCATCCACCTCGATGATCAGTCCCGCTTCCAGACAGGCGAAATCGGCGACGTAGGGTCCGACGGGATGCTGGCGACGGAAGCGGAATCCTTCCAGTTGCCGCCGGCAGAGAATGCTCCAGAGCCGGCGTTCCGCGAGCGTCATGTCGCGGCGGAGCTCGCGCGCGCGGGTGCGTTTCTGTCCTTGGCGCATGGGCACGTCCTGTGCGTGGGCTTCCTCGCCATTTTGCCCCCATCCCAGCCTTCCCCCGCAAGCGGGGGAAGGGGCTGACCGCGCACGGATCGGGATCGGGATCGGGATCGAGGACTGGGACCGCGTCCGGGCGACTCCGCCGATCTCGGGCACGGCCCCCTCCTCCGCTTGCGGGGGAGGGTTGGGGTGGGGGCGACGAAGCCCATGTCTCCACACTTGCCCAGAAAAACCCGAACGCCCCCGAAAAACAGAAAGCCGCCCGAAGGCGGCTTCCCGTACCACGCCCTGAGGCGCGATTTACTTCTTCAGGCGCGACGCAATCGCCGCACCCAGGTCGCCCGGCGAGCGGACCGTGGTGACGCCGGCGGCTTCCATCGCCGCGAACTTGCCTTCGGCCGTGCCCTTGCCGCCGCTGGCGATGGCGCCGGCGTGGCCCATGCGCTTGCCGGCCGGGGCCGACGCGCCGGCGATGAAGCCGACGACCGGCTTCTTCACGTGCGCCTTGATGTACTCGGCGCCGGCTTCCTCGGCGTCGCCGCCGATCTCGCCGACCATGATGATGCCTTCGGTCTGCGGGTCTTCGTTGAACAGCTTCAGGCAGTCGACGAAGTTCAGCCCGTTGATCGGGTCGCCGCCGATGCCGATGCAGGTCGACTGGCCCAGGCCCACTTCGGTGGTCTGCTTGACCGCTTCATAGGTCAGCGTGCCCGAGCGCGACACGATGCCGATCTTGCCCGGCTTGTGGATGTGGCCCGGCATGATGCCGATCTTGCACTCGCCCGGGGTGATCACGCCGGGGCAGTTGGGACCGACCAGCACGGTGTCCGGATGGGCGCGGGTCAGCACGTTCTTGACGCGCAGCATGTCCAGCACCGGGATGCCCTCGGTGATGCAGACGATGACCTTGATACCGGCCGCGGCCGCTTCGAGGATGGCGTCGGCCGCGAACGGCGGCGGCACGTAGATCACGGACGCGTCGGCGCCGGTGCTCTTGACCGCATCGGCCACGGTGTCGAACACCGGCAGGTCGATGTGGGTGGTGCCGCCCTTGCCCGGGGTGACGCCGCCGACGACCTGGGTGCCGTACTCGATCATCTGGGTGGCGTGGAAGGTGCCCTGCTGGCCGGTGAAGCCCTGCACGATCACCTTCGTGTTCTTGTTGATCAGAACGCTCATGGAATCTGTCTTCCTGTAGGGCGGGCCTCGGCCCGCCGTCGTGTTGTCTTGATCGCCGGATGGCGGGCCAAGGCCCGCCCTACGACAGCGTGGGATCAGGCAGCGGCCTTGACCGCTTCAACGACCTTCTTGGCGCCGTCGTTGATGTTGTCGGCCGGGATGATGGCCATGCCACTGTCGCGCAGCAGCTGCTTGCCTTCTTCCACGTTGGTGCCTTCCAGGCGCACGACCACCGGCACCTTGACGCCCACTTCCTTCACCGCGGCGATGATGCCCTCGGCGATCATGTCGCAGCGGACGATGCCGCCGAAGATGTTGACGAAGATGCCTTCGACCTTGTCCGAGGACAGGATCAGCTTGAACGCCTCGATCACGCGCTGCTTGTTGGCGCCGCCGCCCACGTCCAAGAAGTTCGCCGGCTCGCCGCCGTTGAGCTTGATGACGTCCATGGTGGCCATGGCCAGGCCCGCACCGTTGACCATGCAGCCGATGTTGCCGTCCATGGTCACGTAGTTGATGTCCATCTCCGAGGCCAGCACTTCGGTCTCGTCTTCCTGGCTGGTGTCGCGCATCGCCAGCAGGTCCTTGTGGCGGAAGGCGGCGTTGTCGTCGCTGTTGAACTTGCCGTCCAGCGCGTACAGGTTGCCGTCGTCCAGGATCGCCAGCGGATTGATCTCCACCAGCGCCAGGTCCTTCTCGTTGAAGATGCGGTACAGGTTGACCATGATGCTGGCGAACTGGCCGGCCTGCTTGGCGGTCAGGCCCATCTTGAAGCCGAACTCGCGGCCCTGGTACGGCTGCACGCCTTCGACGAAGTCGACGTTGAGCGTGTGGATCTTGTCCGGCGTTTCGGCCGCCACCTGCTCGATCTCCACGCCGCCTTCGGACGAGGCGATGTAGGTGATGGTGCGGGTGCCGCGGTCGACCAGCACCGACAGGTACAGCTCCTTGACGATCTCGCCGGCGGTGGTCACCAGCACCAGGTTGACCGGCAGCTCGACGCCGGCGGTCTGGTAGGTGGCCATCTTGGTGCCCAGCATCTTGCCGGCGGCCGCCTTCACGTCATCGACGGTCTTGCAGAACTTGACGCCGCCGGCCTTACCGCGACCGCCCGCGTGGATCTGGGCCTTGACCATCCAGGGGCCGTTGCCGAGGGACTGGGCGGCTGCGACCGCTTCGTCCGCCGTGGCGGCGACTTTGCCGGCCGGGACCGGGATGCCGTACTCGGCCAGCAGCTGCTTGGCCTGATATTCGTGGAAATTCATGCGTCACCGTGGGTAGGGAACAGAAGACATCGCCCGGGCCGGGGCCACGGGGGCGGCGGCTGGGCGAGCCCCCTATTGTCGCCGACGCGGCCGGAGGGCGCAAAACCCGGGGCCTAAGCCTTTGGTGGCAAAGGGCGGGCCGGGCGCGGCGGCGGCCCGCATGCCTATACTGTGCCCCTCGCTACCGGGGAAGTACGCGTTTGCGCCAGGCCCAGTCGCTCCTGTCCCGCATCGAATCGGTCCCGCGCCGCGAGCTGTATTTCTTCGCGCTCTACCGGGTGCTGGAAGCCGGCATCCTGGCGGCGCTGATGTTCAGCCCGCTCGGCAGCGTGCTGGGCGAGCCCCGCCACCCGGATCTGGGCACGGGGGTCACCATCGCCTACCTGGTGCTGGCGCTCGTACTGTTCTTCGTTGGCCGCAGCGTGCAGTGGCTGGTCTGGATCGTCTTCAGCAGCGTCTGCATCGACATCCTCGTCGCCGCCCTGATCACCCACGCCCTGCCCAATGCCACCGCTGGCGTGGCGATGATGCTGCTGTTCAACGTGTCGGCGGCGGCGCTGCTGCTGCCGTCCACGCGGATGGCGCTGGTCGTGGCGGTGATGGCGATTGCCGCCCTGTTCGGCGAATACCTGGTCACCCTCTTCCACGACCAGGGCGCCAGCCGCTCGCTGGCCGAGGTCATCATGTTCGCGGTCAGTTACCTGGCCCTGGCCTACCTGGCGCACCAGGCCGGTCAGAAGGCGCGCCACAGCCAGGCGCTGGCGGAGAAACGTGGGGAGGAAGTCGCCAACCTGTTCGAGGTCAACGAACTGATCATCCGCCGCATGCGCACCGGCGTGCTGGTGGTCGACGCGGACAACCACATCAAGCTGGCCAACGAGGCCGCCAGCCTGCTGCTCGGCGAGGGCGGCGATGGCCAGGGCGCGGACGGCCAGGGCGTCTCGCTGCTGCACGCCGCGCCGGAGCTCGCCCGTCGCCTGCAGCGCTGGCGCAACGGCTGGCAGACCGACGAAACGCCCATGCAGTTCACGCCCGACCAGCCGGAAGTGCAGCCGCGCTTCGCCCGCCTGCTGGCCGACAGCGAGACCTCGTTGATTTTCCTGGACGACGCCACGGTGGTCTCGCGCCGGGCCGAATCGCTGACCCTGGCTGCGCTGGGCCGCTTCTCGGCCAGCCTGGCGCACGAGATCCGCAACCCGCTGGCCGCGATCAACTATGCCGTACAGCTGCTGGAGGAATCCCAGCACGTCAACGACGGCGACCGCCGGCTGCTGCAGATCATCCACCAGCAGTGCCAGCGCACCAACGGCATCGTCGAAAGCGTGCTGGGTCTGGCCCGCCGCGAGCGCGCCACGCCCGAGCACGTGGACCTCAACACCTTCGTCCGCCGCTTCGTCGACGACTACCAGCAGACACTCTCCATCGAGACCGACACGCTGGAAACCATCATCGGCGCCAAGCCGGTGCCCGCGCTGGTCGACCCGCGCCACCTGCAGCAGGTGGTGACCGTGCTGGTGCAGAACGCGCTGAACTACGGCCGCCTGCCCGGCGAGTCCGCGCGCATCCGGGTGCGCGTGTTCAACGCCGAAGGCCGCCCCACCCTGGACGTGATGGACCGCGGCCCCGGCATTCCGGACGCCGTGGCGGCCCAGCTGTTCCGCCCCTTCTTCACCACCTCCGAGCATGGCACCGGCCTGGGGCTGTATATCGCCCGCGAACTATGCCGCGCCAACCAGGCCACGCTGGAATACGTCCCGGTACCCGGCGGCGGCGCCTGCTTCCGCGTCACCCTGCCCGGCCCGCATGCGCTGCTGCCGGCGTAGTGGCACACCCGGAATGCGGCAACCGCGGTGCCCGAATCATGTCCACCCGTCGCCTACCATGTTTAAGATTCACTGGGTACACTGCCGGCACAGGGGCAGTAGGGGGAATGCATGAATCAAAGCCGTAGCGCCCTGATCGTCGACGACGAACGCGACATCCGTGAACTGTTGACGCTGACGCTGGGCCGCATGGGCCTGCGCATCGACACCGCCGCCAACCTCGGCGAGGCCCGCGAACTGCTGGGCCGCAACACCTACGACCTGTGCTTCACCGACATGCGCCTGCCCGACGGCAACGGCATCGACCTGGTCGGCGAGATCGCACGCAACTACCCCAATACGCCGGTCGCCATGATCACCGCGTTTGGCAACATCGAGCTGGCGGTGGAGGCGCTGAAGGCCGGCGCTTTCGACTTCGTCAGCAAGCCGGTCGACCTGACCGTGCTGCGCGGGCTGGTGAAGCATGCGCTGGAACTGAACAACAGCGAGCGCGCGCCGCCCGCCCCGCCGCCGGCGGAGCAGGCCAGCCGGCTGCTCGGCGCGTCGGCTGCGATGGATGGCCTGCGCGAGACCATCGGCAAGGTCGCCCGCAGCCAGGCGCCGGTCTACATCATGGGTGAGTCCGGCACGGGCAAGGAGCTGGTCGCGCGCACGATCCACGAGCAGGGCGCGCGTGCGTCCGGCCCGTTCATCCCGGTCAATTGCGGCGCGATTCCCGCCGAGCTGATGGAAAGCGAATTCTTCGGCCACAAGAAGGGCAGCTTCACCGGCGCGCATGCCGACAAGCAGGGCCTGTTCCAGGCGGCCAACGGCGGCACGCTCTTCCTGGACGAGGTGGCCGAGCTGCCGCTGCCGATGCAGGTGAAGCTGCTGCGCGCCATCCAGGAGAAAGCCATACGCCCGGTCGGCGCGTCCGGCGAGGTACTGGTGGACGTGCGCATCCTGTCGGCCACGCACAAGGACCTGGGCGAGCTGGCGGCCGACGGCCGCTTCCGCCATGACCTGTACTACCGCATCAACGTCATCGAGCTGCGGGTGCCGCCGCTGCGCGAACGCACCGGGGACCTGTCGCAGCTGACCACGGCGATCCTGGAGCGCCTGGCCGCCCAGCACGGCCGGATGTCGCCTTCCGTGTCGCCGGAGGCGATGGAGGCGCTGGGGCGCTATCCGTTCCCGGGCAATGTGCGCGAGCTGGAGAACATCCTGGAGCGGGCGCTGGCCATGTCCGAGGGGCACAGCATCGAGATCGACGACCTCTACCTGCCGCAGGCGCCGGCCGGGAAGAGATTCGGCGGCGACTTCAGCCCCGGCGAAGTGGTCCGCGATGCGCCGGATGCGGTCGATGTGGACCCGGCGGGCGCACTGCCGGATTACATCGAGCAACTGGAGCGCGCCGCGATCCAGAAGGCGCTGGAGGAGAACCGCTGGAACAAGACCAAGGCGGCCGCCCAGCTGGGCATCACCTTCCGGGCGCTGCGCTACAAGCTGAAGAAGCTGGGGATGGAGTAGGCCGCTCAAGGGCTTGCGGCAGACCTATATATAAGTCTCGATGCAAGCGTGCGGTACATCCCACAGTGACCCGGGTGACCTTTCACGTCACTTTATGACGCCAAGGGTCATGTAACCAAAGATGTGTCAGGGAATTGGCGCGCGTCGGCTCCGAAGCCCCATGTCCAAATCTGTGACACGAACCGGGATTGACCGCATTCCCCGATACACTTCGTAAAAGAATGATGCGATAGTCCCGCCCGACTTCGGTGTCAGGGTTTCCTCCCGGGGAAGTGTGGGGGAATCGCTGGGGGTATCAGAAGTTGGCACGCATCCTGCTCTACATCCCTGCACGCGTCGTATCGCTGTACGCGGCGCCCACGGTCCATGTAGGGACACGGGGCTTGTGTCCCTAAAACCATCAAGCCAATCCTGAAAGGGGAAATACCATGAAGAAGAACGCCCAGGGCTTCACCCTGATCGAACTGATGATCGTCGTCGCCATCATCGCCATCCTGGCCGCCATCGCGCTGCCGGCCTACCGCGACTACACCCAGCGCTCGGCCAACGGTGCCTGCCTGGCGGAAGCCAAGGCCTACATCAACACCGCCGTGGCCGATGCCGCCGACAACCGTAATCCGACGGGTTACAACAACGTCTCGTGCGTCAGCATGACCCCGGCAACGCTGGCTGTTAGCGACTACACCGGCGCCACGGCCGTCCAGTTTGCTCCGCAGGCCCGCGGCACCGCCACCGTGCTGCGCAACACCAACTGCGACATGGGCAGCGGCACCTGCAGCCTCGCCCCGTAACAGGGCCGGCCTCATACGCCGGCTAACCACCGCCGCATGACCAGCGAAAAGCGCCGTGAGGCGCTTTTCGTTTTTATGCCCCGCCTGCCTGGCAACCCGGACAAGGGACACGAAGCAGGGCCTCGAAATCTACCTGCGAGACGACCGCATGAGTTCACCGCCCACCGCTTTGCCGGCTGCGCCTGATTCGCCCACCTCCACGCGGCGATTTCTTCTCATCAGTCTGATCGCGGCCCTGCTGGCGGCACTGGCGTTCACCCCCGGCCTGCCGGGCGCCTTCCTGTTCGACGATATACCCAACATCGTCAACAACCGCGCGATCCATCTCACCGAACTGAATGTCGCCAACGTGGTGGACGTGCTGGCCACGCCGCAGATCTCCGGCAGCCAGCGCGGGCTGCCGACACTGACGTTCGCGCTGGATTACTGGCGTGCCGGCGGCACCGCAGATCCCGCGACCTTCAAGACCACCAACATCGTCATCCATGCGCTTACCGCGCTGGCGTTGGCCTGGCTTTTCCGCAGTCTGCTGCAGGCGGGCGGCATCCCGCCGCGACGGGTCATGTGGTTGGCGCCCGCCCTGGCGCTCGCGTGGGCCGTGCATCCTTTGCAGGTGTCCTCGGTCCTGTATGCCGTGCAGCGACTGCAGACCATGGGCACGTTCTTCCTGGTGCTGGCGCTGCTGGCCTACCTGCACGCGCGCCGCGCGCAGATCCGCGGCGATGGCGGCCGAGCCGGCTTGCTGGCCGCTGCATTGCTATGGGCGTTTGCGCTGAACTGCAAGGAAGACACCGCCTTGCTGCCCGCCTATACCTTGGCGCTTGAGTTGACCGTCCTGCGTTTCGCCGCCGCCGACGCGCGCACGCAGCGTCTTCTGCAGCGGGGCTATCTGCTGATGGTGATGGCAGGCCTCGTGGCCTACGGCCTCTGGTTCCTGCCGAACAACTGGCAAACCGACGCCTACCCGGGCCGGGACTTCAACAGCGCGGAACGCCTGCTGACGCAGGCGCGGGTACTCTGCCTCTATCTTTGGCAGATCGTGTGGCCACTGCCGGCCAACATGCCGTTTCACTACGACTGGTTACAGCCTTCCCGCAGTCTGCTGCAGCCCTGGACCACCTTGCCTGCCATCGGCGTGATCATCGTATTACTGGCCGTGGCATGGCGACTGCGAGATCGCCAGCCACTGTTCGCGCTGGGCGTATTCCTGTTCTTCTCGGCGCACTTCATCGCCAGCAATGTGGTCGGTCTGGAACTGGCCTACGAACACCGCAATCATTTCGCGCTGATCGGTGCCGTGCTTGCAGTGGGCAGCGTGCTGGGACACATCGGCGCGCGCTGGCTCCCCCAACCGGCCACCCAGGCAGGCGTGTGCATCGCCGCACTGATCGCGCTGGGCGCCACCGCCATGGTGCGTGCGCACGACTGGCGCGATGCGCTGTCACAGGCTAAGGCAAGCGCCGCCGCTGCACCGACATCGCCGCGCGCCTGGATCACCCTGTGCGACACCCTCATCAAGACCGGGGGCGGCATGGTGGCAGGCAATCCGCATCTGGGCGATGCGATGGCCGCATGTTCTTCCGGCGCGGATGCCGACGCCAGTTCCCTCAACAACCTCGCGCTGTTGACGGTACTGAAGTCCGTCAGCGGCGAGATCACGCCGCAGGACTGGCAGCGCTTCCAGCAGCGGCTGGGCACGGCACGAATGAGCTGGGACAACATCCGCGCCCCGCTGATTCTCACCCACTACGCGGGCCTGGGCGCGAAGCTGGACAAGCAGCAAGTGCTGCAGGCACTCGCCACGCTGGATCGCAGGGCCGACCTGCGCCCCTCCACGCTGCTCATCATGGGCAACGCAGTTCGCGACACTCTGGATGATCCGGACCGGGCGATGCCCTACTACCTCAAGATCGTGGATGCGATCGGGCCAGAGGATCCATTCGTCCCGCAACTGGGCGCAGAATTGCGCGCCAAAGGCAGGCCGGACCTGGCGGATATCGTCGAACGGACCACCCAGGGACCACATGCGCTTCCGGTCGACGCACCTGACGCGCCCTGATTGCGCCGACGGATGCCGCCAGACCGGCGACGCCTGATCCTTCCCTCGACTGCAACCCGGACCCCTTCATACCCATGAGTTTCGCTACCGCACGTTTCCTTTTGCTGTCGCTCTTGGTGTCACTCGCAGCGGCCGGGCTGTTCAGCCTTGGAATCGGCGGGCCTTTCGTCCTGGACGATGCCCACGCTATCGTCGATAACACCCTGATCCGCCTCCAGACCCTGGACTACGACACGTTGATGTACGCGGCCTCCAGCTTTCATGACGGGTCTGGTCTTCGTCCTTTGTCGATGCTGAGCTTCGGCTTCGACTACTGGCGCCACGGCAGCCTGGATGCGGCTACGTTCAAGGCCACCAACCTCTTCATCCATGCGCTGACCACGTTCTTTCTCGCCGTGTTCATTCGTCGCCTGCTGATGCTCGCGCAATGGACACCCCGGCCCGCCGCCATTGCCGCATTGCTGGTAGCGCTTGTCTGGGCCATCCACCCCCTGCAGGTATCGAGCGTGCTGTACGTGGTACAGCGTATGCAGACCCTGGCGACGTTGTTCCTTGTGCCGGCGCTGTGGTGTTATCTCCGGCTGCGACTCGCACAGATAGAAGGCCGGCCAGGCTGGCCGTTCGGAGTCTTGGGCACTGCTTGCTGGGGTCTGGCGTTGGCCTGCAAGGAAGACGCCATCCTGTTGCCACTGTATCTGCTGGTACTGGAGTTGACCGTTCTACGCTTTCGGGCCGCGAGCGTCGCACGCTCACGCGGCCTGCGCGCCACCTACTTGGCTATCGTGGGAGCAGGTGCGCTTCTGTTCCTGTTCTGGGCGCTGCCCACTTTCTGGAGCAGCGAGGCCTACGGCGGGCGGGACTTCAACAGCACAGAGCGCCTTCTGACCCAGGGCCGGGTGCTGATGATGTACCTGGGGCAGATCCTGGTGCCGCTGCCCAGCCGCATGCCCTTCAACTACGATGAACTCGTGGTGTCGCGCAGCCTGCTGCAGCCCGCCACGACCCTGCCCTCATTGCTGGCCATCGCTGGCCTGCTGTCCTGGGCATGGGCGTGGCGCAGGCGCCGGCCTGTTTTCTCGTTTGGTGTATTGCTGTTCTTCGCCGGACACCTGCTGACCAGTTCGATCGTCCCGCTGGAGCTGGCCTTCGAACACCGCAACCACCTGCCGTTGATCGGCGTGTTGCTGGCGCTGGCCGACCTGATCGAGGCTGGATGGCAGCGATGGGGATCGCGTCCGCTCCTGCCGGCCTCCCTCCTGACATCGGCCATGCTGCTGGTTGCTGTCGCAGGAGGCATCCGAGCCCATGCATGGGGTGATCCGATCCGCTTCGCGAAGCACAATCTCGAGAACAGCCCGACCTCTCCACGCGCCTGGCTTGCGCTGGGAGGCGTGTACTTCGACCTTGCCGGCAGGAAAGAAGGGCGCGGCAACCCCTATCTGGACCTGGCCATTGCCACAGTGGAAGAGGGCGCCGCCAAAACCGGATCACCCTCCGCGTACGCCAACATCGTGATCTACAAGACGATCGATGGCACCGTCGAGCAAGCCGACTGGGATCGACTGCTCCAGCGGCTGGAGGAGGCGCCGATGGCGCCAGCAACCAAAGCCATCCTGTGGACCTGCTTTGCCAACGTGCGTGCAGGCATTGGTCTGGACAAGGATCAAGTGCTCAGGGTGGTCGCGACGGTCACGCGTCGCGCTGGACTCTCGCCGCTTGAGCACCTCAAGATCGCCGGCCTTGTATACCGGGATATATCGCAGCCGGAAGCGCTCCCCTACATGCTGCTCGCGGCGAGAGCGTCCCCTCCGGGCGACTCCAGCATTGTGGCCATGAAAGACGAACTGGTTAAACAGGGACACGCCGATTGGGCGATGGCCGTCGAGCGTGCAAACGCGGAAGGGCTGGCCCCGTAGAACCTGTGACGGAACGCACACTGCGGACTTTTGGCGCGGGACTTGCTTGTTAAGCCAGTGGAAAAGCCAACCCCAGGGCATGCGATGAACAGATACAAGGGCTTCACTCTGATCGAGTTGATGATCGTGGTGGCGATCATTGCCATCCTGGCCGCCATCGCGCTGCCCGCCTATCGCGATTACACACAGCGCTCAGCCAACACCGCCTGCCTCCAGGAGGCCAAGAGCTTCATGTCCATGGCCGTCGCAGACATTGCAGATGCGCGCGACAGCACCGTGTTCGCCGCGTCCGCCTGCGCAAGCGGCCCTACGACCGCCCTCACACCCACCGACTGGGCCGCGAACACGCTCGTCTCATTCACCCCACAGGCGCGCGGGAATCCGGCCGTGCTGCGGGCCAGCTCCTGTGGTGCCGGGACTGGATCGTGCTCGCTT
Source organism: Pseudoxanthomonas sp. LH2527 (assembly GCF_022539275.1). NCBI lineage: Bacteria > Pseudomonadati > Pseudomonadota > Gammaproteobacteria > Lysobacterales > Lysobacteraceae > Pseudoxanthomonas > Pseudoxanthomonas sp. LH2527. The sequence continues at coordinate 76,129 of NZ_JAKZBW010000006.1, read as the reverse complement.
GCTCCGTAGCGTTTACTAGGGTTCTGGTGCCGACATTCCGTTCGCCAAGAGAATGAACGGCCAGAATCTCGGCGCCAACGAGGCATCCTCCTGCCTGATTACCCGCACCTTGCGCTGCTCTCTAACCCAGGCGTACAGCGCGTCGATGCTCCTCCTCAGCCGGGTCGACACCTCCGACACCAAACGCCCCTGATCTAGCACCTATTTGGATGTGACGACCTTTAACTCATAGGTGTACCGCTTCCCACTCATATCCGCCTTCGTGATTGCCGCAATGTACGCCTTGGAGATGACTGTTGACCCTGGGCGATTCAGGGAGTGGCGCGATCCAAGGCACGCCGCAGCCTGTCGGCACAATCTGGCCAAGTCGGCGATGAGATCTCGGAAATCGCTGGCGCGGACAGCTGCTTTGAGATCATCTCGACCAACATCCCCACGTCTCCAGGCGCATAAAGCGACTGTGGGACACCCTCAAGGAGCTCACTGACGTCACCTAGCGCCGCTGCGACCACCGGTATTCGCATCGCCAGCATTTCATGCAGCTTCAACGGGAAACAGTAACGACCAAAGGCGGAGTCACGATTGCAGACTACGCCGACATCCAACGCGGCCAACAACGCCGGCACGCGTTGCTGCGGCAACATACCTAGATCGACAATGCGGGGATGAGCCCTGGGTCCGAAGCTGCCATCCGTGGGACCGGCGTGGACCAGCCAGAGATCATCGTCACCGGCCGCGATCCGCTCGAAGGCATCGAACAGATCACTGATGCCACGGTCCGCGGTCAGCGCGCCCGCCGTTCCGATGATGCGTGCATCGTGAGGCAAACCCAGTGAGATCCTGGCTTGTGCCTTGTCCCGGGGATGGAACAGGTCGCTCCGGATGCCGTTGACCACCACCTCGATGGGGCATGCCGTGCGATAGGTCACGCGCACGTAGTCGGAAAGCGTACTGCTGACGACGGTCAGTGCCCCCGCCTGCCTGCACGCATTCCGGAACGCCGCTGCCAAGCCAGGCATCTTCGACAAACCGAAGCTCTCGTAGTTGTCATAGAGGTCGATCACCCAGGGAATGCCGCGCCGTTTCGACCAGCGCATCGCCAACACTGCCTGTAGCATGTCCGAACTCGCCCACACAACGTCGGGTGTCCATCCGGTCGTTGCTTCATCCAGCCAGGCGCCATGGCGGAGGAGTCCAGCCGGCACGGCGTCGATGGAATGCCACGTCACTCCGGCACCCTCGAACGTCCCTGCGCGCGCTCCCGTTCGCCGGCGATAGCTGAGTGTGCAGACGCGAACATCGTGTCCCTGCGCCGCCAGTCCGATGGGTAGTTCGTACAACCTGCCGAATCGGTCGTCGACGAGGTCCTTGCCCGTGTACTGCCGCTTACAGAGCACCAGGATCCGCATCAGGCCTTGCTCTCCGCCAGCATCTTGAGCCACTCCAGATTGAGAGCCGCCACGTCCTCGATGCGGAACCGTTGCTCGACGATTGATCGCGCCTGGCGCCCTCGCGCCAGCCACTGCTCATCCGTGGCCGAGAGCATCGTCTCCAGCGCCTCCGCCAGGCGCGCGGCATCTCCCGCGGGACAGACCCATCCTGCGTCGTCCTGCACGGCCAGATCGATACCGCCGCAGGACGTGCAAAGCACGGGAAGTCCGGCCTCCATCGCCTCCAGCGCAGCGTTGGACATGCCTTCGTAGCGCGAGGGAAGCAGAAAGGCATCCGCTGTTTCCAGCTTCGCTCTGACGTCGTCCTTGCCCAGCAGGCCGGCGAAATGCACGACGTTTTCCATGCCCTCCGCTTCGACACGCTCGGCGAGCGACTGCCGGAGCGGCCCATCTCCGTAGAGGTCGATGACGCACCGATCCAAGAGAGGACCGATGCGACCCAAGGCGTCTATGAGCACATCGAGGCCTTTCTGATACTCGAAACGCCCGGTCCATATCAAACGGCGCGGATGATGTATTGCCGTGCGCATGATCGCTGGCCGGACGTCGATTCCGTTCGGAATATGGCTTCGCTGCGGACGGCACAGCTCCATTGCGTCGAGCTCCTCGGCAATGTCTGCGTTGATGAGGTTTATCGCGTCCACCTGCCCGTCGAGTAGGCGCCGCCACAGCGGCCACCCGGGCACCGACTGCAGGAAATTGGCATCCCCCTGCCCCCTCGCGTTGATCGGAACCGCCATGAGCGGCCACCGTACCAAGCGGATGCTCTTGGCCAAAGAAAGGCCCAGCGCTGCATCCGCCAGCCCCCGGCAGTAGGCGACATCGAATCTGGCGCGATTCCGCCACGCGAACTGCGCCAGAGAGGCGAGATACGTCATACCGCGAATGCCGCGCCCCAGGCCGGTCACCGTGCCAAGCCGATGCGTCCTGACGCTCGCCTGCCCGAGCCTGGCGTTGCCATCAGGGATACGGAAGCCCGCCACCTCGACGTGCGCACCCTGTCGACACCAATGCTCGACCAGGCGAGCAGTCTGGTGCTCCGCGCCACCCATGACCCACGGCGGCAGGTTCGCCAGCACCAGGATGCGCAGCGGATCACCCATGACGGCGCAGCCAGGCGAGATACGAAAGCACGGCCCACATTGCGTAGGCGGCATCCCGCCTTCCAGACAGGTGTGCCGCCCACACGCGTTCGACGTGCCCACGCGACGGCAATGCATCCCCCATGCTCGACATCAGGTCCATCGCCCACGGTTTGAGTGGGCCGCGCAACCAGTCGCCCACCGGCACGTCGAATCCCTGCTTCCTGCGCCCGGCGACGCCGCCCGGCAGTCGGCGTGCAAGAAGCATCCGCAGCCAGCGTTTGCCCAGCCCCCCGACGACGTGCGTGTCCGGTGACAACTGCCAGGACAACGCTTGGATCCTCGGGTCGAGCAGTGGCACCCGCATCTCCAGGCCAACCGACATGCTGGCCCGGTCGAGCTTCGTGTGGATGCCCTCCGGCAGGGCCAGCACCTGATCGGCGAACCGCATACGGCTGCCGGGCGTCCGCAGGCCCTCCGGGATGCAGGGCCAGTGCGGCCACCGCCCCGTCATCGCCGATGCACGGTCCGCCGATGACTCGGGGAACTGCAGCACGCGCCTGTAATAGTCGTCGAAATCGATCGCTGCCAAACGGCTCCCCAATCGTCCGCTGGCGCGCGATGCGCCACCCGGCGGCAACATGCCGGACAGAGCACGCAGTCCTGCGCCAATACCCCGTCGGCCGCGACGACCAAGAGGAGCGGCCAAACGCCACCATGCCTGCGCGTCCAGGTGTCGTTGATAGCCTTCAAACAGTTCGTCGCCACCATCGCCCGTCAGGGCGACAAGCGCCTTGCGGCGCACCGCTTCCGAGACCAGTACCGCCGGTATCTGGGCCGGGTCCGCGAAGGGTTCGTCGTAGATGTCCGGCAGGCGTTCCACCAGCGCCAACGCTGCGCCGGCTGGACAGCGTATTTCTTCATGCGCTGTGTGTAACCGGCGCGCTACGTCGGCGGCATGTGCCGATTCGTCCACACCAGGCTCGTCGAAGGCGACCGTGAAGGTGTTCACCAGTCCCGGCGCGTGCCGCACCATGCTCGAAACGACCAAGGTCGAGTCGATGCCCCCGGAGAGCAATGCCGCGACGGGGACGTCAGCCTGCATGCGAAGACGGACCGCGTCGTCGAGCAAGGCATCCAGTTGGTCAAGCCATTCCTCCTCGGAACCTGCTCTTGCCGGCGCGGCTTCGGGGCACGCCAGTTCATCCAGGGGTCGCCACTGCAGGAGTCGTGCAGCGAATCCCGCGCAGGAGAGTGCGTTGTATTCATCCCCGGGGCGCAGCACCAGGCAGCTGCCAGCCGGCAACTTGAAGACATCCGGATGGATGCTAAGCGGCGCGGGTACGTAGCCGAAGGAGAGCATCCACGACAAAGCATCCTGATCGACCCCGCCCTTCCAGGCGGTGTGCGTGCGAAGCGCGCAAAGTTCCGATGCGAAAGCGATTCCGCCACCGACCCAGCCAGCATAGAGCGGCTTCTCACCGGTCGCGTCGCGCGCCAGCCAGAGCTCCTGCTTCTCGCAATCCCAAGCGGCGATCGCGAACATGCCGTTGCAACGACGAAGCGTATCGATCACGCCATCGCGTGCGATGCACTCCACGAGGACCTCGGTATCCGAATGTCCGCGCCAGGGAATCGAATGCGCGGCCTCCAACCGCTCGCGGAGATCGCGATGGTTGTAGATTTCGCCATTGAATGCGATGACCCAGCGCTGGTCGGCAGATGCCATCGGTTGCGCACCGGCTACACTGAGGTCGACGATGGCAAGCCTGCGGTGGCCGAGTCCGATGGGGCCCTCCGGATTCCAGAAGCCCTCGCTGTCAGGCCCACGATGACGCAAGGCAGCGGCTGATTCCCTGAGAAACACGTCTCGCGCAAAAGCGTCGCCCCCAAAGTAGCCGGTCAAGCCGCACATCGGGACTGCCTAACGGGGAGCGCGCAGATGGTCATCTATGCAATCAATGCTTGACGAATTGCCGGCCGGTGTAATCAATCCTGTGCAGCAGCGCGGGGATGCCGTTCCTTTCCAGATACTCGTCCGTCGCCTTCCGTGCCCCTTGCCAGTGTCCATAGTCGTCGATCGCAATGACTCCAAGCGTTGAGACGGCAGGGTAAAGATGCTCGAACTCATGCAGCGTCGATTCGTACCAGTCCGTATCAAGCCGAAGGTAGGCGATGCGCTCAGGCGCATGGCTCGGGATCGTGGTCTCGACTGGCCCCTGCACCAGCTGCACGAGTTCCATCGGATAGCCAGTCGATGCCAGATTCCTCCGGACCTCGTCAATTCCCGCCTCGCACCAGCGGCTACCCACCTTTCTAACTGCATGCTCCTCGTACACCGGCAATGCATCTTCGCCCTTAAGATCGAGATCGTCCTTTCCCGGCGCCGTCATGCCTGCGAAAGTATCGAATAGGATTATTTCGCGATGCTGCCCGAGCCGCTGCAAGGCAAGTGCGGCAGCCATCATCTGGCCGCCCCGCCAGACACCGCACTCCACGATCGAGCCGGGCACCGAATGTTTCAAGACGTATTCAACGGTGCTTATCGTCGAAAGCGTTCTCTCCGCACCGGCCATCGTGAACGGAGAAACCCGCTTCAGTATCTCAAGATGCCAATCCGGGACATCCAGAAACTGACGATTCCTATTGAACTCTCTGAACGCGCGCAGTAACTGCTTCATAGCTCTGCCTTGTCATCAACGATGTCCACTTTGCCGGCCAGGCCAAAAGGTTTGCGGCACGATGCTTCAACGCCATTGCCGCCGTGCACTACTTTCATGTCGATGGCGCCCAGGGACTCCAGGAAACGACGCACGCGGCCCGCGGTCCTACGATGCTTGTAGACATCCGTCATGGCGTCATGCGTATCGAGCAGCATCCACTCGTAGTACATGTCCCTGTCCTTCAGGCCGAAATGCGGGTAGTAGTTCACCACAGGATTGAGGCGGCTCAGCAGAAACTGCATGGGGTAGTTGTCCCGGTATTTCCAGATCAGCGGGAACCACCGGTCGACCACCCGCTTCACCGCATCGAATCGCTGAGCACGCGGCAGGCCGAGGAAGTACCGACGGTATGCGATGCCGGCGGTTCCCAACGGCGGCGGCAGGTAGTTTCTGATCTTGAATCGGTAGTGGTCGAACACGAGGCGCCCTCCCGGACGCACTCTGGACCACAACGCACGCAAGGTTTCCTCCGGGTCCGGCGTGTGCTGGACGACACCCAGACACACAACAAGGTCGTAGGTATCGCGCGGGAATGGCATCTGCCTAACGTCCGCCTGTACCAGGCTGAGCCTGGAGTGCGAGCCATTGTTTCTCGCGTTCGCCGACACGGCCGCCGAGTAATCGAAGGAATCCAGCGTTGCGCCGGCCTGCAGCAGGAGCTCGGTGAACCGGCCGGCGCCCGAACCGGCCTCCAGCACCAACTGCCCCGAGAGGGCGGGCAACGCATGACCAAGGCAACGCTCAAGCCGGTCGCGCGAGAGGGTCAGTCCGGTGGCGGAGTCGAGTTGGGTCCGCGGGAATCGTACCCATTGTTCGCCGAACGCATCCGCGTAGTTTTCCGCAGGCACGAATCGGGGAATGCCATCAATGATGGGGTGGCGCGCTCCCCGCGTGGAGACGAGGAATCCCGCTTCGCGCGTAAGCGGCCCGCCGTCGACGGGATCCACGACCCGCGGAAACTCTGTATCCATCAATTGTCACCCACAACAGGAAGGGAAACCAGAACGCCCTTGGCGCCGGCGGGCCTGAGCACGTATGCCCGGGTAGCGCTGCCGAGCGCACGCGCGAGCGCTTGGCGCACTTCCAGGTGCAACCGCGTCGCGAACACCATCGCGCCCGTATAGAACAACCCGACCGCCTGCTCGTGAACCACGATCCAGTCGTTCTGCCGGAAGGTAGCGCTCCACCAACGGCGCGAGAAGTACCAACTTTCGGTCAGGACGTTACCTCGTTCGCCATGCCGCCCCGGCAGGATCACTGAGAGGGATGCGCGGTGCTGCGCGTGTTCCGGACTGTCTCCGCCCGCTTGACGCTGCCGGCGGCGCGTGCCGGTGAGCAGTTGCCAGCTCCTCTTCACCACCCATGGCCCATGCGCCATGGTCGTCCAAGTCCGCCAGACGGGCGTCGGCAGTACGTGGATGGCGATTCCGTCGGCACGCAGCACGCGCTTGGTTTCCGCCAACACGCCGTCCAGGTCACTCACGTGCTCCAGCACGTTGGAGCTGACAACGACGTCGAATGCCCCATCTGGGAACGGCAGCACTCTGCCGTCGTACATCGACACAGGGAACGACAGGTCCGCCGCGTAGGCACTCGTCTCGACATCGACCGCAGAAACACGGTGGCCTTGCGCGGCCAGCCGCGCGGCTTGGCGACCGCTGCCCGCGCCTACATCGAGGATGTCGAGCGAAGGCCTGGCCGGCCCGAATCGGGTCATGAGGTCGATGACGCACGCCAGTTCGCGGTCTCGGATGAGGTGGATGTGCTCCAGATTCATGCGCTGCCCGACCTCGCGTGACGCGTAAAGGGCAACAACGTCACCATCACCAGACTCAAGCAAGCCATCCACCACTCCGCCACCAGCAATGCCCTTAATGCCCCTGACAAGTCCGACCCGGGCACCCACCAGAGCACCAAGATCGCCATCACGGCCAAGCCCGAAAGTTCCACGCAGATCCTGACGCGCTTGCGTCCGTACCCCAGCAACATGTTGCCCGACAACATTCTCAGGCAATAGGCGGGAACCCACCATCCGAGCATCGCGACGAGTGGCACCAGCCCAGCAAAGCCTTCGCCCAGCAGCAACGGAACCACCGGCGCCGCCAAGCTGACGAGCCATCCCGCCACACCCCCATACGTCAGCACGCCGGCGACCAGCAGGAGGGTATGCCGCATCGACAATGGCTTGCCGGCGCCGGCCCTGAACAGACGCGGCATCACGACGACGGTCAGCGCTTCCACCGGCAGCGCCGCCACCGACGCCAGCCGGTACCCCGCGGTGTACTCCCCCGCAACCGCTCCGCCGCCTGCGTACATTACCGCCGTCTTGTCCAGCGAGGTCAGCGCCAGGCCGCTTGCCCATATCGACGCGAACCCCAGCCCGGACTTGAGTTCCGCAGCGTTGACCCGTCGTGAATGGCGCGACAAGCCAAGACGCCGGTGGGCGAGGCGCCAGATCCACCACACCGCGACCAGCGTCGTGAAGACGTGCAATATCGCGTATCCGGCCAGGCCCATCGACGGCAAGACCAGCAGGCACCCCGCCGCCGCAACGCGGGCAACCGAAAGGGCTACCGGAGCGGCTGCAGATTCGCCCATCCGCCCGACCGAGGCGTATGCGAACGCGACCTGCGTGCAGAGTGGCGCCAGCAAGATCTCGGCGACGCCGATCGACACGATGACGACCGCGGCGGCATCGATCAGCATCCCGAACGCACACAGCAGGTAGAGAACCAGCAGCACGGGCGCGCTCCATGCCAATCCGCGGCGTACCAGGGCCCAATGGCTGTCGAGCACTGCATGGTCACGGGCGACATGCTCGTAGAGCCGCAACCCCATGCCCAACGCCGCGAAGCCGCCTAGGGCCAGCCCCAGTCCGGCCAGTCCGGAGAACGTCCCGTACCCGTCGGGACCCAGTGCGCGCGCCAGCAGCAGCACCCACGCAAGCTGCAATGCCAGCCTCGCCACGTTCCATGCGAGCACCGCCGACGCACTCGTCGCCAATGCGCGGATCATGATGCGAATCTGCCGATGTCGTTCATGGACGATCCACCGCGCGCATCAGCAGATCACCATAGGCGTCAGCTCTCACCTCCCAGTCGAAGCGGGCGATGTCCTCGGGCCGGGGAGACTCCTGGGCTTGGAGCGCCCGCAGTACCGCCTGCGACAACGACTGGGGATCGCCCGGCGCCGCTTCGTGCACCGCCATGCAGGAGGCCGCCAATTCACGGGTTGCCGGCATGCTGGACACCACGACGGGACACCCGCAACCCAGAGCCTCGACGAGCACTAGTCCCAAGCCATCCTGGTCTCCCGTACCGGCGGCCACGAAAGGCGCGACAAAAAGCGCCGCGCGCCGGTACAGCGGCGGCAGCGCGTCCTGGCTTACCGCTCCGACGAACTCCACTGCCTCTTCAAGGCCCAAGGCTCGCGCCTGCTCGCGTCGCGCTTCCAGTTCTGGCCCGAATCCGGCCACCGTCAGCGTGACGTCCGGGCGGACCGACCGGATGAGGGGCAAGGCGTCCAGCAGGTGGCGCAACCCTTTCTTCTCCACCAGCCTGCCCACGAACAGGAGTTCCGTGCGCGACCTGGCAACGCCGGCGTCTGGAAAGAAGCGCTGCTGCAAGTCGACGCCCATAGGTTCGACTGCCACCGTATTCACGTCCAAGCCCAGCGCCCCCATCTCGAGCCGCATCCCTTCGCTGACCACCGTCGTTGCAGACGCATGCCGCACGACGAACCGCTTTAGCGACGGCAATGGCCAAGCCCGCAGCGCGAACAGGTCCGCTCCATGCGACGTCACCAGAAAGGGGGCGGCGCCCCCCGGCAGATAGCGTAGCAACGCGGCGATCAATCCTTGCGGGATGAGCCAGTGGGCATGGATGACATCGATGCGTTCGCGGCGCAGCAAGCGCCAAGCACACCAAGCCTGCGCAAGAACGAAGCCGGGTACCAGCAGGTGCTTCCAGCGGTCGCGCTTCAGGTTGGCCACTATGCCGCCGTCGTTGACGAGCGTTTCCCAACGCTGCGGCGCATAGCGGTAACGATGGACCTCGACGCCCTCCAGCATCTCGCGCGTCCTCGCACCGCCCGTATGCGGCACCAGAGCGACTACTCGAAAACGATCGGTCATCCGTTTGGCCAGTTCGTGTACGAAACCCGGCTCCGGATCACCCGCCCACCGCGGATAGGTGGATGCGAGAACCAGCAAGGTTCGCTTGCCGTCGCACTCGGACAGACTCAAGACCCTTCGCTCCCCGCTTCTCCTTCGCGCCCAGCATCGCGGGCCGGCTCTCCCATTTTTTCCCTCAGCGCCGCCGACAGCTGCTTCACGAATCACGCGTCCAGATGCTGGTTGTCCCGGCATTCGACTTCGGGCCCACGCACCGCGCCGCAGACACCGCCCGCGCTAGCACGATGGTCTCCACGCGAAGGCCCTCGATGTACGGCGGATACTTCATGCCTGGGTTGTGTGGCAAGTCAATCATCCCGCCGATACGTCAGGGATGTGATCTGCTCCGAGATCAACCCGATCAGGAAAATGATCACCGCTGCGCTGAACAGCAATGCGCTCATGTTGGTAAAGCGCCCTTGAGTGGCATAGGTGAACCCGTAGTACGCCAGTGCAGTGAGGAAGAACACGCCGGCCGTCGGTGCGAAAAGCTTCAAAGGCGAATACAGCGTGGCGATCTTGAAGATGATCAACAGAAACCGGACGCCATCGCGGAGCGGCCGGATATGGCTCTTGCCCAGGCGCTTGGCCACGGGAATCGGCAGATAGGCCACCGCGTAGGCGCTGCGGAAGAACGCCATGGTGCTGGTGGTCGGATAGCTGAAGCCATTGGGCAGCAGGTGGATGAACTCCCGGAACTTCTCGGCCCGCACCACGCGGAAGCCCGAGGTCAGGTCCTTCACGTCGAAGCCCGTCATGCGGCTGGCGAGCCAGTTGTAGAAGGCGTTCGCCGCGCCCCGGTGCACGCCGGCCTGTCCCGACCAGTCGCGTGCGCCGACCACCATGTCGTAGCCCTCCTCCAGCTTCGCCAACAGCGCGGGGATGCAGGCGGGATCGTGCTGGCCGTCGGCATCCATGAAGACGAGGATGTCGCCCTTCGCCGCACGTGCCCCACGCTTGATGGCTGCGCCGTTGCCCATCGAATACGGCGAGGAGAGCACCGTGGCGCCATGCGCCGCGGCAACGGAGGCGGTGTCGTCCGTCGACCCGTCATCGACCACAATGATCTCGACACCCGGCAGGCAGGCGCGCAGCGCCGGCAACGTCCGATCCAGGCCGCCGGCCTCGTTCTTGGCGGGCAGGATGACGGAAATGGTCATGTTTGGTCCTCTTTCGGACTAGGTTAGCCGGAAGCCCGACCCCGAGAAAGGGCTCACCACGGGTGGCAATGCCGCCCTCATCGCTCGCCCCCCATGGAAGGACGATATGCATCACAGTTCTTCACGCCAATCGTCGATGCTACCCGCACACGTGCTCAGGCACCGCTCTCCCATACCGCCCTGGGATTAGGCACGTTTCCTGCTTTAATGTACGAAGACTTGTTTGCCCGGATGTCCTCATGAACGCAGTCGCCTCCCCCAACCTCGTCGGCATCACCGGCCTTGCCCGTCGCCTCGTCCAAGACGGCGCCCTGGACGAGGCCGCCGCCCGCGCGGCGATGAACAACGCCACCGACGCCAAGGTGCCGCTGCCGCAGTGGATCTCCGAGAAGCGGCTGGTCACGGCGCCGCAACTGGCGGCCGCCAACGCCATGGAGTTCGGCATGTCGTTGCTGGACGCGTCAGCTTTCGACCCCAGCCAAAGCGCGCTCAAGCTGGTCAGTGAGGAACTGGTGCAGAAGCACCAGGTGCTGCCGCTGTTCAAGCGTGGAGGCAAACTGTTCGTCGGCGTATCCGACCCCACCCGCAGCCACTCAGCGCTGGACGAGATCAAGTTCCACACCAACCTCATCGTCGAGCCGATCCTGGTGGACGAAGACCAGTTGCGTCGAACGCTGGAGCATTGGCAGAACGCGTCCAACAACATGGCCAGCAGTTTCGGCGATGAAGACGAAGGTTTGGACAACCTGGACGTGGAGGCGGGCGACGAGGACGCCGGCGGCGACAGCGGCGTGGACAGCAAGGGCGACGACACCCCGGTGGTGAAGTTCGTCAACAAGGTGCTGGTGGATGCCATCAAGCGCGGCGCGTCCGACATCCACTTCGAGCCCTACGAGACCGATTACCGCGTGCGCCTGCGCGTGGATGGCATCCTCAAGCAGGTGGCCAAGGCGCCGACCAAGCTGAAGGACCGCATCGCCGCCCGCCTGAAAGTGATGTCGCAGCTGGATATCGCCGAACGGCGCGTACCGCAGGACGGACGCATCAAGCTGAACCTCTCGAAGACCAAGCAGGTCGACTTCCGCGTCAGCACCCTGCCCACGCTGTTCGGCGAGAAAGTGGTACTGCGTATCCTGGACGGCAGCGCCGCCAAGCTTGGCATCGAGAAGCTGGGCTACGAGCCGGACCAGCAGAAGCTGTTCGAGGACGCCATCCAGAAGCCCTACGGCATGGTGCTGGTCACCGGGCCGACGGGCTCGGGCAAGACGGTCAGCCTGTACACCGCGCTGGGCATCCTCAACGACGAGACCCGCAACATCTCCACCGCCGAGGACCCGGTGGAAATCCGCCTGCCCGGCGTCAACCAGGTGCAGCAGAACACGCGTCGCGGCATGACCTTCGCCGCCGCCCTGCGCAGCTTCCTGCGCCAAGATCCGGACATCATCATGGTCGGCGAGATCCGCGACCTGGAAACGGCCGAGATCGCCATCAAGGCAGCGCAGACCGGCCACATGGTGCTGTCCACCCTGCACACCAACGACGCCCCGCAGACCATCGCGCGACTGATGAACATGGGCATTGCGCCCTACAACATCACCAGTTCGGTGACGCTCGTCATCGCGCAGCGACTGGCGCGCCGGCTGTGCGCCAAGTGCAGGCGTCCCGTCGACCTGCCCCCCAATGCCCTGGTGGCCGAAGGCTTCAGCGAGGCCGAAGTGCAGAGCGGCTTCACCGTCTACGAGGCGGTGGGCTGCGACGAATGCACCAGTGGCTACAAGGGCCGCACCGGCATCTACCAGGTGATGCCGATGAGCGAGGCCATCCAGGAGATCGTGCTGGAAGGCGGCAATGCGCTGCAGATCGCCGAGGTGGCGCAGAAGGCCGGCATCCGCGACCTGCGCCAGTCCGCCCTGTTGAAGGTGCGCAACGGCATTACCAGCCTGGCCGAGATCAACCGGGTGACCAAGGATTGAGGACCGGCGGCGGGCTATCCCATCCGCCATGTCCCTCTGCCGGGGAGCTCTGAATGAGAGATCCCGTTCGTGGTGAGCCTGTCGAACCACACTCGTCGCGAGGCATCGACGGCACCCAATCTCCGTGCCCGCTCCTCCCGCATGCCGCGCTCCACGCACTGACACAAGGCAAGGGAACGAACCGGAAGGCCTCCTTTCCGCTGGCGGGCCAGGCGGCACGGCCCCAACCCGGCCATATCACCGAAACCCGGCCCCCGTCACAGGCACGACGCTTCCATTGGGCCGATAACCGGCTACCATGCGGCATTGACAGTCCGGGTGGGGAAATCCGGACAGGGGACTACCGATGGCCGTGACCCGCTCCGCCGCTAAGACCGCTACCGCGCCCGTGCGCGAGAATCCGCTGAACCTGTTCGTCTGGGAGGGCACCGACAAGCGCGGCGTCAAGATGAAGGGCGAGCAGTCAGCGAAGAACGCCAACTTCCTGCGCGCCGAGTTGCGTAAGCAGGGCATCACGCCCAGCGTGGTCAAGGTGAAGCCGAAGCCGTTGTTCGGCGCGGCCGGCAAGACCATTTCCCCGAAAGAGATCGCGTTCTTCAGCCGTCAGCTCGCGACGATGATGAAGTCCGGCGTGCCGATGGTGTCGTCGCTGGAGATCATCGAAGGCGGCCAGAAGAACCCGCGCATGGGCAAGATGGTGCAGCAGATCCGCTTCGATATCGAAGGCGGTTCGTCGCTGTACGAGTCGATCAGCAAGCATCCGGTGCAGTTCGACGAGTTGTACCGCAACCTGGTGCGCGCGGGCGAGTCGGCGGGCGTGCTGGAAACGGTGCTGGAGACCATCGCCAGTTACAAGGAAAACCTGGAAGCGCTGAAGGGCAAGATCAAGAAGGCATTGTTCTATCCGACCGCCGTGATCGCGGTGGCGATCCTGGTCTGCGCGGTGATCCTGATCTTCGTGGTGCCCACGTTCGAAGAGACGTTCGCGAGCTTCGGCACCGAACTGCCCTACTTCACCCAGTTGGTCATCGGGATGTCGCGCTTCATGGTCAGCTGGTGGTGGCTGATCCTCGCCTTGGTCGTGGCTGCTAGTTTCCTAGGCATGTACATGTTCAAGCGCTCGCCCGCATTCCAGCATGCGCTGGACAAGGTGATCCTGCGGGTACCCGTGATCGGCCAGATCATGCACAACTCCGCCGTGGCGCGTTTCGCCCGCACGACGGCCGTGACCTTCAAGGCCGGTGTTCCGCTGGTGGAGGCCCTTGATACCGTGGCCGGCGCCACCGGCAACTCCGTCTATGAGAAGGCCGTGCTGCGCATGCGCGACGACGTGTCGGTGGGTTATCCGCTGAACATGGCGATGAAGCAGACCCAGCAGTTCCCGCACATGGTGGTGCAGATGACCGCCATCGGCGAGGAAGCCGGCGCGCTGGACACCATGCTGTTCAAGGTCGCCGAGTACTACGAGCAGGAGGTCAACAACGCCGTGGATGCGTTGTCCAGCTTGATCGAACCTTTCATCATGGTCATCATCGGTGTGCTGGTAGGCGGCCTGGTGGTAGCGCTGTACCTGCCGATCTTCAAGGTCGCATCTGCTGTGGCCGGCTGATACGTGGCATTTCTCGATCAGCACCCCGAACTGGGGTATCCGGTGGTGGCAGGCCTTGGCCTGCTGGTGGGCAGCTTCCTCAATGTGGTCATCCTGCGGCTGCCGCGGCGGCTGGAGTGGGAGTGGAAGCGCGACGCGCGCGAGGTGCTGGAGGAGCCGGAGCTGTACGATCCGCCGCCGCCCGGGATCGTGGTGGAGCGCTCGCATTGCCCGCACTGCAAGACCGCGTTGTCGTGGTACGAGAACATCCCGCTGTTCAGCTGGCTGGCCCTGCGCGGCAAGTGCCGGCACTGCAAGGCGCCCATCTCGCCGCAGTACCCGATCGTCGAACTGCTGACCGCCCTGCTGGCGGTGGCGTCGGTGTGGCGGTTCGGCTTCGGCTGGCAGGGCTTCGGCGCGGCGCTGCTGAGCTGCTACCTGGTGGCGTTGAGCGGCATCGATCTGCGCACGCGGCTGCTGCCCGACCAGCTGACCCTGCCACTGATGTGGCTGGGCCTGATCGGCAGCCTGGACAATCTCTACATGCCGGCCAAGCCTGCACTGCTGGGCGCGATTGCGGGCTATGTCTCGCTGTGGCTGGTGTGGTGGCTGTTCAAGCAGGTCACCGGCAAGGAAGGCATGGGGCGCGGCGATTTCAAGCTGCTGGCCGCATTGGGTGCCTGGGTCGGACTGAGCGGCGTGCTGCCGATCATCCTGATTTCCTCCGTGGTCGGCGCCGTGGTCGGCTCGGTCTGGCTGGGCATCAAGGGCCGCGACCGCGCCACGCCGATCCCGTTCGGCCCCTACCTGGCCATCGCTGGCTGGATCGTCTTCTTCTGGGGCCAGCAGATCGTCGACGCCTACCTGCGGTTCGCCGGGCTGAAGTGATCCACGCGCGGGTTCGTGCGTGATGCCCTGCCGCATAATCGGCCCATGAGCGATTACTTCATCGGACTGACCGGCGGCATCGCCTCGGGCAAGAGCGCGCTGGAGAAAGCCTTCGCCGCGCACGGCATCGTCGTGGCCGACGCCGACCTGCTGGCGCGCGAGGTGGTCCAGCCGGGCACGCCCGCGCTGGCCGCCGTGGTGGACCACTTCGGCAGCGACGTGCTGCAGGCCGACGGCCAGCTCGACCGCGCGGCCCTGCGCGTGCGCGTATTCGGCCATGACGCGGAACGGCGCGCACTGGAAGCGATCGTGCACCCCGCCATCCGTCGGCGTCTGGAAGCGATCTGCCGTCAGGCCGCCAGCCCCTACGCCATCGCGACGATCCCACTGCTCGCCGAAGGCGGTGGACGCGCGGCCTATCCATGGCTGCACCGGATTCTGGTGATCGATACGCCCACCGACGTGCAGAAGCAGCGGCTGGTGCAGCGCGACGGCATTGATGCCGCGCTGGCGGAGAAGATGATGGCCGCCCAGGCCTCGCGTGCCGACCGGCTGGCGCTGGCAGACGATATCGTCGTCAACGACGGTGAGATCACCCACCTGCAACGCGCGGCCGATGACCTGCACCGGCGCTATCTGGCGCTGGCGGCTTCGATGCTGTCCGTCTGAGCCCAATGGAAGACTGAGAACATACGTCGAGGCGCCCGCCCTTGAATGCCGTTCGTGGTGAGCCTGTCGAACCACGCTTTTCGCGGCAAAGCAGCACAGTCATGATCCCCGTGCCCCTGCAAAGAGCGTGGTTCGACAAGCTCACCACGAACGACAGCCGGCTGCTCAGACTGCCCGCGCCGGCCATAACCCCCTGATCGCCGCGATCCCCTGCGCACCCTGCCGGCGGGCATCGGCGATGTGGTCGGTCGTCATGCCGCCGATCGCGTAGAGCGGCAGCGATCCGCCCTCGCGCAGGCGGGCGAAGCCCGGCCAGCCCAGCGGCTCGCCGTCCGGATGGCTGGGGGTCGAATGGACACTGCCCAGCAGCGCGAAGTCGCAACCCAGCGCCTCCGCCTGCTGCAGGTCGGCCGCCGTGTGGCACGACGCGGCGACCGGCAGTCCGTCCGGCAGCGGCCGCGCGCCCAGTTCGACCAGCTGTGCTGCGCGCAGGTGCACGCCCACCTGCAGGTCGCGGGCGAGACCGATGTCGCCGTTGAGCAGTACCTCGGCATCGGCGGCGCGGCAGCGCGCGACCGCCTCGGCCGCGAGTGCGCGCCACGCGTCGCCGGACAGGTTGCGGACGCGCACCTGTACCCGTCGGATGCCCTGTGCCAGCGCCTGCTCCAGCGATGCCAGCCAGCGCGCCGGATCCTCCGGTTCCGGCGTGACCAGGTAGCGGTCCGGCTGCAGCAGCGCCGCGACTACCGGGCGGTCCGCCGGCGGCATGTCGTAACGCGTCAGCTTGTCCGGCGCGACCCAGGCCAGCGCCTGGCCTTCGTGCCCGCGCGGCGTACCCTCCCATCCGGTCAGGTGCCGCACTTCCAGGCACAGCCGCTTGTCGGGGTACTGCTGCGGGACGCTGATGAGGTGCTCGCCGACGCGGGCCTCGATGCCGAGTTCCTCGCGCAGCTCGCGCACCAGCGCGTCTTCGGCGGTTTCGCCGGGCTCGAGCTTGCCGCCGGGAAACTCCCAGCGCCCGGCCAGGTCGCGCCCTTCGGTGCGGCGGGCGAGCAGGATGCGGCCGCGCGCGTCGGTGATGACGGCCGCCATGACGTGGATGGAGCGCAACGGAGTGGACATGGAGGAAGCTTGCCGGGAACCGGCAGGTAGACGCAAATAGTCCGGGTGTCTTCGGCGGCCACAACGAAAAAGCCGCGCATCGCGCGGCTTTTCCGGTCACCGGCGATGGCGGTACGTCAGGCCAGCTGGCCGTGGCAGTGCTTGAACTTCTTGCCGCTGCCGCAGGGGCACGGATCGTTGCGGCCGACCTTGGGTGCGTCGCGGTGCGCAGGCATCGGACCGGACTGCACGTAACCGCCCTGCGCCGCGGCGAGGCGCTGCGCCTCCTCGGCTTCCTCGTCGGCGCTGTAGCCGCCGGCATCCTGGTGCTGGAACTGCATCTGCCGCGCCTGCGCCTCGGCCATCGCACGCTCCTGCGCCTCCAGCGCGGCGACTTCCTCCTCGCTGCGGATGCGCACGCGCGACAGCAACGTGACCACTTCGCTCTTCACCCGCTCCAGCATGCTGGAGAACAGCTCGAAGGCTTCCTTCTTGTACTCCTGCTTGGGCTGCTTCTGTGCGTAGCCGCGCAGGTGGATGCCCTGGCGCAGGTAATCCATGCGCGCCAGGTGTTCCTTCCAGTTCTTGTCGAGCACGGTGAGCATGATGTGCTTTTCCAGCGCACGCATGGTTTCGTCGCCGATCACCGCTTCCTTGTCGGCGAAGTGCTTGTCCATCGCCTCCTGCACGCGGCGCTCGATGGTCTCGGCGTCCAGTTCCTCGGCGTCCTCGCGCCAGCGCGACACGGGCAGGTCCACGCCCATTTCCTCGCCCAGTTCGCGCTCCAGGCCCTGCAGGTCCCACTGCTCGTCCACCGAGTTCATCGGCACGAAGCGCGCCACCGTCTCGGCCACCACGTCGCCGCGGATGCCGTCGATGTTGTCCTTCACCGAATCGGCGTCGAGCAGTTCGTCGCGCTGGGCGTAGATGACCTTGCGCTGGTCGTTGTTGACGTCGTCGAAGTCGAGCAGGTTCTTGCGGATGTCGAAGTTGTGCGCCTCGACCTTGCGCTGCGCCTTCTCGATCTGCCGGCTGACCAGCTTGTCCTCGATGACGTCGTCTTCCTTCATGCCGATCAGCTTCATCGCCTTCTGGACCCAGTCCGAGGCGAAGATGCGCATCAGGTTGTCTTCCAGCGACAGGTAGAAGCGGGACGAACCCGGATCGCCCTGGCGGCCGGAACGGCCACGCAGCTGGTTGTCGATGCGGCGCGATTCGTGGCGTTCGGTGCCGACGATGTGCAGGCCGCCGGCGGCCTTCACTTCGTCGTGGCGCTTCTGCCACTCGGCCTTCACCGCGGCGCGATCGGCGTCGCTGGCGTCTTCCGGCAGCGCTTCGTACTCGGCTTCCAGCGACCCGCCCAGCACGATGTCGGTACCGCGGCCGGCCATGTTGGTGGCGATGGTGATCGCACGCGGGCGACCGGCCTGCGCGACGATGTGCGCTTCGCGCTCGTGCTGCTTGGCGTTGAGCACTTCGTGCGGCACGCCGGCCTTGGTGAGGAAGTCGGACAGCATTTCCGACGTCTCGATCGAGGTGGTGCCCACCAGCACCGGCTGGCCGCGCTGGTAGCAGTCCTGGATGTCGGCCAGCACCGCCTTGAACTTGCCCTGCCGGTTGAGGAACACCTGGTCGGGCGAATCCTTGCGCACGGTGGGGCGGTTGGTCGGAATGACGATGACTTCCAGGCCGTAGATGCTCTGGAACTCGAAGGCCTCGGTATCGGCCGTGCCGGTCATGCCGGACAGCTTGTTGTACATGCGGAACAGGTTCTGGAACGTCACGCTGGCCAGCGTCTGGTTCTCGCGCTGGACCGGCACGCCTTCCTTCGCCTCGACCGCCTGGTGCAGGCCATCGGACCAGCGGCGGCCGGTCAGCGTGCGGCCGGTGAATTCGTCGACGATGACCACTTCACCATCGCGCACGATGTAGTCCACGTCGCGCTGGTAGATGGCGTGCGCGCGCAGCGCGGCGTTGAGGTGGTGCACGACGGACAGGTTGTTGGCGCCGTACAGCGGCTCTTCCTCGCTGATGATGCCGGCCTGCAGCAGCAGTGCCTCGGCGTGCTCCATGCCCGCTTCGGACAGGTGCACCTGCTTGCCCTTCTCGTCGACCCAGTAGTCGCCCTCGGCTTCCTCGCTCTCCTGCTTCACCAGCTGGGGCACGATGCGGTTGACGCGGATGTACAGCTCGGGCGACTCGTCGGCCGGACCGGAGATGATCAGCGGGGTGCGGGCTTCGTCGATCAGGATGGAGTCGACTTCGTCGACGATGGCGTAATGCAGGCCGCGCTGGAAGCGGTCGGCGCGCGACATGGCCATGTTGTCGCGCAGGTAGTCGAAGCCGAATTCGTTGTTGGTGCCGTAGGTGATGTCGGCGGCATACGCGGCGCTCTTGTCGCCATGCGGCATGCCCGGGTAGACCACGCCGACGCTCAGGCCCAGCCAGTTGTACAGGCGGCCCATCCAGGCGGAGTCGCGGCGGGCCAGGTAGTCGTTGACGGTGACGACGTGCACGCCCTTGCCTTCCAGCGCATTGAGGTAGGTCGGCAGCGTGGCGACCAGGGTCTTGCCTTCACCCGTGCGCATTTCCGCGATCTTGCCCAGATGCAGCACCATGCCACCGATCAGCTGCACGTCGTAATGGCGCATGCCCAGCACGCGGCGGCTGGCCTCGCGGCAGACCGCGAAGGCTTCGGGCAGGATCTTGTCGAGCGACTCCCCGCCGGCGATGCGCTGCTGGAACTCCGGCGTCTTCGCCTTCAGCTGCTCGTCGGTGAGCTTCTGCAGCTCTGCTTCCAGCGCGTTGATCTTGTCGACGGTGCGGTGCAGCTGCTTGAGCAGGCGCTCGTTGCGGCTGCCGAAGACACGGGTGAGCAGGTTGTTGATCATGTAGGGAACCGGAAAGGAAGGGAACGCCGGGGCGGCGCAGCGTGTGCGGCCCCAAAACGAAACAGGGCGCAAGGCGCCCTGTCTGGCAACACCGTATTGTAGCTTGGGGCGCCGCCCGGGGAATCAAGGCGGGCCGTCAGACCACCCGGTCCCGGATTGGTTCCGCGCGATCAGCCGCGCTTGACCTGGCCGACCGGCGTGGGGCCTTCGCCCAGGAACTTGCGCGGATTGACCACGCGCCCGTTCTCCCACACTTCGAAGTGCACGTGCGCACCGGTGGAGCGGCCGGTGGAACCGGCCTTGGCGACTTCCTGGCCCACGCGGACCAGGTCGCCGGCACGCACGCTGAGGCGCGAGTTGTGCGCATAGCGGGTGACGTAGCCGTTGCCGTGGTCGACGTCGATGACGTTGCCGTAGCCGCCCTTCACGCCGGCGAAGCTCACCACGCCATCGGCCACCGACAGCACGGGATCGCCCACGCGCGCCTTGAAGTCGATGCCCTTGTGGTTCTGGCCGCCGCCGCCGAACGGATCGGCGCGACCGCCGAAGCCGGAGGTGATGTAGCTGTTGGCGATCGGCATGCGGCCGGGGGTCGCATTGCGGTCCAGCTCGCGGTTGAACAGCAGCGCTTCCAGGACGGAGAGCTGGCGGCCGGAGGCGGCGAACTGCTGCTCCACCTTGTCCACGCCGTCCTTCAGGTCGGCCGGCTTCATGTCGTAGGACACGTCGTTGCCGCCCACGCCCACCGGCTCGTTGAAGTCGAATTCGCCGTCCTGCAGCTGGCCCACGCGGGTCAGGCGCTCGCCGAGCGCATTCAGGCGGTTAGCCTGGGCCTGCAGTTCGCCCAGGCGCGCGGCCATGGCGTTGATTTCCTGCTGGGCGCCACGGCGGACCTGCTCCAGTTCGGCGTGCTGCCGCTCGGCGCTGGCCTGCAGCAGCGACACCTGCGCCATGCCGGCGGCACTGCGTCCGGCCACACCGACCAGCAGGCCGGCCGCCACCAGCACCGCGGCACTGGCCAGCGGACGTGCGTGGAACGCAAGACGGATGCGGTAGGCGCCGTGGGCCGATGCATGGGCCCACCAGGTACGCGTATTGTTTACGATGGTCTTAAAGCTCATAGATACCGATGTCTGATTCGAAGCCCAAGCCGCGCCGTGCCGGCATCGCGCAACCTGTCTTGCAGGCTGCCCTGACGGATGCCGCCACCGACCCGGTGCGTCGTGCCTTGTGGCTCGACGCCTTGGAACAGCAGCTTCGCCCCTGCCTTCCGCCTGCCCTCGCGCCGCATTGCCGGTTGGCGAACGTGGCGGGCAAGCGGCTCGTTTTTATCGTCGACTCGCCCGTGTGGAACGCCCGGCTTCGCCTGGCGGCACCCGAATTGATCAACGTGGCCCAATCCATCGGACTGGCAGTCACCGAAGTCACCGCCAAGACAAGTCCCGCGCCGCTCTCGAAGCCTGCGCAGCACCCGGTCGTACCCGTATCGGAGGCCTCCCGCAGAGGGCTGCAAGCGGCCCTCGACCTCCTGTCCGAACCGGACTCCGCCGGTGCATCCACCCCTGGGGGCGGTCATCGCAGGGGCCGGAAAATTTGACCCGGCCATCACGAGGGACGGGGCATGGTAGCGGCCACCGCCCGTCGGGGCGTTAGCCAGAAGTTAAAACGGCGTTATTTCGGGACCCAATCCCTGACCGGGTTCACAGTTTCGCCAAGGCGTAACCATTCCCTCACCTCCACGTGACGGGGGTGGGAAACCGGGCGACAACGGATTCACCGTCCCGACGGGACGGGGGTCTCAGACGGCCAGGGCCGGCGCCGCATAGGCGACCGGGGACGGCGCGGCACGGTCCTCGAAGGTCACTTCTTCCCAGGCCGAGGTCTCGGCCAGCAGGGCGCGGACCAGCTTGTTGTTCAGCGCGTGACCCGACTTGAAGCCCTCGTAGGCGCCCAGGATCGGGCGGCCGGCGAGGTAGAGGTCGCCGATGGCGTCCAGGATCTTGTGGCGGACGAACTCGTCCGTGTAGCGCAGGCCGTCTTCGTTCAACACGCGGAACTCGTCCAGCACGATGGCATTGTCCATCGAGCCGCCGAGGCCGAGGTTGCGCTCGCGCATGTACTCCAGGTCGCGCATGAAGCCGAACGTGCGTGCGCGCGCGACTTCGTTGACGTAGGCGCCGGTGGAGAAATCCACTTCCGCCCGCGACTGCGAGGCCGGAATCATCGGATGGTCGAACTTGACGGTGAAGCCCAGCTTGAAGCCGTCGTACGGCTCGAAGCGCGCCACCTTGTCGCCCTCGGTGACTTCCACCGGGCGGAGGATGCGGATGAAACGCTTGGGCGCGTCCTGCTCGGCGATGCCGGCGGACTGGATCAGGAACACGAACGGACCGGCGGAGCCGTCCATGATCGGCAGCTCGGCCGAGGACAGTTCCACATAGGCGTTGTCGACGCCGAGCCCGGCCATCGCCGACATCAGGTGCTCGACGGTCTGCACCTTGGCGCCTTCGCAGGTCAGCCCGGTGCACAGCGTGGTCTCGGTGACCAGCTCGGCACTGGCGGGAATCTCCACCACCGGCGCCAGGTCGATGCGCCGGAACACGATGCCGGTATCCACGGGGGCCGGGCGCAGGGTCATGTAGACCTTCTCGCCGCTGTGCAGCCCCACGCCCGTCGCGCGGATCACATTCTTGAGGGTGCGTTGCTGGGCCATCAAAGGAATTCGCAGGTGGGGGGAACCTGGGCGGGCAGCGAGAATATCACGCAGACCACTGAATCTTAACGGAAGAACCGGTCTGTCCCACCCTTGCAACAACGCGCTGGTAAGCGCGCCGGGAAAGGGCTGCCGGACCGGCGACGGTCCGGCAGCGAAGGGACATGGCAGTGCGACCACTACATCTACTCCCTCCCCCGTTCACGGTGGGAGGGTCGGGGTGGGGGCAAACCGAAGACCGGAACGTCGGCCCTTCGATGCGTTGCCGAAGATCGTCGGCGGCGCTCGCCCCCATCCCAGCCTTCCCCCGCAAGCGGGGGAAGGGGCACATCACATCAGTCCGCCTGGCGGCGCAGGAACGCCGGGATGTCCAGGTAGTCCGACGGCAGGTCCGCCGCCACCGGCGCGGAGGCCGGTGCCGACGGTGCCGGCGAGGCCGAGCCACGACGCAGGCCCAGGCCGCTGGTGGCGGCGCTGATCGGGTCCATCGAGAAGCCATCGTCGATCGGCATGCCGGTGGTGGCGTCGCGGACCAGCTTGATCGGCGCGCGCATCGGCTCGCGCAGGTCGCCGCCACGGCCGACCGGCTGGCGGGCGGCGTTGCGGTTCAGGCCGGTGGCCACCACGGTCACGCGCACTTCGTCCTGCATGTCCGGGTCCAGCACGGTGCCCACGACCACGGTCGCGTCTTCCGAGGCGAAGCCTTCGATGGTGCGGCCCACCTCGTCGAACTCGGCCATGGTGAAGTCGGGGCCGGCGGTGATGTTGACCAGGATGCCGTTGGCGCCGTTGAGGTTGACGTCGTCCAGCAGCGGGTTCTGGATGGCGGCCTCGGCGGCGGCCTGCGCGCGGTCGTCGCCGCGTGCCGAACCGGTGCCCATCATGGCCAGGCCCATCTCGCTCATCACGGTGCGCACGTCGGCGAAGTCGACATTGATCAGGCCCGGGCGGACGATCAGGTCGGCGATGCCCTGCACGGCGCCGAGCAGCACGTCGTTGGCGGCACGGAAGGCCTGGATCATGGTGGCGTTGCGGCCCAGCACGGTGATCAGCTTCTCGTTGGGGATGGTGATCAGCGAGTCGCAATGGTGGCTCAGCTCCTCGATGCCCTTCAGCGCGACCTGCATGCGGCGGCGGCCTTCGAATGGGAACGGCTTGGTGACCACGGCGACGGTCAGGATGCCCATTTCCTTTGCCAGCTGCGCGACGACCGGCGCCGCGCCGGTGCCGGTGCCGCCGCCCATGCCGGCGGTGATGAACACCATGTCGGCGCCGTCGAGGGCGTCGATGATGCGCTCGCGGTCTTCCAGCGCGGCCTGGCGGCCGACTTCCGGATTCGCGCCCGCGCCCAGGCCCTTGGTGACGTTGCTGCCCAACTGCAGCTGCAGCTTGGCGCCGCAGTTCTTGATCGCCTGCGAATCGGTGTTGGCGGTGATGAACTCCACGCCATCCACGCTGCCGTTGACCATGTGCGCCACGGCGTTGCCGCCGCCACCGCCCACGCCCACGACCTTGATCACCGCATTCGGGGCCATCTTTTCAACCAGTTCGAAATGTGCCATGTCCTTGTCCTCGTTTATTTAGTTATGTGTTGCTGGGTGGAACGGATACTTCGGTACTACTTCTTGCTGCAAGGAGTGAGGGGAGAGAAGTGAGGAGTGAGCAGAACACCCTCTCTCTCCACGTCGCCGTCTTGCTCTTCTCACTCCTCACTTCTCTCCACTCACTTCTCTCACCTCAGAACTCACCGCGATACCAGTTCTGCAGTTTCTTGAACCAGCTGCCCGCCTTGCCCGTGGGTAGCGACGGACGCCGGGGATGTTCGATCTGGCTGCCCATCAGCAGCAGGCCGACGCCGGTGGCGTGCACCGGGTTGCCGACCACTTCGCCCAGGCCGGTGACGTGCTGCGGGATGCCGACGCGCACGGGCATCTGCAGCATCTCTTCGGCCAGCTCGACCACGCCTTCCATCTTCGCGGCGCCGCCGGTCAGCACCATGCCGGCGCGCACGCGTTCCTCGAAGCCGGAGCGGCGGAGTTCGGCCTGCACCATCTCGAAGATCTCCTCGTAGCGCTGCTGCACGGCCTGCGCCAGCGCGTGGCGCGGCAGGCGGCGCGGCGGTCGGTCGCCGACGCTGGGTACCTGGATGCTTTCCTCCGCCGTCGCCAGCTGGGCGAGCGCGCAGGCATAGCGCACCTTGATCTGCTCGGCTTCCGGCGTGGGCGTGCGCAGCATGTGCGCGATGTCGTTGGTCACCTGGTCGCCGGCAATCGGCAGCGACGCGGTGTGGCAGATCGCGCCCTGCACGAATACCGCCAGGTCGGTGGTGCCCGCGCCCATGTCGACCAGCACCACGCCGAGCTCGCGCTCGTCGCTGGTCAGCACGGCCACGCTGGAGGCCAGCGACGAGAAGATCAGGTCATCGATCTGCAGGCCGCAGCGCTGCACGCACTTGCTGATGTTGGCGGCGGCGGACTGCGCGCAGAACACCAGGTGCGCATCCACTTCCAGGCGCACGCCGGTCATGCCGACCGGGTTGCGGATGCCTTCCTGCGAGTTGTCCAGCTTGTACTCGCGCGGGATGGCGTGGAGGATCTTCTGGTCGGCCGGGATGGCGACGGCCTTGGCCGCTTCCAGCACGCGGTCCAGGTCGCCCCAGGTCACTTCGCCGTCGCGGATCGGCACGATGCCGGGCGAGTTGCGGCACTGTACGTGGTTGCCGGAGATCGAGGCGTAGACCGAGCGGATCTCGCAGCCGGCCATCAGCTCGGCCTCCTCGATCGCGCGCTGGATCGACTGCACGGTGGACTCGATGTCCACCACGACGCCGCGCTTGAGACCGCGCGATTCGTGCGAGCCGATGCCGATCACTTCGATCGGATTGCCCGGTGCGTACTCGCCGACCAGCGCCGTCACCTTGGAGGTGCCGATGTCCAGCCCGACGATCAGCGATTTGTCACCCTTGCGATTCATGTTGCGAAACCGGGAGTTGAGAATGGGGAATGGGGAATCGATGCGTGGGGACGTCGGACGGAGGCAGGACGCGGCATGAACGCGCCGGATGTCGCAATCGGCGGCGGCAACGCCAATCCCGACTCTCCATTCCCGATTCCCGGCTTCGCCCAGACAAGGGCGAAGCCATTGGTGTAGCGCAGGTCGGCGCGCACCAGCGGCTGCGCCTGCGCGGCCGTCAGCAGTTGCGGCAGCATCCGCGCGAAGCGGCCCAGGCGCGGACGCGCGTCGGTGCGGCCGACGACGACCTGGGTGCCGTTGCCCAGCAGCAGCGACCAGCTGCCGCGTGCATCCATCACCAGCGTGGTGACATCCAGGCCCATCGGCGCGAACAGCTGGCGCGACTCGTTGTACAGCGCGGTCACTTCCTGCACCTGCGAATCCGGCCCGCCGAGCTGCGGCAGCTCCAGGCCGGTCAGCTCCTTCGGCATCGGGAACAGGCGACCGTGCTCGGACAGCAGCTTGTCGTTGCCCCAGCGCGCGAACGGCTTGTGCTCGGTGATGCGCACTTCCAGCACGTCCGGCCAGCGCTTGCGCACGTCGGCGCGCTCCACCCACGGCAGTTGCTCGACCGCATGCTTGGCGTCTTCCAGCCGCACCGCGAAGAAGCCGCGACGCGCGTGCGGCAACACCGCCGCCTGCAGCTGCGCCGCGTCCACGCGTGCCAGTTCGCCCTGCACGCGCAGCGTGGACAGCGGCCAGCGATCGGCGCCGATCCAGCCGTTGACCACGGCCACGACCGGCAGCGCCACCAGCGCCAGCGCGATCAGCCAGGTCAGGATGCGCAGGGCAGCGTTCATCAGCCCGCCACCTCCGGCACCGTCTGCTCGAGGATGCGCCAGCACAGCTCCTCGAAGCCGATGCCCACCTGCGCCGCTTCCTTCGGCACCAGCGAGTGGCTGGTCATGCCCGGGGCGGTGTTGACTTCCATCAGCAGGAAACGGCCATCGGCATGGCGCATCACGTCGACGCGGCCCCAGCCGCTGCAGCCGGCTGCACGGAAGCCGTCCAGCGCCAGCGCGCGGATGCGTGCTTCGTCGCCGGCATCGTCCAGGCCCGGGCACAGGTACTGCGTGTCCTCGGCGATGTACTTGGCGTGGTAGTCGTACCAGCCCTGCGCCGGCACGATACGCACCGACGGCAGCGCCAGATCGCCGAGGATGGCGACAGTGAACTCGCCGCCGGTGAGCATCTGCTCGGCCAGCAGTTCGCCGGGATACGACGAGGCGAATGCGACCGCGGGCGCGAGGTCGTCCTCGCCCTGGATCTGGAACACACCGACGCTGGAGCCTTCGGCCGACGGCTTGACGAACACCGGGAAGCCCAGCGTACGCACCGCCGCGACCAGATCGCCGCCGGCGGCAATGCGCACGAAGCTCGCCGTCGGCAAACCCGCGGCCTGCCACACCTGCTTGGTGCGGATCTTGTCCATGGTCAGCGCCGAACCGAGCACGCCGGGGCCGGTGTACGGCACGCCGAGCGACTGCAGCAGGCCCTGCAGCACGCCGTTCTCACCATCGCCGCCGTGCATGATGTTGAACACGCGGTCGACCTTGCCGGCGCGGATCGCTTCGACCAGCGCCGGCACGCCGTCCACGGCGAACGCCTGCACGCCGCGCGCGAGCAGCGCGTCGAGCACGTTCTGCCCGGAGTTCAGCGACACCTCGCGTTCGCTGGACACGCCGCCCAGCAGCACGGCGACGCGACCGAAGCGCGATGCGTCGGTGATGCGCAGCGGCGGCACGGTCAGCGCGCTCATGCGGGATCCCTCGCGGCGAAGCCGTGCGCCGCGATGTGCTGCGACATGTGGCCGATGTCGCCGGCGCCCATCAGCAGCAGCAGATCGCCGTCCTGCAGGACGTCGGGCAGCACGTCGACCAGGTCGCTGACCTGGCTGACGACCACCGGCTCGTTACGGCCGCGCGCACGGATGGCGCGCGCCAGCGACTTGGAATCCGCACCGGCGATCGGCTGCTCGCCGGCCGGATAGACCTCGCTCAGCACCAGCGCATCGGCTTCCGACAGCACGGCAGCGAATGCGTCGAACTGGTCGCGCGTGCGGCTGTAGCGGTGCGGCTGGAACGCGACCACCAGGCGCTTGTGCGGCCAGCCGCCGCGCGCAGCCGCGAACACCGCGGCGAGCTCCCTCGGGTGATGGCCGTAGTCATCGACCAGCTGCACGCGCGCGCCCTGCGGCGTGGCGATCTCGCCCAGGTCGTTGAAGCGGCGACCGATGCCGGCGAACTTCTCCAGCGCGGCGGCGATGTTCTCCGGCGACACGCCTAGCTGCCAGCCCACGGCGGCAGCGGCCAGCGCGTTCTGCACGTTGTGGCGGCCCGGCAGCGCCAGGCTGACGCGGATGCTGGCGTCCTCCGGCAGGCGCAGGGTGAAGTGCATGCGACCGCCTTCCTGCGTCACCTCTTCGGCGCGCACGTCGGCGTTCTCGGCAAAGCCGTAGCTCATCACGTGGCGCGGCGTGTCGGCGGCGATGGCGGCGACTTCCGGATCGTCGATGCACAGCACCGCCAGGCCGTAGAACGGCAGGCGCTGCAGGAACTCGGCGAACGCCGCCTTCACCCGCTCGAAGTCGTTGCCGTAGTTTTCCAGGTGATCGGCATCGATGTTGGTGACGATGGAGATCAGCGGATTCAGGCGCAGGAAGCTGCCGTCGCTCTCGTCGGCCTCGGCGACCAGCCACTGGCCGTCGCCGAGCTTGGCGTTGGCGCCGGCGGCAAGCAGTTGCCCGCCGATGACGAAGGTCGGGTCCAGTCCGCCTTCGCTCAGCACAGCCGCGGCCAGGCTGGTGGTGGTGGTCTTGCCATGCGTGCCGGCCACGGCGATGCCGCGACGGAAACGCATCAGTTCAGCCAGCATCGCCGCGCGCGGGACGATCGGGATGCGCTGGCTGCGCGCTTCCATCAGTTCCGGGTTGTCGTGCTTGATCGCACTCGACACCACCACGCAGTCGGTGCCCAGCACGTTCGACGCATTGTGGCCGCGCATCACCCGTGCACCCAGCGAGGCCAGGCGACGGGTCGCGGCGTTGTCGGCATTGTCCGAGCCGGAGACTTCATAGCCCAGCGTGCACAGCACCTCGGCGATGCCGCTCATGCCGGAGCCGCCGATGCCGACGAAGTGCACCCGACGGAACGCCTGCGCCAGGTTGCCGGTGTGCTGCAGACGGCGCTCGCGTGCGGCGGCGATCATGGGGTACCTCCGCAAGCGGAGGGAATGGGGAATGGGGAATAGGGAATGGGGAATGCGCACGCGCACTTGTCAGCCACGCCGCGATGCCGCGTTTCCATTCTCCATTCCCTATTCCCGATTCCCAGCTTCATAGCGCTTCTTCCAGAATGATGTCGGCGATGCGGTCGGCCGCATCGGTTTTCGCCAGCGTGCGCGCGGCCTCTGCCATCGCCAGGCGGCGGGCGGGGTCGCCGGCGAGGTCGCGCAGCGTCGCGGCCAGTGTCGTGGCCAGTGCCTCGTCCTGCTTCAGCAGTACGGCGGCATCGCGCTCGACCAGGTATTCGGCGTTGCGGGTCTGGTGGTCGTCCACGGCCTGCGCGAACGGCACCAGCACGCTGCCCACGCCGACCGCGCACAGCTCGGCGAGGGTGGAGGCGCCGGAGCGGCAGACGACCAGATCGGCCCAAGCGTAGGCTTCGGCCATGTCGGTGATGAAGGCCTCCACGCGCGCTGCCACGCCGGCATCCGCATAGGCCTTGGCCGCTTCGTCGCGCAGCTTCTCGCCGCATTGGTGGCGCACGTCGACGCTGCCTGCCGGCAAGGCCGCGATGGCCTGCGGAACCGCCAGGTTCAAGGCACGCGCACCCTGGCTGCCGCCGAGCACGAGCACGCGCATCGGGCCGGTGCGACCGGCGAAGCGGATGGACGGTGCCGGCAACTTCGCGATCTCCTCGCGCACCGGATTGCCGACCACTTCCTCGCGTTGCGGGAATGCACCGGGGAAGCCGGTCATCACCCGACGAGCGACCTTCACCAGCATGCGGTTGGTGAAGCCGGCCGCGCGGTTCTGTTCGTGCACCAGCAGCGGCAGGCCCAGCAGCCGCGCGGCAACGCCACCCGGACCGGCAGCGAATCCGCCGAAGCTCACCACCGCGCGCGGCGCGCGGCGACGCAGCACGAAGCCGGCCGCGCGGATCGCACGCAGCACGCGCACCGGCGCACCGAGCAGGGCCAGCGTGCCCTTGCCGCGCAGGCCGGTGATGGCCAGCGTATCCAGCGGGATGTCGTGCGGCGGTACCAGTCGCGTTTCCATCGCGCCGTCGGCACCCAGCCACACCACCGGCACGCCGCGCGCGCGCAGCACCTTGGCCACGGCGAGCGCGGGGAAGATGTGGCCGCCGGTGCCGCCGGCCATGATCATCACGGGAGCCGACATCACCGCGCTCATGCCAGCCTCTCGAAGGTCGGCTCGACGCGCGGTTGCGGGCGGCGGGTGCCGCGCAGCGTCTGCGAGAGCGATGACGCCACGACCGATGCGGGTGCAGGCGTCGCCGGGCGCGGATCGACCGGCGCACGCGGCGCCTCGTTGCCGCCCTGCACGGCCTCGCCCCGCAACGCGACCTGGCGCTGGGTGCGCTCCAGTTCGTACGACACGCGCAGCAGCAGGCCCATCGCCACGCAGGTCATCAGGATGCTCGAACCGCCGGACGAGATCAGCGGCAGGGTCAGGCCCTTGGTCGGCAGCAGGCCGAGGTTCACGCCCATCGACACGAAGCTCTGCATGCCGATCCACAACGCCACGCCGAAGGCGACATAGCCGGCGAAGTGGCGGCGCATCTCCACGCAGCGCAGGCCGATCACGAAGGCGCGGCCGACCAGCAGCGCATACAGCGCCACCACCAGGCAGATGCCGACAAAGCCGAGTTCCTCGCCGATCACCGAGAAGATGAAGTCGGTATGCACTTCCGGCAGGTAGTTGAGCTTCAGCACCGAGCCGCCCAGGCCGATGCCGCCCCACTCGCCGCGACCGATCGCCATCAGCGCATTGGTCAGCTGGTAGCCGCTGCCGAACGGATCGGCCCACGGGTCGGAGAACGAAGTGATTCGGCGCCACCGGTACGGCTCGGCGATGGCGATCACGGCCATGATCGGCAACCCGACCAGCACCGGACCGAACATGCGCGGCATGTTCACGCCGCCCAGCACCAGCATGCCGGCGGTGATGGCCAGCAGCAGCGAGGACGAACCGAAGTCGGGCTGCAGCAGCAGCAGTACCACCAGCACCACCACCACGCCCAGCGGCTTCAGCATCGCGGCCCAGGTCGCATTGACCTCGTCGCGGAAACGCACCAGATAGCTGGCGAGCCAGACGATGAAGAACACCTTCACCACCTCGACCACCTGGAAGTTCGACACGCCCAGGTTGATCCAGCGGTGCGCACCCTTCACGCTCACGCCCAGTCCGGGCACGAACACCATCAGCAGCAGCACCACGCAGCCGAGCAGCAGCAGGTGGTTGCGCGCTTCGATGCTCTTCAGTTCGGTGCGCGTCACCCACCACGCCAGTCCGGCGCCGGCCACCAGGAACATGCCGTGGCGGACCAAGTAGTAGAACGGGTTGCCGTGCTGGTAGATCGACGCCGACGCCACCATCACCACGCCCAACGACGCCAGCGCCAGCATGGCGCCGAGCAACCAGGGGTCGAAACGGCCCCCGATGGCTTCCAGTCGCGTGGCTTGGCGCGGCGTGTCGTTCATCAGCGCACCTTCAACGTGGCCAGGCCAACGAGGACCAGCACGACGGAGATGATCCAGAAGCGCACGATCACCCGCGGCTCCGGCCAGCCCTTCAGCTCGAAGTGGTGGTGGATCGGCGCCATGCGGAACACGCGCTTGCCGGTCAGCTTGAACGAGGCCACCTGTATCATCACCGACAGCGTCTCGATGACGAAGATGCCGCCCATGATCACCAGCACCAGTTCCTGGCGCACGATCACCGCGATGGTGCCCAGCACGGCGCCCAGCGCCAGTGCGCCGATGTCGCCCATGAACACCATCGCCGGATAGGTGTTGAACCACAGGAAGCCCAGGCCCGCGCCGGCGATCGCCGCGCAGATGATGGTCAGTTCGCCCGCCCCCGGCACCGGCGGGATCTGCAGGTAGCTGGAGAACACCGCGTTGCCCGACGCATAGGCGAACACGCCCAGCGCGCAGGCGACCAGCACCGTCGGCATGATCGCCAGCCCGTCCAGGCCATCGGTCAAGTTGACCGCGTTGGAGAAGCCGACGATCCAGAAGTAGGCGATGGCCACGAAGCCGACGCCGGCCAGCGGCAACGCGATCGACTTGAAGAACGGCACGTAGAACGTCGTGGCCGCCGGCACGTCGGCGTACAGGTACAGGTACAGGCCCGCGGCCAGGCCGAAGATCGACTGCAGCAGGTACTTCCAGCGCGACTTCAGGCCGTTGGGATCGCGCTTGACGATCTTGATCCAGTCGTCGTACCAGCCGATGGCGCCGAACGTCAGCATCACCAGCAGCACCACCCACACATACTTGTTGCGCAGGTCGCCCCACAGCAGCACCGACAGCAGCACCGTCATCAGGATCAGCGCACCGCCCATCGTCGGCGTGCCGGCCTTGGAGAAGTGCGACTGCGGGCCGTCCTTGCGGATCGGCTGGCCGCCCTTCAGCTGGCCGAGCTTGCGGATCACCGCCGGGCCCAGCCACAGCGACAGCGCCAGCGACGTCAGCGCCGCGAGGATGCCGCGGAACGTCAGGTAGCCGAACAGGCCGAAGAAGTTTTCCAGGCTCTGCAGCCAGCGAGCCAGTTCAAGCAACATGCGGTGTGTCCTCCCCGGTGGACAGCAAGGCGGCGACGATCCGGTCCATCGCGCTGCCGCGCGAGCCCTTGACCAGGCAGCGCACGCCGTCGCGCAATCCGCCGCGCAGCGCGTCGGCCAGCGAGGCGTGGTCGTCGAAGGCGAGCGCGCCCTCGCCGAAGGCGGCGGCGGCGGCGGCACTGAGCGGACCCAGCGTGTACAGGCGGCGCAGTCCGGCGGCCTTCGCGCGACGGCCGGCGTCGGCATGCAACGCCTCGGCGTCGTCGCCCAGCTCGCGCATGTCGCCCAGCACCAGCCAGCCCTCGCCGCCCGCCTGCGCGCTGGCGGCCGCCAGCGTGTCGATGGCGGCGATCAGCGAGCCCGGATTGGCGTTGTAACTGTCGTCGATCACCACCGCGCCGTTCGGCAACGTGTGCGCGACCTGGCGACCGGCGACCGGCTGCGCGGCCGACAGACCGTCGGCAATGATCGCCAGCGACACCCCGCAGGCCATTGCGATGCCTGCGGCGGCCAGTGCATTGAGCACGTTATGCCGACCCGGCAGGTGCAGCTGCACCGCGATCTCGCCATGCGGCGCCACCAGCACGAAATCCGAACCGTCGGCCGTCGCGCGGATGTCGCGCGCGGTCAGGTCGGCGGTCGCCTCCAGGCCGAAGCGGAGGATGCGGCGGTCGGGCACGCGGCTGGCGAAATACTCGGCGAAGGCGTCGTCGGCATTGATCACCGCGGTGCCGTCGGCGGGCAGCGCCTCGTAGATCGCGCCCTTGGTCTCGGCCACGCCCATCAGCGAGCCCAGGCGCTCCAGATGCGCGGCCGCGATGTTGTTCACCAGCGCCACTTCCGGCGTGACGATGTCGGTCAGGTAGGCGATGTCGCCGGGCTTGCCCGCGCCCATTTCGTAGACCGAGAAGTCGGCGTCGTCCGGCGCCTCGATCACGGCCATCGGCAGGCCGATCTCGTTGTTGCGGTTGCCGGGATTGAAGTAGGCCACGCCGGCGCGCTGCAGGATCGACACCACCAGCGTCTTCACCGTGGTCTTGCCGTTGCTGCCGGTGATCGCGACCGTCTTCTCCACCCGATCGCGCTGCAGGCCGGCGGCGATGCGCGCCAGCGCCAGCAACGTATCCGGCACCACCACCTGCGGCACGTCGACCTTGACCTCGTGGTCGACCAGCACGGCGGCGGCACCACGCATGGCGGCGTCGTAGGCGAAGTCGTGACCGTCGAAGCGCTCGCCGCGCAGGGCGACATACAGGCTGCCCGGCACCAGCGCGCGGGTGTCGTGGGTCAGCGAGCCGATCACCAGGTCATCGCCCAGCAGTTCGCCGCCCGCCCAGTGCGCCAGCAGGGAAAGGGGAAGCCGCTTCATCGACGGTCCTCCAGCGCCTGGCGCGCCACGGCGGTGTCGTCGAACGGATGCTTCACGCCATGGATGTCCTGGTAGGGCTCGTGGCCCTTGCCGGCCACCAGTACGATGTCGTCGGGTCCGGCCTGCGCGACGGCCTGCGCGATCGCCTGCGCGCGGTCGCGCTGCACGAGGATCGCGTCCGGCTTCGCGAAGCCGGCCATGATGTCGGCCACGATGCGGTCGCCGTCCTCGGTGCGCGGGTTGTCGTCGGTCACCAGCACCACATCCGCCAGACGCTCGGCGATGGCCGCCATCTGCGGACGCTTGCCGGTGTCGCGGTCGCCGCCGCAGCCGAACACGCAGAACAGCCTGCCCTGCACGTGGTCGCGCAGGCTGGCCAATGCCTGTTCCAGCGCATCCGGCGTATGCGCGTAGTCGATGACGACCAGCGGACGGCGGTTGCCGGCCGCATCGCTGTCGCCGCCGAGCCGGTTCATGCGGCCGTGGATCGGCGCCAGCCGCGACAGCGTGCGCGCGATGTCGGCCGGCGTGTCGCCCAGCGCATGCAGCGCGCCGGCCACCGCCAGCAGATTGTCCACGTTGAAGCGGCCCAGCAGGCGCGACTGCACCGGCTGGACGTCGTCGCCGAGGACCAGGTCGAAGGCGATGCCGTTGCCGTCCAGGCGCAGCGCGTCCGCGCGCACGCTGGCGTCGGCCTGCCCGCGCGAGCTCACGCCGATGCGCTGCAGGCCATGCGGCAGCCGTGCGAACAGCTCGCGGCCATAGGCATCGTCGAGGTTGATCACGCCCGCCTTCAGGCCGGTGCGGAAGAACAGCAGCGACTTGGCGGCGCCGTAACGCTCCATGTCACCGTGGTAATCCAGATGGTCGCGGGTGAGGTTGGTGAACACGCCGACATCGAAATGCACGGCGTCCACGCGGCCCTGGTCCAGCGCGTGCGAACTGACTTCCATTGCGACAGCCTTGGCGCCGGCATCGCGGAACTGCGCCAGCAGCGCATGCATCTGCAACACCAGCGGCGTGGTGAAGCCGGTGGGCACCACTTCGCCGTACATGCCGGCGCCGAGCGTACCGACGGTCGCGCAGCGCACCCCGCGCAGGTGCCAGGCCTGCGCCAGCAACTGCACGGTGGACGTCTTGCCGTTGGTGCCGGTGACGCCGACCATCTTCATGTCGTGCGACGGAGCGGCATGGAAGCGGTCCGCCATCGTGCCCATGCGCGCACGCAGGCCGGGCACCGCGATCGCATCGCGCGGCGCTTCCAGCCCTTCCGGCACGGGCGGCTCGAACAGGATCGCGCTGGCGCCGTTTTCCTTCGCCTGCGCGGCGAAGTTCAGGCCGTGCGCACCGAAGCCGGCGATCGCGACGAAGGCGTCGCCGGGCTGCACGCTGCGGCTGTCCAGCGTCAGGCCACGCACGACGATGTCGCGCGGCACGTCCACGTCGGGCAGCAGTTCGGCGAGCGCCATCATCCGCCTCATCGCGTCGCACCCGTCGCCGGCAGGGCGGCCTGCGGCGCATCGAACGCGGACGGGTCCATCGTGTCGACCATGTCGTCGGCGATCGGCGTCGGCGCGGGAGCCGGCGCACTGCCGCCCGGCGCGTTCGCGTTCTTCGCCTGCGCAGCGAGCCATGCCTCGATGTCGTCCGGCGGCACGTCCATCAGGCGCAGCGTCCCGTCCATCACGTCGTGGAACACGGGCGCGGCCACCAGGCCGCCGTAGTAGCCGCCTTCCTGCGAATCGTTGATCACCACCACCGCGGCGAAGCGGGGATTGCTGGCCGGTACCAGACCGGCGAAGAACGAGGCGTAGCGGCCCTTCGCGTAGCCGCCGCCAGAGGCGATGCGGGCCGTTCCGGTCTTGCCCGCCACGCGGTAGCCGAGCACGCCGGCGCGCTTGGCGCCGCCCTGCGTCACCACGGTTTCCATCATGCCGACGACTTCACGCGCGATGGCCGGATCCAGCACCTGCGGCGCTTCGCTGCGCTGGCCCTTCACGAACGTCGGCGTGACCAGCCTGCCGCCGTTGCCCAGCGCCGAATACGCACGCGCGATCTGCAGCGGCGTCACCGCCAGGCCGTAGCCGTAGGACATGGTGGCCTTCTGCAGGCCGTTCCAGCGATCCGGCGGCGCCAGCATACCGGCGGACTCACCCGGGAACCCGCTGC
This sequence comes from Pseudoxanthomonas sp. LH2527, assembly GCF_022539275.1. Lineage (NCBI taxonomy): Bacteria > Pseudomonadati > Pseudomonadota > Gammaproteobacteria > Lysobacterales > Lysobacteraceae > Pseudoxanthomonas > Pseudoxanthomonas sp. LH2527. Next base: position 40,360 of record NZ_JAKZBW010000006.1, on the reverse strand, counting down.
CGGGCTTCTGGCCGTAGCCGAAGCTGTGGATGCTCTCGTAGAAATAGGCGTTCGGCAGCTTCTCGGCGATCTTGATCGACCCGATGTTCGAGCTCTTGGTGATCACGCCGGTGACGGTCAGCACGCCGTTGTTCCGCGGCACGTCACGGATGGTGTAACGGCTGTTCAACGCCATGTAGCCCGGATTGGTGTTGACCAGCGTCGACGGCGTCACCACGCCGGCTTTCAGCGCCGTCGAGACGGTCAGCGGCTTCATCGTCGAACCCGGCTCGATCATGTCGGTCAGCGCGCGGTTGCGGCGCGCATCCGGCTTCACCCGCTCGATCGCATTGGGGTTGTAGGTCGGCAGGTTGACCATCGCCAGCACTTCGCCGGTGGCCACGTCCATGATGACGATGGAGCCGCTGCTGGCCTGGTGCTCGAGCAGCGCATTGCGCAGCTCGCGGTGCGCCAGGTACTGGATGCGGCGGTCGATGCTGAGCGTCAGGTCCTTGCCCGGCTGTGCGGAGCGGATCAGGTCGACGTTCTCGACGATGCGGCCGCGATTGTCGCGGATCACCTTCTGCGCACCCGGCGTACCGCTGAGCCATTCGTCGAAGGCCAGCTCCAGCCCTTCCTGGCCGCGGTCGTCGATGTTGGTGAAGCCCAGCACATGGGCCATCGCCGGCCCCTGCGGATAGAAGCGACGGAACTCGCGCTGCGAGAACACGCCGGGAATCCGGTGCGCGAGGATCTTCTGCGCCTCGTCCGGGTTGATCCGGCGCTTGAGGTACAGGAATTCCTTGTCGGCCTTCTGCGACAGGCGGTGGGTCAGGTGGTCGAGCGGCACGCCCAGCACCTGCGCCAGTTCGGGCAGGCGGTCCGGCGCCTTCAGCAGTTCCTGCGGATTGCCCCACACCGATTCCACCGGCGAGGACACCGCCACCGGCTCGCCGTTGCGGTCGGTGATCATGCCGCGCGAGGTGGGGATGGGAATCTCGCGCAGGAAGCGCGCATCGCCCTGGCGCTGGTAGAAATCGTGGTTGATCAGCTGCACGTAGGCCGCGCGCCCGACCAGACTGACCGAGCACAGGCCCATCGCGCCGAGCACCAGCGCGAGGCGGCCGCGCAGGTTGAAGCGCGCGCGGTTGCGGTTCTTGGCGGGCGCGGCGGTCATGGGCGAATCACCACCACGTCGGCCGCTTCCGGGAACTTCATGCCCAGGCGCACGCGCGCGACCTGGTCGATGCGCGTGGCCTCCGCCACGGTCGCCTGCTCCAGCTGCAGGCGACCGAATTCGACGTTCAGCTCGTCGCGCGCGCGCTCCAGCCGCGTCACTTCATCGAACAGCACGCGATGGCGATGGCGCGCATAGACCACGCCGATCGCCGAGGCGATGTTGGCCAGCACCAGCACGATGATCAGGAAGCGGCTCATGCGGTGCCTCCTGTGGAGGCCGGGATTGGGGATTCGGGATTCGGGATTCGGGAAGCAGCCGCAGATGCCGAGCTGCGGCTACCGCCGATGCTCTTGTCCTTCTCTGTTGCGAATCCCGAATCCCCATTCCCGATTTCCAGCTTCTCCGCCACCCGCAGCACCGCGCTGCGCGCGCGCGGGTTGGCGGCGACTTCGTCGGCCTCGCCTTTCTGTCCGCTGCCGATGGCGCGCAGCGTGGGGACGAAGTCCACCGCCACCGGGAACCGGCGATTGGCCGGCGGCGCCTTGGCATGCTTGTTGACGAACTGCTTGACGATGCGGTCTTCCAGCGAGTGGAAGCTGATCACCGCCAGCCGGCCGCCGGTCTTGAGCCGCGCCAGCGCCGCATCCAGTCCGGCTTCCAGGTCCGCCAGTTCGCGGTTGATGTGGATGCGGATGGCCTGGAAGCTGCGCGTGGCCGGATGGATCTTCTCGCCGCGCGGCATGACCGACGCGATCGCGGCCGCCAGGTCGGCGGTGCGGGTGAACGGCTGGGTCGCGCGACGGGCGACGATGGCGCGGGCGATGCGGCGGCTCTGCTTCTCTTCGCCGTAGGTCCACAGCACGTCGGCGATGTCGCGCTCGTCGGCACGGGCGATCCACTCGGCGGCGCTCTCGCCGGACTCCGGATCCATGCGCATGTCCAGCGGACCGTCCTTGCCGAAGCTGAAACCGCGCTCGGCCACGTCCAGCTGCGGCGACGACACGCCCAGGTCGAGCAGCACGCCGTCCAGGCCGGCGGCGGTTTCGTCCCATTGCGCCAGCGAGGCGAAGCTGCCGCGGAAGATCGACACGCGCGCATCGCCCGCGAACGTCTGTTCGGCATGCGCGATCGCGTCGGGATCCTTGTCCATCAACAGCAGCCGGCCTCCCGGGCCGAGTTGTTGCAGCACGCCGCGCGCATGACCTCCGCGCCCGAAGGTGCCGTCCAGATATGTCCCGTCCTCTTTCACCTGCAGCCCTTCCATGACCTGCGTGTACAACACCGGCAAGTGCAGCGCTGGAAGGTGACCGGCCGGCGCGGACTGCCGCTTGCCGTCACCGTGGTTCACAAGCGCAGCTCGAGCATGTGCGCGCTCAGATCGTCGTCAGTGAGGGTCTGACGGATCTGCGCGTGATGCGCCTGTTCGCTCCAGAGTTCGAACTTCTCGCCCATGCCCAGCAGCACGGCTTTCTTCTCGATGCCCACCGCGCTGCGATGGCTGGCCGGCACGCTGATGCGTCCGTTGCCGTCCAGTTCGACCGGCGACGCGGCGCCGATCAGCTTCAGCTGCAGGCTGCGGTGCGCCTTCTGGGTGCTGGGGAGCTTGCTGACCTCGTCGCGGACCCGCTGCCAGACCTTTTCGGGATACAGGTACAGGCTGCCGGCCTCGAAGGGGTTGTAGGTGATGACCAGACGGTTGCCGCACTCGCGCGCGACAAGGTCGCGGTACGCGGTGGGCACCGCGAGCCGTCCCTTGTCGTCCACTGTGATGGCGGTCTCACCCTGAAACACAGGCCTTGCCTTCCCGACGCGCGAATGAGCGATCAATTGAACCACGAAAAACCACTGAAAACCCGGTTTTCCCTCTGTTGCCCACCTTAGCACCGCGCACAGGGTTGTCAACAGGAATGCGGAGCGGAAATCGCTTGGCGGATCAATGGCTTGCAGCGAACTTCAGAGACTTGTTCAAACCTTATCCACAAGTTGCTGTTTCGTCTCAAATTTTGATATTGAGGAACGATTCAGTGAGGTGACCGTCGTTTCACATCAAGCCGGGAAGGCCGGTGCCGGCCGGACTGGAACTGCGCAAATCCCCGCCGCAGAATCGGCCCATGTGCCTCGTCGCCCTCGCCTGGAAGGTCCACCCGCACTGGCGCCTGGTGCTGGCCGGCAACCGGGATGAATTCCATGTCCGGCCCACCGCCCCGCTGGCCCGGTGGGCGGCATCGCCGGCGCTGATGGCCGGGCAGGACCTGCAATCGGGCGGCACCTGGGCCGGGGTGGATGCCACCGGCCGGATGGCGGTGGTGACCAACGTCCGCGACCCCGCCATCCAGGTGCCGGGCGCGCCGTCGCGCGGGCAACTGGCGACGGGCTTCCTGCAGTCGCCGGACAGCGCCGACCACCGCGCCACCGGACTGCTGGCCGCCGCCGAAGCCTTCGCCCCGTTCAACCTACTGCTGGCCGACGCGACCGATTGCGAGTACGTCAGCAACTACCCCACGCCGCGGCGCATCACCCTCGCGCCCGGCCTGCACGGCCTGTCCAACGGCGACCTGGACGAACCGTGGCCGAAGACGATGGCGCTGAAGGCGCGCCTGGCCGACTGGGTGGGTTCCGGCAGTGACGATGTCGCCCCGTTGTGGGCCGCACTGGCGGATGAAACGCCCGCGCCCGATGACCGACTCCCGGAGACGGGCGTCGGCCTGGAACTGGAACGCATGCTGTCGCCCGCCTTCATCCGCAGCGCGCGCTACGGCACCCGCGCGAGCACCCTGATCGCGATCGACCATGCAGGGCATGGCTGGATCAGTGAGCGCAGGTTCGGGCCGGAGGGGGTGTTCGAGGGGGAGACGACGTTGCGGGTCGGGACCGGCGATTAGCGGGTTTTCTCGCACCCGTAGGTTCGCGATCGCGACTTACGTCGCTCCCACAAGGGAAACATCCGAGCTTCGCTTCACCAGCCCCCTGAGTCAGGGGGCGATCCGCACCGCAGGTGCGGATGGGGGTATGGCCGCGAGGGCCTGGGGCCCAAGGTTTGCGCCGCAAACCTTGGGGCTTTTCAAAGCGCCGGCGGCGCTTTGAAAAGCGGCGGAGCCGGCCGGTAAGCCGGGTTCTGTCGTGGACAGTCATTCCTCTAGGCGCAACGTCACCGTTACGCTCAAGCAACCTACCCGGAGACACTGCGGGCCGCAGCATAGCCTCCCTATTTGGTCTTGCTCCCGGTGGGGTTTGCCGTGCCGGTCCGTTGCCGGACTCGCGGTGCGCTCTTACCGCACCATTTCACCCTTGCCTGTGCCCTGCCACCCCTTTGCCGTCTCCGGGAACCCTTGGCCGGCTACGCCGGCAAGCGCGAGGAGAACCGCCGCTTCGATCAGCTGCGGCAAAGGGGTGACAGGGCCATCGGCGGTATCTTTCTGTTGCACTTTCCGTCGGCTCGCGCCGCCCAGGCGTTACCTGGCACCGTGCCCTGTGGAGCCCGGACTTTCCTCGGCATTGTTTCCAATGACGCGACTGTCTGGCCGGCTCCGCCGCGCGCATTGTCGCACAGCCTCCCTGCCCGGTCGGCAGCGTCGTCAGGCCAGTGCGTGAAGTGCCATGCCGGCGAGCGGTATCGCCACGACCATCCAGCCCACCGGCAGGCGCGCCCACACCAGCGCCACGAACCCCGCCACCACCACCATCGCGTCGGCGATGCCCGAGACCGCGCTGGACCACAGCGGATCGCACACGGCCGCCAGCAGCAGCCCGACCACGGCCGCATTGATGCCCGCCAACGCACTCCGCATACGCGGTACTGCGACCATCCGCTGCCAGAACGGCAACACGCCCATCACCAGCAGCCATGCCGGCAGGAAGATCGCGATGATCGCCAGCGCACCGCCCATCCATCCGCCGGGACCGGCCTGCATGGCGGCGCCCAGGTAACCGGCGAAGGTGAACATCGGACCCGGGACGGCCTGCGCTGCGCCGTACCCGGCAAGGAACGCGTCCTGCGACAGCCACCCCGGCGCCACCACGCCCGACTGCAGCAGCGGCATCACCACATGTCCGCCGCCGAACACCAACGCGCCCGCGCGATAGAACGCACCGAACACCGCCGCCGACGATCCCGTCCCCGACCAGACCCACGACGCCACCAGCAACAGGGCGAACGCCACCAGCGCCAGCACGCCCACCCGTCGCGACGGCACGCCCCGCATCCGCATCGGCGGCGAAGCGGTTCCGCCCACCCGCAGTCCCAGCCCCACCAGCGCACCGGCGACGATCACGGCGACCTGCATGCCCGCCATCGGCCAGACCCACAGCGCCGCGGCGCACGCCAGCATCAGCAGCCAGGTGACGGCATCGCGGCAGAACACGCGCGCCATGCCCCACACCGCCTGTGCGACGACGACCACCGCCAGCAGCTTGAAGCCGAGGATGAGCCCCTCCGGTAGCGCATCGCGCCACTGCGACAGACTGGCGCCCAGCGCCACCATCAGCAGCGCGGAGGGAAGCGTGAAGCCGCACCACGCGGCCAGCGCACCGGGCAGACCGGCGCGGCCCAGCCCCACCACCATCCCGACCTGGCTGCTGGCGGGCCCGGGCAGCACCTGGCACAGCGCCACGATGTCGGCGTACTCGGCTTCGCCCAGCCACTGGCGGCGTACCACGAACGCCTCGCGGAAATACCCCAGGTGCGCGATCGGACCGCCGAACGAGGTCAGCCCCAGCCGCAGGAATACGAGGAAGACACGCCAGGCCTCCATCACGTCATCCGCGCCGGCCGCACGCCGTCACGCGTCCGGCTTCATTCCGTACAAGGCCTTGCGCGGCGCGCCGGTGATCTCCGCCGCCAGCTTGGCCGCCGCCGAGGGCGGCAGGTGCTGGACGAGCAGCGCGTAGACGCGGTGACCCTCGACCAGGCGCGCCTCCAGGTCGTCGCCCGCCCCCTGCACCATCACCACGAACTCGCCCTTGCGCTGGTTCTCGTCGGCCTCCACCCGGGCGTGCAGGTCGGCCAGGGTGCCGTCCAGGACGGTCTCGAACAGTTTGGTCAGTTCGCGCGCCAGCACCGCCGGGCGGTCGTCGCCGAAGGCCGCGCGCATGTCGGCCAGCGACTCGGCGATGCGGTGCGAGGACTCGTAGAACACCAGCGTGCGCGTCTCGCCGGCCAGGGCCTGCAACTGTTCACGCCGCGCGGACGCCTTCGCCGGCAGGAAGCCCTCGAAGCTGAAGCGGTCGCTCGGCAATCCGGCCACGCTCAGCGCGGCGATGGCCGCGCAGGCACCCGGCAACGGGCTGACCTTGACGCCGGCCGCGCGCGCGGCGCGGACCAGCCGGAAACCGGGGTCGCTGACCAGCGGCGTGCCCGCATCGCTGACCAGGGCCAGCGAGTCGCCAGACAACAGGCGTTCGACCACGCGCTGCGACAGCGCTTCCTCGTTGTGCTCGTGCAGGGCCAGCAGCGGGGTGGAGATGCCGAAGTGCGACATCAGCTGGCCACTGCGGCGCGTGTCTTCGGCGCAGATCGCCGCCACGCCCTTCAGGGTCTCCAGCGCACGGGGCGTCAGGTCGCCCAGGTTGCCGATCGGAGTGGCGACGATGAACAGGGTTCCGGCAGGCATTCCAGTGGGGCTCGATGGCTGGGGGTAGAATCGTAGCCGGTTCCCCTGCCTGAACACCGACGATGCCCTTGGACCTGCCTGTCGCACGCACGCTTTCTTCCCGCATCCGTCCTGTCCGGACGTTGATGGCGCTGCTGCTGGTCGCCGTACTGGCCAGCTGCGCGACCACGCCGGGCGCAGCCCCTGCCACGTCGGCGACGCGTTTTGCTCCCGCCTTCGCCACTGCCGCGACCCTGGCGCGTCAGGACGCTGCCCTCAGCGGGCAGGCGCGTGCCGACAACGGGAACGAGATCGACCGCCTGCTGGCCACGCTCGACGACGCCACACTGGCCCGCGATGCCGCTGCCCTGCCGACCGGCGACCCGCTGTACACCTTCGCCGGCCGCGCCCTGCAGCGCCGCGGCCTGCCGCTGCCGCGCCCGTTCGATCGCGGTGCGCAATGGCGGTTCGACGCCGGCAATCGCCCGCCCGCCGAGGCCGATGGCTACCGCCCGCCGGTGAAGCTGGCGGTGCTGCTGCCGCTGTCCGGCAACCTGGCCACCGCCGCCGCGCCGGTGCGCGACGGCCTGCTGGCAGGCTACTACGGCGAGCGCCGCCGGCGCCCGGACATCCAGTTCTACGACACCACCGGCACCGCCGCCGGCGCCACCGCGGCGTATGCACGCGCCACCGCCGAAGGGGCCGATTTCGTGGTCGGTCCGCTCGGCCGCGACGAAGTCAGCGCGCTGTTCCAGCAACCGCAGCTCAGCACGCCGATGCTGGTGCTCAACCGCGGCACGGTCCGCGTGCCGGAAGGCAACGCGGGCTTTTCGCTGGCGCCGGAAGACGATGGCCTGGCGGCCGCCGAATACCTGTTCGCGCGCGAGCGCCGCGCGGCGCTGGTCATCGAAGGCGGCGACGACAACGGCCGTCGCGCCTCGCAGGCGTTCGCCGAACGCTTCGCCGAACGCGGTGGCAAGGTCACGCGGGTGATCCGCGTGCAGGACACACCGGGCGACCTGTCTGCCGCACTCGCCACCGCCGCGCAGGAAGGCGCCGACGCGGTGTTCCTGGCGGTGCGCGGCGGCACTGCGCGCGCGCTGACGCCACAACTGGCGCTGGCCGGCCTGGGCGACAAGACGCGCGTGGGTACCTCGCAGCTGACCTCGGGCACCGGCAAGCCGGAAGAAGACATGGCGCTGGACGGCATCGCCTTCCCGACCGACACCTGGACCTCGCGTGGCGTGCCGGCCCTGCCCGCCGCCAGCATGACCGGCGAACGCGTGCCGACCGCGCGCGGCCCGGCGGCCCGCCTGTTCGCGTTCGGCTACGACGCCTGGCTGCTGACCGCCTACCTGGAAAAGCTGGCCACGGGCGTCAACGCCGACCTCCGCGGCGCCACCGGACGCCTGCAGCTGGATGGCTTCGGCAACGTGGTGCGTACGCCCTCGTGGTCGACCTTCGCCGGTGGCCGCCCCACGCCGATCGCGGATGGCGGTTGACCGCCGCGCACGCGGGCACGCCGTCGAAGTCGCCGCGCGCGAGCTGCTGCGTCGCGCGGGACTGACCGACATCGCGGCCAACGCGAACTATCGCGGCGGCGAACTGGACCTGGTGATGCTGGACGCGACGCGGCCGGGCGTACCTGCGGTGGTGTTCGTCGAAGTGCGCTACCGCCAGTCGCAGGCCTTCGGCGGTGGCACGGCGTCCATCGACATCGGCAAGCGCCGACGGCTGGTGCACGCGGCGCAGCGCTTCCTGCAGGATCACCCGGCACTCGCCGACGCGCCGTGCCGCTTCGACGTGGTCGATGCGCAGGGCGATCCGGCATCGCCGCGTCTCGACTGGATCCGCGATGCCTTCAGGGCCGACGAGATCTGATCGACGGCACCTACAATGGCGTGATGGATGCATGCCTTCCTCCCGCCCTGCACGATGCGATGTCAACCCGTCTCGGCGACGGCTGGCTGACCGGTGAAGCCTGCCGCCCGTTCGGCGGCGATGATTCGCGGCGATGGGCGATGCCGGCGGCGGTCGCGTTGCCGCGCACACAGGACGACGTCGTCGCACTGGTCCGCCTGTGCCGGGCGCATTGCGTGCCGATCATCGCGCGCGGCGCGGGCACCGGCACGACCGGCGCGGCCGTGCCGACCCAGGGCGGCGTGGTGGTGTCGTTCGCGCGCATGGACCGCATCCTCGACATCCGCGCCGCCGACCGCTGCGTGGTGGTACAGCCGGGCGTACTGAATGGCGAACTGCAGCAGGCGCTCGCGCCGCACGGCCTGTTCTGGCCACCCGACCCTTCCAGCGCCGAGCTCTGCAGCGTTGGCGGCAATCTCGCCACCAACGCCGGCGGCCCGCGCGCGGTGAAGTACGGCACCGCGCGCGACAACGTGCTCGGCGTCGTCGCCGTGACCGGTGCGGGCGAGCTGATCCGCTGCGGCGGCGCCTACACCAAGGACGCCACCGGCTACGACCTCACCCACCTGCTCGTCGGCAGCGAGGGCACGCTGGCGCTGATCGTCGAAGCCACGCTGAAGCTCGCGCCCAGGCCGCGCGCGCAGGCCGGACTGCGCGTGCTCTACCGCGACGCCGCCACGGCGGCGGCAGCCGTCTCGCGGATCATGGCGCGACCGGCGACACCGGCGATGCTGGAGTTCATGGACCGCAGCGCCATTGCGCTGATCCGCCGCAACGGCAGCGATGTCCCCGAGGCGGGCGCCATGCTGCTGGTCGAAGCCGACGGCGACGACGACACCCTGCCCTATGCACTGCAGGCGCTCGCCGACGCCGCAGAAGGCGATGGCATGCTCGCGCTGGATGTCGCGCAGGACGGTGCCGCGCGCGACCGCCTGTGGGCGGCGCGGCGCGCGCTGTCGCCGGCGCTGCGCACCATCCGGCCAGGCAAGATCAATGAAGACGTGGTGGTGCCGGTCTCGCGCATTCCGGACCTGGTGGCGGCGATGGAAGCGCTGTCGCGCGATGCCGCGCTGCCCATCGTCGTGTTCGGCCATGCCGGCAACGGCAACCTGCACGTCAACATCATGTACGACGATGGCGACGCCGCCGAAACCGCACGCGCGCATGCCGCGCTGCCTAAGGTCTTTGCGCAGGTGCTGGCGCTGGGCGGCACGCTGTCGGGCGAACACGGCATCGGCCTGAGCAAGCGCGATTTCATGGCCGATGCATTCAGCGCCGCCACGCTCGACGCCATGCGCGCAGTAAAGGCTGCGCTGGATCCCGATGGCATCCTCAACCCCGGCAAGGTGTTGCCGCCGCGGAAACCCCTGTAGGAGCGACGTCAGTCGCGACCGCGCAATGTGCTGGCACGAAAAGTCGCCGACAGCCAACAGCGGTTCCGCCAAAGGCTTTGTCGTAGGGGTATGGCGATGACGATGTCCGGTCGCGACTGACGTCGCTCCTACAGTCGCCTTACTGCGCCGCAAAGTGATCGTAACCACGCCGCGCAGACGACCAGGGCCGGCCATCGGCGTGCACCGCCTGTACCCCCTCGCCTGCCAAGATGCGGCCGATGCGGGTGATCCGCAGGCCGAGCTGCGATGAGAGCGCTTCCACGCGCTCGCGCGCATCCATCGGCGCGGTGAAGCAGAGTTCGTAGTCGTCGCCACCGCTGGCCTGCATGGCAGCGCGGGTCGCTTCATCGAACGCCGCGCGCAAGGCCTCCGACATCGGCAAGGCATCGACCTCGACCTGCGCAGCGACGCCGCTGCGCGATGCGATGTGGCCGAGGTCGGCCAGCAGGCCGTCGGAGACATCGACGCAGGCGGTGGCGATGCCCCGCAACGCGCGACCCGCGTCCACGCGTGGCGATGGATGATCCAGTCGCGCACGCAGCGCAGGAACCTGCTCGCCGGACAATCGCGCCAGACCACCCGCCGCGTCGCCGAGCGTGCCGGTCACCCAGACGTCGTCGCCCACGCGCGCGCCATCGCGACGCAGGGCGCGGCCTGGCTCGACCAGCCCCATCGCCGTCACCGAGATCGACAGCGGACCGCGCGTGGTATCGCCGCCGACCAGCGCGATGCCGTGCTCACCCGCCAGATCGAGGAAACCATCGAGGAAGCCGTCGATCCACGCCGCATCCGGTTGCGGCAACGACAGCGAGAGCGTGCACCAGGCGGGCGCGGCGCCCATCGCGGCGAGATCGGACAGGTTCACGGCCAGCGATTTCCAGCCGATGTCGGCCGGTGCGGTGTCGTGGGGAAAATGGACGCCGGCATTCAAGGTGTCGGCGGTGACCACGAGTTGCAGGCCCGGCGGTGGCGCCAGCAGCGCCGCGTCGTCGCCGATGCCGAGCACCACGTCGTCGCGTGTGCCCACGCGGGCACGGATGCGGGCGATCAGGTCGAATTCGCCGGTCGCCATGACGTGATCAGCCGCGCGAACGCGCCAGGTCGATGGCGGCCTGGATCGCCGCACGCGCCTGCGGGCTGTTCTTCCAGCACGAAGCGCCGGTCAGGCCGGCCGCGCTGGCGACGATCCCGGAAGGCTCGGCGGCGGCCAGTTGCCGCAGCGAGGCGATACCCATCTGCTCCAGCCGTTGCACGACGGTGGGGCCGACGCCCTTCAGCGCCAGCAGCGCGTCGCGCTCGTCGGTGGCAAAACGCGCGTCGCCGCCCGCCACGTCAGCGCCGTGCCTGCGCCTCGGCAGGGCGCCACTCCACGGCGGCGTGATCGAGCACGCCGTTGACGTAGGTATGCCCATGCTCGGAGCCGAAACGCTTGGCGGTCTCGATGGCCTCGTTCAGCACCACGCGGTACGGCACGTCGATGCGATGGATCAGTTCGTAGGCGGCGATGCGCAGCACCGCGCGTTCGATGGGATCGACTTCTTCCACCGTGCGGTCGAGGAACGGCAGCAGGGCCTCGTCCAGCGTGGCGCGATGGCGGACGACGCCGCGCACCAGATCCTCGAAGTACTCGAGGTCGGCGATCTCGTGCGCCTGCTCGTGCGCGAACTGCGCGATGACCTGGCCGACTTCGCCACCCGACATCTGCCACGCATACACGGCCTGCAGCGCACGGCGGCGCGCACGCGCACGCGTGACCGGATCGACGCCGTCCTTGCGGTGGGGATGTTGATGTCGGCTCACGTCGGCTCCTGGACTGCGGGGTATTCGGGGGGTTGGCGCAACATCAGGCCAGCTGGCCGAGCAGGTGCGCCATCTCGATGGCGGCCAGCGCGGCTTCCTCGCCCTTGTTGCCATGGCTGCCGCCGGCACGCGCTTCGGCATCCTCGATGCGCTCCACCGCCAGCACGCCGTTGAGCACCGGCACGCCGGTGTCCAGCTGCACCCGCATCAGGCCGTCGGCGCAGCCGTCGGCGACATGCTCGTAGTGCCGCGTGTCGCCGCGGATGACGCAGCCCAGCGCGATGATGGCGGCATGGTCGCCCGCCGCGGCCAGCCGCGCGGCGGCCAGCGGGATTTCCCAGGCGCCGGGCACGCGCACCACGTCGATCGCCTCCTCGCCCACGCCGTTGCCGGCCAGACTCTGGCGCGCGCCGGCGACCAGCACATCGGTGATGCGCGGGTTCCAGCGGCTGGCGATGATCGCGAAGCGGGCGCCTGCGGGCGCGCTCAGATCGCCTTCGTAGTGGGACATGGCGGGTTCCTTGGGGGGTGGAGAGTCTACCAGCCGGGGCGGCGGCGGGTCCGGTCCGGCAGGTCAGGGCTGGACGTACTCGACCACGTCCAGGCCGAAGCCGGCCAGGCCGACCTGCCGGCGCGGCGTGCCCAGCACCCGCAACCGACCCAGGCCGAGGTCGGCCAGGATCTGTGCGCCGGCGCCGTTGCGACGCCACTGGCCCACGTCCTTGGCGTTGGCCGCCACCTCGGGCTGCTTGCGCAACCGCGCCAGCAAGGCGTCGGCGTTGCGCGGTTCGGACAGCACCACCATCACGCCCTGCCCTTCGGCGGCGATCGCACGCAGCGCGTCGGTGGCGTGCACGCCGAAGTCGTCGCGCCGCCAGTGCAGCAGGTCGCTCAGCGGGTTTTCCACCTGTACGCGCACCAGCGTGGGCGTGGCCTTGTCCGGCGTGCCGCGGACCAGGGCGAAGTGCAGGTCGTGGGCGATGCGGTCGCGGTAGGTGACCAGCCGGAACGGGCCGAACTCGGTCTCGATGGCGCGCTCGTCGATGCGCTCCACCGTGTGTTCGGTGGCCAGACGGTAGGCGATCAGGTCGGCGATCGACCCCATCTTCAGGCCGTGCTCGCGCGCGAACACTTCCAGCTGCGGTCGCCGGGCCATGCTGCCGTCGGGATTCAGCACTTCCACCAGCACACCGGCCGGCTCCAGCCCGGCCAGCAGCGGCAGGTCGCTGGCGGCTTCGGTGTGGCCGGCGCGGGTCAGCACGCCGCCGGGCTGGGCGATCAGCGGGAAGATGTGGCCGGGCTGGCTCAGGTCGCTCGGCTTTGCGTCCGGACGCACGGCGGTGCGCACGGTATGCGCGCGGTCGTAGGCGGAGATGCCGGTGGTGACGCCTTCGGCCGCTTCGATGCTGACGGTGAAGTTGGTGTGGAACTGCGCGGTATTGGTCTGCACCATCGGCGCCAGGCCCAGCTGCGCGCAGCGCTCGCGGGTCAGCGACAGGCACACCAGCCCACGTGCATGCGTGACCATGAAGTTGATGTCCGACGGCTTGACCAGCTCGGCGGCCATGATCAGGTCGCCCTCGTTCTCGCGGTCCTCGTCGTCGACGATGACGACCATGCGGCCGTTGCGGATCTCTTCAAGGAGTTCGGGGATCGGGGAAAAAGCCATCTTTCAGTGCTCGGATAACGGAAGAGAAGTCGTCATCCCGGCGAACGCCGGGATCCATCTTGATCTTGATGCTTGGTCTGTCTTGCCAGCGGAACAACAACGTCAAATTGGATCCCAGCGTTCGCTGGGATGACGGTGACGGATGACGGTGACGGATGACGGTGGGGGCGACGGTGTCCATCGACGCATCGGACGCCGCTCAGCGCGCGCCGAGCAGGCGCTCGACATAGCGCGCCACCAGGTCGATCTCCAGGTTCACCGCATCGCCGACGGCGGTCTGCGAAAACGCGGTATGCGACACCGTATGCGGGATCAGCGCGACCTCGAAACCCTCGCCGTCTACCTCGTTGACGGTCAGGCTGACGCCGTCGACGCAGATCGAGCCCTTCTTCGCGATGTACTTCAGCAGCGGCGCCGGGGCGGCGAAGCGCCAGCGCTGCGCGCGCGCGTCGTGGTGCACGGACAGCACGCGGCCGACGCCGTCGACATGGCCGCTGACCAGATGACCGCCCAGGCGGTCGGTCGGGCGCATGGCGCGCTCCAGGTTCACCATGGCGCCTTCCTTCAGCCCACCCAGCGTGGTCAGCGACAGCGTCTCGGTGGACGCATCGGCCTGGAAGGTGGATGCGTCGAACGCGATCACGGTCAGGCACACGCCGTTCACCGCGATGCTCTCGCCGAGCTGCACGGCGTCGAACGGCAGCGAGCCGACCGACACGGTCAGGCGGACGTCGCCGCTGACAGGCTCCAGCGCGGCGATGCGACCGACGCCTTCAATGATGCCGGTGAACATCAGCACACCTCCGCAAGGAGGACGGGGAAAGCACGGGGGAGCATGGAAGGCATGGAACGTCTCTCGCTGGAACTGAGCGGAGACGCCTCCGGGGCGCGAAGGCAAGCGCACGACGCCGCGCGGGCGCGCGGTTCGGCGATGCCGTCTTCTTTCATCCGGACTATGACCGTCGGCTCCGGCATCGGACCGGATCTGCTGACCCTTCGGTGACATTGGAAAGTCCGCACAAGGATGTGCGGGCTCTTGCGAGGGACTCGCATGTCACCCAGGCGCTCGCGGGCTCGTGGGCGTCCCTGGGGACGCGCCACCTACCGCCGGTGGGGAATTGCACCCCGCCCTGAAGACGTCGTTGGTGGTGTGCCGGCGGACCGGCCTGCGCATTCTACACGCCGTCCTGCGGACCGGCCCTTGAACGCAGCGTTCCGCCGTGGATTCACGCCTCGGCGGGCTTCCGGCGCAGGTGCAGGATCAACGGCCAGCGCATGGTGCGCACCCGCTGCGGATCGCCCCAGACCTCGGCCAAAGCCGGCGTGTGGGCATAGACGGGATCTTCGCCGGTGGCGGCGCGGTAGCTGCCGGTCGCCGACAGGCTGCCGAAATAGCCCAGCAGCGTGGGCAGGTTCCATTCGGCGGTCAGCCACAGGCGCGGCGTGGGCAAGAACTCGAACGGCCACACGTAGTCGCCATAGCCCATGTCCACGTCGGCGCGCTCGGGCGGCCAGTACGGGTCGATGTCGTCACGGACCTTCTCGGCCACCTCGGCCAGGTCGTCCTCGAAAATGATGTCCTGGTACGTCCATGCCGCCAGCACGCCGCCCGGCCGCAGCACGCGCTCGCAGGTGGCGAAGAAGCGGTAGCGGTCGAACCAGTGCAATGCCTGCGCCACCGCCACCAGGTCCACGCTGCCATCGGCCAGCGCCGTGGTTTCCGCCGCCTCGATGGCCAGACTGACGTTGCCATCCGGCGCATCCTTGGCCCAGTGGCGCGCGATCTGCGCGGCGCTGGGATCGGTGGCATGCACGTGGGCGAAGCGCGCGGCCAGCCCGCGCGTGGCCTGGCCACTGCCGGCGCCCGGCTCCCACACCTGCGCGGTGGCCGGCACGGCCGAGGCGATCACGTCGTACAGCGCCTCCGGGTAGGTGGGGCGCGAAGCGAGGTAGACGTCGGCGACGCCGGAAAAATGATCCTTGAATGCCATTCTGGCGGGCGGTCAGCGGGCGGGTTGCAACAGGAGGCGGTGATCTTCGCCAATCGTGCGGCTGTCGACAATCTCCAACTGCAGCCGGTCGGCCATCGCCTGGATGCCCAGGCCGCCGAACAGCGGCCGCGCCTGGTCGCCCAGCAGCATCGGCGCCATGTACAGCAGCACCTCGTCGGCCAGTCCCGCCGCCAGGAAGGCACCGGCCAGCGTGGCGCCGGCTTCGGCATGCACTTCGTTGATGCCCCGCACAGCCAGCAGTTCCAGCACCGCCTTCAGGTCGAAGTTGCTGCCGGTGGCCGGCGCCACCACCCGCTGCACCTCGACATCGCGCGGCGGCTTCGCCTCGGCGGTATGCACGTAGAGCGTGGGCGCGTCGCCCTGGCGCGCGTCGCCCTGGCGCACGTTGCCGCGCGCCACGGTGGCCAGGCCGGGATCGAGCACCACCCGCAGCGGCGGCTCGAAAGCCGTGTCGTCGCCGAAGCGCACCGTCAGCGACGGATCGTCGGCCAGTACCGTGCCCGCCCCGGTGAGGATGGCGCCGGCCCGCGCACGCCAACGCATCACGTCGCGACGCGAGGCCTCGCCGCTGATCCATTTGGAGTCGCCATTGGCCATCGCGGTGCGGCCGTCCAGGCTGGTCGCCAGCTTCACCCGCATCCACGGCCGGCCGCGCTCGATGCGCGACAGGAAGCCGCGGTTCAAGCGCCGCGCCTGCGCCTCCATCAGCCCCGCCTGCACCGCGATGCCGGCCGCACGCAGCCGGTCGAAGCCGGCCCCGTCGACCTGCGGGAACGGGTCGCGCATCGCCGCGACCACGCGCGTCACGCCGGCAGCGACCAGGGCTTCCGCGCACGGTCCGGTCCTGCCGGTATGCGCGCAGGGCTCCAGCGTGACGTAGGCGGTCGCGCCCTTCGCGCGTTCGCCCGCCGCCTGCAGCGCGAACACCTCCGCGTGCGGCCCACCGGCCTTCTGGTGCCAACCTTCACCGACGATCCCATCCCCCTGCACAATCACGCAGCCGACCATCGGGTTCGGTCGCGTGGTGTACGCACCGCGCTCGGCCAGCCGCAACGCGCGCGCCATGCACTGGTGGTCGAAAGCGGAGAAGGGGGTGTCAGTCATGCGTCGTCCGCGTGGGATCGAAGGGGGCGCCAGTATGCGCCACGCGCTCGTGGGGCCGGATCGACATGATCACCACCGGCGTGCCGTGCAGCGACGTGCGTTCGTCCGCCTGCCAGCCCAGTGATGCGTAGAAATCCTCGTGCCACAGGGTGAACAAGCGCAGCACGGCGACGCCCTCGCCCGCCGCGTGCGCGACCGCGGCTTCGACGAGACGCCGTCCGCTGCCGCACCCGCGCGCCTCCGGCCGCACGAACAGGCTGCCCAGCCACGGACTGCCGCGATCCTGCAACGCCGGCGCATCCTCGATCAGCAGGCTGACCGACCCCAGCAGGTCGTCGCCGTCCATCAGCAGCAGGGTGGTCGGCAGCGACGTGCGCGTGGCGTGGTCGTGGAGTTCGGCGGTCGCCACGTCCAGCGTCCAGTCGTCGTAGAGCGCGCCCCACTCCTGGTGATGCCAGCGCGCGAGCGATTCGATGCACGCCGGGTGCCGGCCGATCGCCTCGATCCGCACGGCTCAGCGCTTCTTGTTCTTGTCCGCGTGCTTGTCGAACGGGACCACGTCGCCGCCCAGCAGGGACAGCTGGCCGGCGGCAGGCAGGTCGCGCTCCAGCTTCTCGATCTCGTCGCGGAAATCGGCCACGTCCTCGAAACTGCGGTAGACCGAGGCGAAGCGCACGTAGCCCACATGGTCGAGCTTGCGCAGCTCGTTCATGACGAACTCGCCGATCTTGCGCGAGGCGATCTCGCGCTCGCCGCTCATGCGGATGGCATGGATGACCGCACGCACGGCGGCCTCGATCTGTTCTTCCGACACCGGCCGCTTCTGCAGCGCGCGGTCGAAACCGGCGCGCAGCTTGCGCGCATCAAAGGTATCCCGCCGGCCATCACCCTTGATGACCGCCGGCAGCTTGATCTCGATGTTCTCCAGCGTCGAGAACCGTTCCCCGCATGCCTCGCACTCGCGGCGACGACGGATCGTCGCGCCGTCCTCGGACACGCGCGAATCGATCACGCGGGTATCGGTGTGCTGGCAGAAGGGGCAGTGCATGGGTCAGGACCGGGAACGGGGATCAGGGAATGGGGAATGAGGCCGCTGCGTCACAGACGCGCTGCCGCGTTGCAGGGAGCGCCTCATAGCGTATAGCAGCATCGAAACAGAACGATGCCGCGCCAGGCACACATCGGCTTGTCTTGGCTCGACGAAGCCCAGGCGCAGGGCTAGCAGCACCTGCGTCTGGACTTCAGCGAGCGATCCGGCAGCCATCGCCAGAAACCGCAGGTAATCCTTTACTGAGCCACGCGCGTTTCCTTCTGCAATGCAGGAGGGCACTGAGACTACGGCCCGCTTGAGCTGGCTGACTAAGCCGTATCGCTCATCCGCCGGGAAACCCTGCACGAGCTGGTAGACCTCCTCAGCCAACACCATCGCCTCCTCCCAGACACGCAAGTCGCGAAAATCCGTCGCCATATTCCACCTCCCTGTGTGCTATCGGCTCATCCTGAACCGTCATTCCCTGTTCCCCGTTTACGGTTCCCGCATCAATCAGCCGTAAACCGGATACTTCCGGCACTGCGCGGTGACGTTGTCGCGCACCTTCGCCAGCACGGACTCGTCGGTCGGCGCATCCAGCACGTCGCACATCCAGTTGGCCAGGTCGATGCAGTCCTGCTCGCCGTAGCCGCGCGTGGTCACGGCGGGGGTGCCGATGCGCAGGCCGGAGGTCACGAAGGGCTTGCGCGGATCGTTCGGCACGGAGTTCTTGTTGACGGTGATGTGCGCCTTGCCCAGCGCTTCTTCCGCGTCCTTGCCACTGACGTCCTTGCCGATCATGTCGACCAGCATCAGGTGGTTCTCGGTGCCGCCGGAGACGATCTTGTAACCGCGCGCGATGATCGTCTTCGCCATCGCCTGCGCGTTCTTCACCACCTGCGCCTGGTAGGTCTTGAACTCCGGCTCCAGCGCTTCCTTGAAGGCCACCGCCTTGGCGGCGATGACGTGCATCAGCGGACCGCCCTGGATACCCGGGAAGACGATGCTCTGCAGCTTCTTCTCGATCTCCTCGCCGGCGCCCTTGGCCAGGATGATGCCGCCACGCGGGCCGCGCAGCGTCTTGTGGGTGGTCGAGGTGACCACGTGGGCGTGCGGCAGCGGGTTCGGGTACACACCGGCCGCGACCAGGCCGGCCACGTGCGCCATGTCGACGAACAGGTAGGCGCCGACCTTGTCGGCGATGGCGCGGAAACGCGCCCAGTCGACGACCTGCGAGTAGGCAGAGAAGCCGGCCACGACCATCTTCGGCTTGTGCTCCACGGCCAGGCGCTCGACTTCGTCGTAGTCGATCAAGCCCTGGTCGTTGACACCGTACTGCACGGCGTTGAACAGCTTGCCCGAGGCGTTGACCTTGGCGCCGTGGGTCAGGTGGCCGCCGTGCGCCAGGCTCATGCCCAGGAGGGTGTCGCCGGGATTCAGCAGGGCGAAGTACACGGCCTGGTTGGCCTGCGAGCCGGAGTGCGGCTGCACGTTGGCGTAGTCGGCACCGAACAGCTGCTTCACGCGGTCGATCGCCAGCTGCTCGGCGATATCCACGTACTCGCAGCCGCCGTAGTAGCGCTTGTGCGGGTAACCCTCGGCGTACTTGTTGGTCAGCACGCTGCCCTGGGCTTCCAGCACGCGCGGGCTGGCGTAGTTCTCGCTGGCGATCAGCTCGACGTGATCCTCCTGCCGGCGCGCCTCGTGGGCGATGGCCTGGGCCAGTTCGGGATCGTAGGTTTCGATGCGGGCGTCGCGCGGGAACATCGGGTCTCCGGGGCTAGTGCGGGCGGGATGGCCGATTGTAGCTCGCCCGGCCCCCGGCCACCCTGCCCCGGAAAAGGAAAAGCGCGCCGGAGCGCGCTTTTCGGGGACATCGGGCCGGCCGGCTCAGTGGTGCAGCAGCAGGTCGGCGATGATGCCGGTGGCGATCGCGACCATCAGCAGGTTGCCGCGGTCGTCCCGCACCCAGTGGTAACCGCGGGGCGGATGGCGCACGTGGTAACGGTTGTAGTCGTTCACCACGTAGACCGGGCCGCGGTAGTAATCGCGGTAGCGCTGGCCCTTGGCCCAGCGGTGGTAGCCGGGAGCAGGGCGATAGACCACGCGCGGCGGCGCGTAATAGCGGCGATCGTCGTAACGGCGGTCGTCGCGGCGACCCTGATGGTAGCCATGGCGGTAAGCCTGGCGCTGATCGCGATAGTCGCGACGATCATCGCGACGGTCTTCACGCCAGTCGCGGCGATCATCCCGCCGGTCATCACGGCGGTCGTAGTGGTGCGAACGGCCGCGGTCGTGGCCGCGGTCATCGCGTGCCAGCACGGGAGCGGTGACGGCGAAGGCCAGGACGGCACAGGCCATGGTCTGGAAAAGGCGCTTGGTGTTCATGGAAACCCCTCTGGGTGGCACGTGAGTCCATCATGCCGATCACATCTGAACCGATTCCGGCTGGAAAACGGTTACGGCCATGTCAACGACGCGTTGACGAAATGTATTCAGCCGCCGGTTGGCCGGGTACGAGCCGCTATAATCGCCGCCTTCCCCTTTGCCTCCCCGCCCGCCGCTGCCCGGCAGGGCGCCGGGGCCTGCGTATCGGAGCCTGCATGTCCTCGCAATACATCTACACCATGAACCGGGTCAGCAAGGTGGTCCCGCCCAAGCGGCAGATCATCAAGGACATCTCGCTGTCCTTCTATCCGGGCGCGAAGATCGGCCTGCTGGGCCTGAACGGCGCCGGCAAGTCCACGGTGCTGAAGATCATGGCCGGCGTGGACAAGGATTTCGAGGGCGAAGCCCGCCCGCAGCCCGGCATCAAGGTCGGTTACCTGGCGCAGGAGCCGGAACTGAATCCCGAACACACCGTCCGCCAAGCCGTCGAGGAAGGCGTGGGCGACGTGCTGCAGGCGCAGGCCGCGCTGGAAGCGGTGTATGCCGCCTATGCCGAGGAAGGCGCCGACTTCGACGCACTGGCCAAGGAACAGGAGCGCCTTGAGGCCATCCTCGCCGCCGGCGATGCCCACACGCTGGAAAACCAGCTGGACGTGGCCGCCGATGCACTGCGCCTGCCGCCGTGGGACGCCATCGTCGGCAAGCTGTCCGGCGGCGAGAAGCGCCGCGTGGCGCTGTGCCGCCTGCTGCTGCAGAAGCCGGACATGCTGCTGCTCGACGAACCGACCAACCACCTGGACGCCGAATCCGTCGAGTGGCTGGAACAGTTCCTCGCCCGCTACACCGGCACCGTGGTGGCGGTCACCCATGACCGCTACTTCCTGGACAACGCCGCCGAGTGGATCCTCGAACTCGACCGCGGCCGCGGCATTCCGTGGAAGGGCAACTACACCGACTGGCTGGTGCAGAAGGACGAGCGCCTGAAGCAGGAAGACAATCAGGAAAAGGCCCGCCAGAAGGCGATCCAGAAGGAACTGGAATGGTCGCGCCAGAACGCCAAGGGCGGCCGCTCCAAGGGCAAGGCCCGCCTGGCGCGCCTGGAAGAGCTGCAGTCGGTCGACTACCAGCGCCGCAACGAGACCAACGAGATCTTCATTCCGCCGGGTGAGCGCCTGGGCAACAACGTCATCGAGTTCAAGAACGTCTCGAAGAAGTTCGGCGACCGCCTGCTGATCGACAACCTCAGCTTCCTGGTCCCGGGCGGCGCCATCGTCGGCATCATCGGCCCCAACGGCGCGGGCAAGTCGACGCTGTTCAAGATGATCACCGGCCAGGAAAAGCCGGATTCCGGCACCATCACCACCGGTCCGACCGTGCAGTTGGCGTACGTGGACCAGAGCCGCGAGAAGCTGGAAGGCAACCACAACGTCTTCCAGGAGATTTCCGGCGGCCTGGACATCCTCAACATCAATGGCGTCGAGATCCAGTCGCGCGCCTACATCGGCCGCTTCAACTTCAAGGGCCAGGACCAGCAGAAGCTGGTGGGCTCCCTGTCCGGCGGCGAACGCGGCCGCCTGCATATGGCCAAGACGCTGCTGCAGGGCGGCAACGTGCTGCTGCTCGACGAACCGTCCAACGACCTGGACATCGAAACCCTGCGCGCGCTGGAAGACGCGCTGCTGGAGTTCCCCGGCAACACCTTCGTCATTTCGCACGACCGCTGGTTCCTGGACCGCATCGCCACGCACATCCTCGCCTTCGAGGGCGACTCGCACGTGGAGTTCTTCCAGGGCAACTACCGCGAGTACGAGGAAGACAAGAAGCGCCGCCTGGGCGAAGAAGGCGCGCGTCCGCACCGCTTGCGGTTCAAGGCGCTGAAGTGACGCCTGCAGGTTGAGTTACGCGAAAAAGCCCGCCGATCGGCGGGCTTTTTCTTGCAAGGCCCACAGGCCAGGGCCTGCGGCTGTTGCATCCCACCCGCAGCCGCAGACAACGCGCTACCGCGCGGCCGACGTCGCCATCACCACGGCCACCAGCATCGCCACGATCACCTGCGTCGACGCGAAGAAGAGGCCATAGCCCAGAAGCCCACGCAGCAACGACTTCCAGCGCGCATACGGCCGGAAGAGTTGCACCAGCGAAAAGACGCCATAGAGCGTCGACACCAGCACCGACCACGCCGGCGCCTGGGGAACCCAGCGCTGCAGCAACATTGCGATCGACCAGAACACGAAGGTCTGGACGGTCAGGAATGCGGTGATCACCAGCCACTCCGGATAGTTCAGCCCGCCCACACGATGGAAGGACAGCCGGAAGGCGGCGGCCTCGAACGGCAACAGCAGCAGCGTGAACGCCGCGAAATAAGCGTTCATCCAGTACCCGATCGAACGCGAGGTCGCCTCCAGCGCCGTCGCCGGCGCGGCCGTATCGACCGATCCGCCCACCATCATGCCGCCCAGCACATCGCCTCCGGCCAGGTACTTGCTCAGCAGCACCACGACCGCCGCCGTGATCATGATCAACAGCAATGGCTTGACCTGTTTCGCGCGCCGCCCTTCCAGGTAACTGCGCATCAGATGCCCCGGACGCAGCATCAGTTCCTTCAGCGAGTACAGGATGCCCCGATCCATGTGGAGCACGCTGTGCTCCAGCTCATGGCCGAGGAAATGCCAGTCGATGCGATGCGGCGGCGTGGGCTGGCCGCAGGCGGGACAGAACGTCTGGTCGGGATCGACAACGGCGCGGCCGCAGTTGATGCAGGTGCTCGCGTCGCCCATGCCGCTCCCCCGTCGATGGTGCGCGGATTCTAGACATGCCCGGGGTTTGCGTCCAACGCGCGGCCACCTTCGCCCCATCACGGGGAGTGGCCGCACCGCGACGGTGCCGATTAAAGCGCCCCGTCAGCGCGCCGATAGCGCCTGGATAGCGGGACCGACTTCACGCGGCCACCCACCGGCACGTCACGGTCCCGCCCCCCTCGCCCCAAGGAGTTCCATGAACGCATGCGCTGTCGCCTCCGTGTCCGACGCCGGTATCGATGACCACATCCAGTCCGTGTCCGGGCTGTCGGACTCGCTGCTGAAGCAGTTGCGGCAGTCGCTGCAGAAGATCGACGAGATCAACCGCATCACCCGCATCATTTCGATGAACGCGCGCATCGAAGCGGTCCGCATCGGCACCGCCGGCCGCAGCTTCGGGGTGATCGCCGAGGAGATGGATACGCTCTCGCGCCGGGTCAGCGACACCGCGCAGGAGATCGACCGCATGGCCGGCCGCACCAGCACCGATCTGCGCGAACGGCTGGAGCAGTTGCAGACCGACGTGCGCCGCACGCGCCTGACCGACCTGGCGCTGGCGAACATCGACCTGATCGACCGCAACCTGTACGAGCGCAGCTGCGACGTGCGCTGGTGGGCCACCGATACCGCGATGGTGGCGGCCGCACAGGACCCGCAACCGGCGGCCGTGGCCCATGCCAGCCAGCGGCTCGGCCAGATACTGGATTCGTACACGGTCTACTTCGACCTGGTGCTCGTCGACCTGCAGGGCACCGTCATCGCCAACGGGCGGCCGCGCCAGTACCGGTCGGTGGGTCAGTCGGTGGCGCAGCAGCCGTGGTTCCAGTCCGCCATGGCCACGGCCAGCGGAGAGGAGTTCGGCTTCCAGTCGATGCACGCCAGCCCGCTGGCCGGCGGCGAGCGCGTGCTGGTGTACGCCTGCACGGTGCGCGACGGCGGCCGCGTGACCGGACGCCCGCTGGGCGTGCTGGGCATCGTGTTCCGCTGGGACGCGCTGGCGCAGACCATCGTGGCGCGCACGCCCCTGTCGGAAGCGGAATGGCGCCGCAGCCGGGTCTGCATCGTCGATGGGCAGGGCCACGTGCTGGCCGACACGCTGGGTGCAGACGCCGCATCGACGCGACTGGACTTCCCCGGCCGGGCGGACTTGTTCGCCCAGCCGCGCGCGGCGGCCGATCTGGTCATCGACGGACGCACCCAATGCGTGGCGCACGCCGCTTCTCCCGGCTACGAGACCTATCGCACGGGCTGGCACTGCGTGATCACCCAGGGCGTCGACTGACGCCCTCCCCGGCGCTCAGTCCAGCCAAACCTCGCCGTCGCGCACCTGCACGGCGACGGCGCGCAAGGCATCGCCGCGGCACGGACCGGCGACGCAATCACCGCGCAGCAGTTCGAACGAAGCGCCGTGCGCGGCGCAGACCAGATGGCCGTCCTTGCTCTTGAGGAACTGGCCGGGCGCCCAGTCGAGACGGCGACCGGCATGCGGGCAGACGTTCAGCCACGCACGGACGTGCTCGCCATTGCGATACAGGATCAACGACTCGGCATCGTCGCCGATCGAGGCTTCAACCTCGGCGAACCCGCCATCGGCGATGTCATTCAGTGCGCTCAGTCGCATATCGCTTAACGAAGTCCTCACACGGTCATCTGACTGTCATCCGATACTGCCCTGTACCGGCCCCCGCCGCATTCTGTCACGACGCCCCACCATGTACGCACGCCATTTCCAGTTCAACGCCTTCCGCCATGTCTTCGCGCCGCGCAAGCCGCGCCATCCGCTGCTGCGGGTCGGCCTGGGCCTGCTGGGCGTGGTGTTGCTGGGCGTGCTGGTGTTCTTCAGCGTCTTCGTCGGGGCCGCGATGATCGCGGCCGGTGTGGTGTACAAGCTGGTGCGCCAGCGCGGCAAGCCGCAGGCCCGCGACGCACGCGTGGTGGATGCCGAATACCACGTGGTGCGCAAGCAGGTACTGCCGCAGCCGCGCTGACCCTGTGCCCGCGGGGCACCCCGTTGCCCCTACACTCTGCGGCCGCTTCTCTCCTGCATGGCCGCCATGACCGACATCATTCCTGCCCCGCCGGTACCGCGCGTACCCGTCCGCGGTGGTGGTACGTTCCCGGTGCGACGCATCTTCTGCGTCGGCCGCAACTTCGCCGACCACGCGCGTGAAATGGGCGCGGCCGCACCGGCCTCGAAGGCCGAGCGCGGCACCCCGGTGTTCTTCCACAAGCCCGCCGATGCCATCGTCACCGGTGGCGCGGACGTGCCCTATCCGCCCGGTACGCACGATCTTCACCATGAAGTGGAACTGGTCGTGGCGCTCGGCGCCGACGCACCCGCCGGTCCGCTCGCGCGCGAGGATGCGCCGGCGCTCGTGGCGGCCTACGGCATCGGCCTGGACCTCACGCGCCGCGACCTGCAGGCGGCCGCGAAGGCCAAGGGCCTGCCCTGGGACACGGGCAAGGGCTTCGATCATTCCGCGCCGGTGAGCGAACTGGTTCCCGTTGCCGAGGTCGGCACGCTGGAGGACCGCACCCTGACCCTGCGCGTGAACGGCGAAACCCGCCAGCACGGATCGCTGCACGACCTGATCTGGGACGTGCCCGACATCCTGCACGAGCTGTCGACGCTCTATGCACTGAAAGCCGGCGATCTGGTCTTCATGGGTACCCCCGCGGGCGTGGCCGCGCTGGTGCCGGGCGACACCTTCATCGCCTCGCTGGATGGCGTGGTCGAGCTTCGCGGCCGCATCGTCGCCTGATCACCACCATCCCTGTCCCGACCCTCTCACGGTCTTGTAGGAGCGCCCCATGGGCGCGATGCTTTTCTGGTCGCAGACCAAGAGGCATCGCGCCCATGGGGCGCTCCTACAGCGATGCATCGAGGGAGTGCGACGATCCGGCGGATCCCACACCCGATCCGGAAGACGGAGCGGCAAGGCAGCAGGTATAGTCTGCCCCGCCGATGTGTCGGCGACTTCGTGGAGGAGACATCAGCATGGGCATGATCAGCGAGTTCAAGGAGTTCGTTTCGCGCGGCAACGTGGTCGACCTGGCCGTCGGTGTGGTGATCGGCGCGGCTTTCGGCAAGATCGTCAGCAGCCTGGTGGACGGCATCGTGATGCCGCTGGTGGGCCTGATGATGGGCGGCGTGAAGTTCAGCGACCTGGCGGTGACGCTGCGTGCCGCCGAAGTGGACGCCACCGGCAAGGAAATCGTGCCCGCGCTGCTGCTGAAGTACGGTGCCTTCCTGCAGACGGCGATCGACTTCCTGATCATCGCCTTCGTGATCTTCCTGTTCCTGAAGGCCTACAACCGCGTGCGCGCGCCGGCACCGGAAGCCGCCACGCCGGAAGACATCGCGCTGCTGCGCGAAATCCGCGATGCGCTGAAGAAGTAAGCGGACGCTGCATTCCGAACCGGCAACACCGGCAAAGGAACCACGAGGCCACGGGCTGCTAAGCTCGTGGCCTTCGTTTTTCCGGGATATGCCATGCGCCTTGCTCCGCTGTTGCTCGCCCTGACCCTCGCCGTTCCCGCCCTGGCCGCCGAGCGCGAGACGCGCATTCCGGACGCCGCCCTGGCCACCGCCGCCACCCTGCGCGAACAGGCGCTGGCTGACGACACCGGCTGGAAGGTGGTCGAATCGCTGACCACCGAGATCGGTCCGCGCCTGGCCGGCAGCGAGGCCGATGCGAAGGCGGTGGCGTGGGCGCAGGCGAAGTTCAAGGCGCTCGGTTTCGACAAGGTCTGGCTGGAGCCGGTGACCTTCCCGAAGTGGGTGCGCCGCAGCGAGCGCGCCGCGATTCTCGGCGCGCATGCGCAACCGCTGACGGTCACCGCGCTGGGCGGCAGCCCTGCCGGCACCGTGGAGGCGGAGATCGTCCGCTTCGCCGACCTCGCGGCGCTGGAAGCGGCGCCGGATGGCGCGCTGGCCGGGAAGATCGCCTTCGTCGATTACCAGATGAAGGCCGCGCGCGACGGCAGCGACTATCGCAATGGCGGCGCGATCCGCTCGAAGGGGCCGTCGGCGGCGATCCGCAAGGGCGCCATCGCCTTTCTCATGCGCTCGGCCGGTACCGACAACCACCGTGTCGCGCATACCGGCATCACCCGTTTCGATGAGGGCCTCACGCCGGTGCCGTCCGCGTCGCTGACCATCCCCGACGCCGACCAGCTGGCGCGCCTGCTGCAGCGTGGCCCGGTGCGCGTGTCGCTGGCGCTGGACTGCGGCTGGGAGGGCGAGTACACCTCGCACAACGTGATCGGCGAGATCACCGGGCGCAGCCTGCCGAAGGAGGTCGTGGTGATCGGCGGGCATCTGGATTCGTGGGACCTGGGCACCGGCGCGATCGACGATGGCGCCGGCATCGGCATCACCATGGCCGCCGGCCATCTGATCGGGAAACTGAAGCAGGCACCGAAGCGCACGATCCGCGTGATCGCCTTCGCCAACGAGGAGCAGGGCCTGTACGGCGGCAAGGCGTATGCCGAGAAGCACCTGGCCGACATCAGCCGCCACCAGATCGCTGCCGAAAGCGACTTCGGCGCGGGCCGCATCTACGCGTTCAATACCGGCGCGCCGGAGCACGCGCGCAAGGCCACCGAGCAGATCGCGCAGGCGCTGGCGCCGCTGGGCATCGAGTACGCACCGGGCAAGGGCAGCGCAGGCCCGGACATCAGTCCGTTCGCGGCCAAGGGCATGGCGTGGGCGTGGCTGGCGCAGGACGGCAGCGACTACTTTGACCTGCACCACAACGCCGATGACACGCTGAACAAGATCGATCCCGCCGCGCTGGCGCAGAACGTCGCCGCGTATACCGTGTTCGCGTACCTGGCAGCGGAAGCCGAGGGCGACTTCGGCAGTCGGCTGAAGGAATAGGCATTGCGATCCTGCCCAGCCAGTTGCCTGCCTTTGTAGGAGCGGGCCATGCCCGCGATGCGTTTCAGGTGACCGACCGAAAGGCATCGCGCCCTTGGGGCACTCCTACAGGGACCAGCGGGGTCCAGCAGCGGGCCCAGGAGCAGCGGAGCAAGCTCCGCTCTACAGACGCTGCTTCCACTGCGCCAGGAACACCGCCGTCGCGGCGGCGACGTTGAGGCTTTCGACCGCACCGCTGCCGGGAATCGACAGGCGCAGGTCGCAGGCCTCGGCCAGGCGCGCATCCATGCCCTCGCCTTCGGCGCCCATCACGTAGACCATCCGCTGCGGCAGCGCGGCGGCGAACAGGTCGTCGCCACCGCGCGCGAGGGTGGCGGCGAGCGAGAACCCCGCGTTGCGCAGCTGGGCGGCCGCATTGTCGGCCTGCCCCATGCGCACCAGCGGGACCTGCTCGGCGCCGCCTTCGGCCACGCGCGCCGCCGCGCCAGACAGCGCCAGCGTGGAGTCGCGCGGCAGCAGGATGCCGGCCACGCCGAAATGCGCGGCCGAACGCAGGATGGCGCCGAAGTTGTGCGGATTGCCCACGCCATCCAGCCACAGCGCCGCCAGCGGCTGGCCTGCCGGCAATGCCCGCAGCCAGTCGCCCATCGGTACCGGCTCGGCTTTCACCACGTCGGCGACCACGCCTTCGTGGTGCGTGCTGGCGGCCAGCCGATCGAGGTCGCCTTCTTCCACCACGCGATAGCCGACGCGCTGCTTCACGCACCACGCCAGCAACGGCTTCAGCGCGGGAATGCGCGACTCGAGCAGGTAGACCTTGCGGATGGCCTCGGGCCGACGCGCGAACACCGCGTGCACGGCATTCAGGCCGTACATGCGCAGTTCGCTGCGCGAGGCGCCGGCGGCCCGCTCTTCCCGCGGGACGGCCGCATGTGCAGGACGATGATCCTCCTGCGCGCGCGGTGGACGGCGCCGCTCCGGCGGTGAGCCGGGCGGGCGCGGCGGCCGCGTGTTCCAGGGATTGCTCACGTCAGGCCTTCGTCTTCCAGAAATCGGCGTTGCGGATGCCCAGCGCGTCCGGATCGAAGGTCGGGTCCAGGCCCAGCTTCTTCTGCCGCTCGTAGTCGCGCAGCGCGATCAGCGCCGGCTTCTGCAGGATCAGGATGGCGATGACGTTCAACCACGCCATCACGCCCACGCCGATATCGCCCAGCGTCCAGGCCATCGCCGCGTTGTGGTACGCGCCGAACACCACCATGCCGATGATGCCCAGCCGCAGCAGCAAGGTCGCCAGCGGATGCGTCTTCTTCACGCCGGCAAGGTAGGTCAGGTTGGTTTCGGCCATGTAGTAGTAGGCCATGATGGTGGTGAAGGCGAAGAAGAACAGCGCCACCGCCACGAAGATCGCGCCGCCGCCCGGCAGCACCGATTCCACGGCGGCCTGGGTGTACAGCGCGCCCTCGGACGGCTGCAGCCCGGGGACGCCGGTGACGATCGCCTCCAGCTTCTGCACGCCGTTCTCGGTGACAGTGCGGAACGTGTTGTACATGCCGGTGGACAACACCAGGAACGCCGTGGAGGTGCACACCAGCATGGTGTCGAAGTAGATGGCGAAGGCCTGCACATAGCCCTGCTTGGCCGGGTGCGAGACCTCGGCGGCGGCGGCCGCGTGCGGGCCGGTGCCCTGGCCGGCCTCGTTGGCGTAGATGCCGCGCTTCACGCCCCAGGCGATGGCCTGGCCGAGGATCGCGCCGAACGCCGCATGCGCGCCGAACGCGCTGCTGAAGATGTCGGAGAACATCGCCGGCACCTTGTCGGCATTGACGATCATCACCGTCACCGCCATCAGGATGAAGGCCAGCGCCATGAACGGCACCACGATTTCAGCGAACGTGGCGATGCGCTTGATGCCACCGAAGATGATCAGCGCCAGCAGCGCCGCCACGCCCAGGCCGATCCACAGCTTCAGCGCTCCCGCGCCGCCGGCCACCTCGCAGTTGCCCAGGCCGCACAGCACCGTGCTGGCACTGTCGGCGATGGCGTTGGCCTGCACGCCCGGCAGCAGCAGGCCGGTGGCGATGACGGTGGCCACGGCGAACGTCACCGCATACCACTTCAGGCCCATCGCCTTTTCGATGTAGTAGGCCGGACCGCCGCGGTAACGCCCTTCGGCATCCTTTTCCTTGTAGATCTGGGCCAGCGTGCACTCGATGTACGACGTGGACGCGCCGAGGAAGCCCATCACCCACATCCAGAACACCGCGCCGGGACCGCCGTAGGCGATCGCGGTGGCGACGCCGGCGATGTTGCCGATGCCCATGCGGCCGGCCATCGAGATGGCCAGGGCCTGGAACGAGGACACGCCCGCGTCGGATTTCTGCCCGGTCACCGTCAGCCGGCACATCTCGGCGAAGCCGCGCACCTGCATCACGCGGGTGCGGAGGGTGAACCACAGGCCGGCACCCAGGCACAGCGCGATCAGCGCGTTGCTCCAGATGATGCCGTTCAACCAGTTGAAAAAGGCTTCCACGGGGATGCGTCTCCGTTCGTTCGTGCGTGCGCGGGATACGGGAAGGCGGCGCAGGGCGCCACCGGGTCCCTGCAAGATAACCGCAACACGCGCCGCTGCGCAGTCCCTGCGGACGTTTCAGCCCACCCGGACGCGGCCGAACAGCCTCAGGTCGTGCAGTCCGTCCGGCTTGCGGAGGGCGCTGCGCCGGCAGCCTTCCTCGACGAATCCGTTCTTCTCCAGCACCCGCGCCGAGGCCGGATTGGTATCCAGCACGTTGGCCTCGATCCTGACCAGCCCCAGTGCGGGAACCACCCAGTCCAGATAGGCCGCGACCACGCGCGTCATGTAGCCGCAGCCCCAGTGACGCCGGCCGAGCCAGTAGCCGAGTTCGGCGCTGTGCGCTTTCTCGCCCACATGGGGGCGTGCGGCGATGCCGCCGCAGGCCTCGCCGTCGATGTCGATGGCGAACACGGGATGTGCGAAGTCCACCACGCGGCCAGCCAGGAAGGCTTCGCCATCGGCGCGCGTGTAGGGATGCGGGAAGCGGTCGCTCAGGCCGCGCGGCACCTGCGGATCATCCGCATGCTGCAGCAGCGACGCCAGGTCATCCTGCCGCCAGGCGCGCAGCAGGAATCCCTCGCCCTCGATGCGCACGCCGGCATGCGGGCGTGCGCCGGGCTCAGCCATGGCCACCCACGGACGGCGTCTCCGCCTCCAGCTTGCCCAGTTCGTGCGCCACCGCGTCCGGCGAGCGCGTGAACGGGGCCAGCAACGCGTAGAACGCCGGCACCACGTACAGCGACAGCAGCGTGGAGAAAGTCACGCCGAAGATCACCACGATGCCGATGGTCGCGCGGCTGGCCGACCCCGGACCGCCTGCCAGCACCAGCGGCACCGCGCCCATCACGGTGGCCACGGAGGTCATCAGGATCGGGCGCAGGCGTACGCGGGCGGACTCGGCGATGGCCTGGCCGACGCTGGCGCCGTCATCGCGCAGCTGGTTGGCGAATTCGACGATCAGGATGCCGTTCTTCGCCGCCAGGCCGATCAGCATGACGATGCCGATCTGGCTGAAGAGGTTGAGCGTGCCGCCGGTGACCCACAGGCCGATCAATGCCCCCAGCACCGCCAGCGGCACCGTCAGCATGATGATCAGCGGATGGATGAAGCTCTCGAACTGCGCCGCCAGCACCAGGTAGACGATCAGCAACGCCAGCGTGAAGGTCAGCAGAATGGCGCCGCCGGCTTCCTGGTACTCGCGCGACTCGCCTTTCCAGTCGATCTGCGCGTAGTCCGGCAATTCCTCCGCCACCACCTGCCGCGTCCACTCCAGCGCTTCGCCCATGCTGTAGCCCGGCGCCAGGCCGGCACTGATGGTGATCGCGCGCAGGCGATTGAAGCGGTTGAGGCTGCCGGGCTCGGCGATCTCGCTCAGTGTCACCAGGTTGGACAGCGGGATCAGCGCGCCATTGCCGCCGCGCACGTAGGTGTTCGCCAGGTCCTCGGGATTGGCGCGACGCTCGCGGCCGGCCTGCAGCATGACGTCGTATTCCTCGCCGCTGTCCACGTAGGTGGTCACCTGGCGCGACCCCATCATCGTCTCCAGCGTGCGGCCGATCTCCTGCACCGACACGCCGAGGTCGGCGGCGCGGTCGCGATCGATGTTCACGCGCATCTGCGGGCGCGTTTCCTTGTAGTCCGAATCCGGGTCCTGGATGCCGGGATTGGATTCCAGCCGTTGCAGGATGCGGTCGCGCCACTGCGCCAGTTCGGCGTAGTCCGGGCCGCCGAGCACCAGCTGGTAACGCTGGCCGCGGCTGCCTACCAGGCCACCGGGGACATTGGCGCGCGCCTGCACCCCGGGCAGCTTGGCCAGCTCGCCGCGCAGCTGCGCCACCACGTCGTCGGTGGCGACGTCGCGCTCGTGCCAGTCGTGCAGGAACACGATCACCTGACCGGTGTGCATGTCCTCGCTGCCGCCAAAGCCGCGCGGCGTGCGCGAGTTGGCGCGGTCGACGGGCTTGTCCTCGCCCACCTGCGCCATGACGATCTTCTCGACCTGCTGCATCTGGCCGACCATGTAATCGAAGCCGGCCCCCTCCGGGCCGTCGACCATCACGAAGAAGCGCCCGCGATCCTCGGGCGGCGCCAGTTCGCTGGGAACGCGCAGACCCAGCGCGACGATGGCGATGCCGCAGATGGCCATCGCCGCGAACAGCATGCCGAGGATGCGCTTGCCCGACAGGGCCACCAGCCGTTCGACATGCCGGGCGTATCCGTTGCTGACGCGGGTCAGCGTGCGGTTGGTCCACGCATTGAGTCCGCGCGGCTCGGTATGCGGCCGCACCAGCTTGGACGACATCATCGGCGTCAGCGTCAGCGCGACGAACGCGGAGATCGCCACCGCCGCCGCGAGGGCGACGGAGAGCTCACGGAACAGGCGTCCGGTGTTGCCTTCCATGAAACCCACAGGCAGGAACACCGCCACCAGCACCGCCGTGGTGGCGATCACCGCGAACGCCACCTGTGAGGTGCCGCGCCGCGCCGCCACCAGCGATGGCTCGCCCAGGTCGGCGCGCCGCTGCACGTTCTCCAGCACCACGATGGCGTCGTCCACCACTAGGCCGATGCAGAGCACCAGCGCCAGCAGCGTGAGCAGGTTGATCGAGAAGCCGAAGGCGTACAGCGCGATGAAAGACGCGATCAGGCAGACCGGTACCGTCACTGCGGGAATCAGCGCCGCGCGCAGGCTGCCCAGGAACAGCCAGATGACCAGGAACACCAGCACCATCGCCTCACCCAGCGTCCAGTACACGCGCTCGATGGAGGCTTCGATGAAGGTGGTGCTGTCGTAGGCGATGAAGATCTCGGTACCTTCCGGCAGCGTCTGCTGGATGACCTCCGCTTCGGCACGTGCCGCGCGCGCCACGTCCAAGGCGTTGGCGGTGGAGGTACGCACGATGCCCAGGCCGACGTTCGGCACGGCGTTGCTGCGCAGATAGGAGCGACGCTCCTCGGCACCCAGCTCCACCTTGGCCACGTCGCCAAGCCGTACCACGTAACCGTCGGCGCCCTTGCGCAGCGGCAGCTGCGAGAACTGTTCCGGCCGCTGGTAGCCGCGCTCGACGCGCAGGGTGAAGTCGCGGGTGGCGGATTCGATGCGGCCGGCCGGCAGTTCCACGTTCTGCGCCCGCAGCGCGGTCTCGACATCGCTGGTGGTGACGCCGCGCGCGGCCATCGCCTCGCGGTCCAGCCAGATGCGCATGGCGTAGCGTTGGCCGCCACCCAGCTGCACGCGGGCCACGCCGTCGAGCGAGGACAGCCGGTCCAGCACGTAGCGGTCGGCGTAGTCGGTCAGCTCCATCGTGTCCATCACGGTGGAGCGCATGTTCAACCAGATGATGACGTCGGCGTCGGCTTCGACCTTGGAGATCTCCGGCGGATCGGCCTCGTCGGGCATGCGGTCCATCACCCGGCTGACGCGGTCGCGCACGTCGTTGGCGGCGGCCTCGATATCGCGGCTGAGGTTGAACTCGATGGTGACGTCGGAGCGGCCGTTGCGGCTGCTGGACTGGATGGTCTTGATGCCCTCGATGCCGGACAGGCCGTCTTCGAGGATCTGGGTGACGCGCGTCTCGACGACGGCGGCCGAGGCGCCCGGGTAGTTCACCTCCACCGACACGATGGGCGGGTCGATGTTGGGCAGCTCGCGCAGGGTCAGGCGCAGGAACGACATCACGCCCAGCACCACCAGCAGCAGGCTGACCACCACCGCGAAGACGGGGCGCTTGATCGACAGGTCGGAGAGCTTCATGGCGCTCAGCCCTGGCCGTCGGCCGCGGGCGCGTCCTGCTTCGCCGGCGCGGCGGGCGCGGCATCGGCCACCTTCACGCCCGGACGCAGCTTGCCGGTGCCGTCAATGACGATGCGGTCGCCGGCGGCGACGCCCTTGAGGATTTCGACCTTCCCGTCGCGGCGCACGCCGGCGGTCACCGGCGCCTGTTCGACGCTGCCGTCCGCCTTGACCCGATAGACGAAGGAGTCGCGACCCACCTGCACCACCGCGATCTCCGGGATCACCAGCGCCTGCCGCTCGGGGCGGAACAGGCGCACGTCCAGCAGCATGCCGGGGCGCAGCTTGCGTGCCTCGTTCGGGAACACCGCGCGCACGGTCACCGCGCGGGTGTTGGCGTCGATGCGCGCCTCGATGGTTTCCACCTGCCCCTCGAACGACTCGCCCGGATAGGCGGCGGCAGTCGCGGTCACGGCGTTGCCGGCCTCGACCGAGGCCAGCGCCGCTTCCGGCACCTGGAAGTCCACATACATGCGCGAGATGTCGTCGAGCGTGGCGATGGTGCTGTTGGCGGTGATCAGCGAACCGGGGCTGACCTGGCGGATGCCCAGCACGCCGGCGAACGGCGCGCGTACGCTGCGGTCGCCGATGTCGGCGCGCGCCTGGCGCACGCGCGCGGCGGCGGCGTCGCGAAGGGCGAGCTGGGTATCGAGTTGCGAGCGCGCGATCAGCTGCTGGTCGGCCAGTTCCTTCTGCCGGCGGTAAAGCCGCTCGGCTTCGGCGTAGGTCGCCTCGGCCTGGACCAGCGTGGCCTGCGCGGCATCGCCCTTCAGGGTGACCAGCTTCTGGCCGGCACCCACCTGCTGCCCGCTCTCGAAGTGCACGTCCTGCACGATCTCGCTGACCTTCGCGGTCAGGGTGACGGATTCGCGCGCCTTGGCCGTACCCAGCGCCTGCAGGGTGTCGTTCCAGGCGGTGAGCTGGATCTGCTGGGTGGTCACCGGAATCGGCCGCTCCGCCGGCCCGCCGTTGGCCTTCGCCTGCGCCTCGTCGTCGCCGCAGCCGGCGAGCATCAGCAGGGGCAGGGCGACCGCGAGCGCGCGGAGGACGGATCGGCTGAGCATGGAGGGTCCCGTAATCATCATTATTCGAGGAGTTTACCGACCCTACGGGACACGCAGTGTCACGGATGCGGCGGCACGTGCCGTAAACGCGCCAAAGGGCGGACGGTGCACACCGCCCGCCATGACCAATGGCCCTTGCGGGCCGGATCCGTGCTGAACGGCTACTCCAGGCCCAGGTGGGCGAGCACCTGCAGCGCCAGCGCTTCGGGGGCCTGTTCACCTGCGTGCAGGTGCAGCTCCGGATGCTCGGGCACCTCGTACGGCGAATCGATGCCGGTGAAATTGGGGATCAGGCCCGCGCGCGCCTTGCGGTACAGGCCCTTCACATCGCGGGCCTCGGCCAGCGCCAGCGGCACGTCGACGAAGACCTCGACGAACTCGTCGTCGGCGAAACGCTCGCGCGCCATCCGCCGCTCGGCGCGGAATGGCGAGATGAAGCTGACCAGCACAATCAGGCCGGCGTCGGCCATCAGCCTGGCCACTTCCGCCACGCGGCGGATGTTCTCCACGCGATCCTCGTCGGTGAAACCCAGGTCGCGGTTCAGG
Organism: Pseudoxanthomonas sp. LH2527; assembly: GCF_022539275.1. Classification (NCBI taxonomy): domain Bacteria; kingdom Pseudomonadati; phylum Pseudomonadota; class Gammaproteobacteria; order Lysobacterales; family Lysobacteraceae; genus Pseudoxanthomonas; species Pseudoxanthomonas sp. LH2527. The sequence continues at coordinate 4,641 of NZ_JAKZBW010000006.1, read as the reverse complement.
CCGTGGCGCACGTTGTCGCCGTCCAGCAGGAAGCTGTGGTAGCCGAGCGCATGCAGGCGCTTGTCCACCAGGTTGGCGATGGTCGACTTGCCCGCGCCGGACAGGCCCGTGAACCACAGCACCTTCGGCGCCTGGCCCTTCTGGCGCGCGCGCGCGGCCTTGTCGACATCGACATGCTGCCAGTGCACGTTGCCGGCACGACGAAGCGCGAAATCCAGGGTGCCGGCGCCGGCGGTGGTGTTGTCGTAGCGGTCGATCAGGATGAAGCCGCCCAGCGCGCGGTTGCGTGCATAGGCCTCGAAGGCGATGGGCTCGTCCAGGCTGAGGTTGCAGTAGCCGACCTCGTTGAGCTCCAGCCGCTTGGCGGCCAGGTGCTCCTGGGTGTTCACGTCGATGCGGTGCTTGATCTCGGTGACCGTGGCGGACACGGTACGCGCGCCGATCTTCAGCCAATAGGGCCGTCCCGGCAGCAGCGGCGCGTCGGACATCCACAGCACATGCGCGGCGAACTGGTCGGCCACTTCCGGCGGATCGCCACCGGCGGCGATCACGTCGCCACGGCTGATGTCGATCTCGTCGGCCAGGGTCAGCGTCACCGCCTGCCCCGCACCGGCCGAAGCGACCTCGCCATCGGCGCCGAGCACCTGCGTCACCCGCGAACGGCGCGCCGACGGCAGCACGATGATCTCGTCGCCGGGCTTCACCGCGCCGGCGGCGATGGTGCCGGCGTAGCCGCGGAAATTCTGGTGCGGGCGGTTCACCCACTGCACCGGCAGGCGAAGGGCGCCGCCATCGTCCTGCGCATCGACCTGCACCCGTTCCAGGTGCTCCAGCAGCGCCGGACCGGCGTACCACGGCGTGCGCGCGGACCGCGAGGACAGGTTGTCGCCTTCCAGCGCAGACAGCGGGATGCAGGTGACCTCGGCGATGCCCAGCCGCTGCGCCAGCGCGCGGTAATCGGCGGCGATGCGCTCGAACACGGCCTCGTCGAACTCGACCAGGTCCATCTTGTTCACCGCCAGCACCACGTGGCGGATGCCGAGCAGCGAGACGATGTAGCTGTGCCGGTGGGTCTGCGTCAGCAGACCTTTGCGCGCGTCCACCAGCACCACCGCCAGGTCCGCGGTGGACGCGCCGGTGGCCATGTTGCGCGTGTACTGCTCGTGGCCGGGGCAGTCGGCGACGATGAACTTGCGCTGGTCCGTGTCGAAGTAGCGGTAGGCCACGTCGATGGTGATGCCCTGCTCGCGCTCGGCGGCCAGACCGTCCAGCAGCAGCGCGTAATCGATGCGCTCGCCCTGCGTGCCGTGCTTGCGGCTGTCCTTCTCCAGCGCCGCCAGCTGGTCGTCGAACAGGCGCTTGCTGTCGTGCAGCAGGCGCCCGATCAGCGTGCTCTTGCCATCGTCCACGCTACCGCAGGTGATGAAGCGCAGCAGCGGCTTGGATTCGTGTTGTTTGAGGTAGGTGGCGATGTCGCTGCCACCGGGAATGGGGAATGGGGAATGGGGAATGGCGGCAGCGTCCGCCTTCGACACCGCGCCCGCGTCCACATCCACACCCTCCATCTTGCGTACCGTCGGCTCTTCCATTCCCGATTCCCGATTCCCGATTCCCGGCTTCATCAGAAATACCCCTCCAGCTTCTTCTTCTCCATCGATGCGCCGGGATCGTGGTCGATCACGCGGCCCTGGCGTTCGGAGCTGGTGGTCACCAGCATCTCGGCGATGATCTTCTCCAGCGAATCGGCCTCGGACTCGATCGCGCCGGTCAGCGGGTAGCAGCCCAGGGTGCGGAAGCGGACGCGGCGCTGTTGCGGCACTTCGCCCTCGCGCAGCGGCAGGCGCTCGTCGTCGACCATCAGCAGGGCGCCATCGCGCTCGACCACCGGCCGCTCGGCGGCGAAGTACAGCGGCACCACCGGGATGTGCTCGCGGTAGATGTAGAGCCAGATGTCCAGTTCGGTCCAGTTCGACAGCGGGAACACACGCACGCTCTCGCCGGTGTGGATGCGGGCGTTGTAGAGGTTCCACAGTTCGGGACGCTGGTTCTTCGGGTCCCAGCGGTGCCTGTCGTTGCGGAAGGAGAACACGCGCTCCTTGGCGCGCGACTTCTCCTCGTCGCGGCGGGCGCCGCCGATGGCCGCATCGAACTTGTAGTGGTCCAGCGCCTGCTTCAGGCCCTGGGTCTTCATCACGTCGGTGTGGACGGTGGCGCCGTGGCTGATCGGGCCGATGTCGCGGGCGATGCCGTCCGGGTTGATGTGCACGCGCAGGTCCACCCCGGTCTCGGCGGCGCGCTGGTCGCGGAACGCGATCATCTCGCGGAACTTCCAGCGCGTATCCACGTGCAGCAGCGGGATCGGCGGGCGCGCCGGGGCGAAGGCCTTCAGCAACAGGTGCAGCAGCACCGAACTGTCCTTGCCCACCGAGTACAGCAGCACCGGGTTGCGGAATTCGGCGGCGACCTCGCGCAGGATGTGGATGCTTTCCGCTTCAAGGCGGTCGAGGTGGGACAGGCGGGGTACGGCAGTCATCGAGGCAGGCAGCGGGGACGGTGGGTCCGGACGGGCTAGCCTAGCAGGGCGTCGCCAACGGGTCCGGGAGGGCGGGCAGTATTCGGCGGTGGGTGCATGCCGGCGAAATAAGCGCAGGCCATAAGCCCATAACCATGCGTCCTTTCTGGCGGTCCCGGCGTCTCCCTACCATCGGTCGTCCCCCTCGCGCCCACGGGCCATGCCGATGTCCGCCACCCAGCCTGTCCTTGCCCCCATCCCCCTCGCGGAGGAACGGCGGGCGCTGCTGGCCCAGGCCGTGGCCGGCCTGGACGGTGCCAGTCTGTGGTGGGTCTCCGGCTATGCCGCCGGACTGGCGCAGGCGCAGTTGGCAGCGCCGACGGCCTCCGCCGCCGCATCGCCCAAGGCGATCGCCCCGGCGCCCGGCGCCCCGGCCGCGCAGCGCCTGACCATCGTCTACGGCAGCCAGACCGGCAACGCCCGCCGCGCCGCCGAAGCCCTGGCGCAGCAGGCCGAAGGCGCCGGCGTGTCGGTGCGCCTGCTGCGCGCCGATGCCTACCCGCAGCGCGAACTGGCCAGCGAGCGTCTGCTCTATATCGTCATCAGCACCCAGGGCGAAGGCGATCCGCCGGACGACAGCATCGGCCTGGTCGAGTTCCTGCGTGGCAAACGCGCGCCGAAGCTGCCGGAACTGAAGTACGCCGTGCTCGGCCTGGGCGACTCCAGCTACGCCGATTTCTGCGGCATCGCCACGCGGCTCGACGCGCGCCTGGCCGAACTCGGCGGCAGCCGCCTGCTCGCCACTGGCCTGGCCGACCTCGACATCGACACCGTCGCCACCCCGTGGCGCGAACAGGCACTCGCGCAGGCCCGCGAGCTGCTGAGGGCGCCGGCCACAGGCGCCGCGCCACTGGCGACGGTGACGCCGCTGCGTCCCGGCCACGCCGCGCTCTGGACGCACGAACACCCCTTCCCCGCCGAGCTGCTGCTCAACCAGCGCATCAGCGGCCGCGACTTCAAGGGCCCGCGCTTCGGCCAGCACGGCGTGGCCGACAAGGACGTGCGCCACATCGAACTGTCGCTGGAAGGCAGCGGCCTGCACTACGAGCCCGGCGACGCACTGGGCGTGCGCCACCGCAATCCTGCCGTGCTCGTCGATGGTGTGCTGGAGGCGCTGCGGCTGGACGGCGACACCGCCGTCAGCGATGGCGGCGACACCCTGCCGCTGCGCGAATGGCTGGCCGCGCGCCGAGAACTGACCCGGCTGTCGCGCCCGTTCCTCGCCACGCACGCCGCACACGCGCAGGCCGATGAACTCAACACCCTCCTGGCACCCGCGCAGAATGCGGCGCTGGCGCAGCTGTTCAACACGCACCAGCTGGTCGACGTGCTGCGCCGCTGGCCCGCCGGCTGGTCCGCGCAGGAGCTGGTCGCCGCGCTGCGGCCGCTGGCACCTCGCCTGTATTCCATCGCCTCCAGCCGCAAGCGCGTGGGCGAGGAAGCCCACCTGACCGTCGACGTGCTGGGTTACGACGCATTCGGCCATGCGCATGGCGGTGCGGCCAGCGGCTTCCTCGCCGCCCGCGAGGAAGGCGATCAGGTGCCGGTCTACATCGAGGCCAACGAGCGCTTCCGCGTGCCGGCCGACGGCAGCCGCGACATCCTGATGATCGGCCCCGGCACCGGCGTGGCGCCGTTCCGCGGCTTCGTGCAGGAGCGCGCCGAGACCGGCGCACGCGGCCGCAACTGGCTGTTCTTCGGCGCAGCGCACTTCAACCACGGCTTCTTCTACCAGAGCGAATGGCAGGACGCACTGCGCAGCGGCGAACTGCATCGCCTGGACCTGGCCTTCTCACGCGACCAGGCACGCAAGATCTACGTGCAGGACCGCCTGCGCGAACGCGGCCGCGACGTCTACGACTGGCTGCAGAACGGCGCGCACCTGTACGTGTGCGGCGCCATCGGCATGGGCAAGGATGTGCATGCCGCGCTGCAGTCCATCGTCGCGGAGCATGGCGGGCTGGATGAAGAAGCCGCCCGCGAGTACCTGGTGCAGTTGCAGACGGAGGGGCGCTACGGGCGCGACGTGTACTGACGACCCGCCCCCACCCTTCCCCCGCCTGCGGGGG
>NZ_JAKZBW010000066.1:0-255 GCF_022539275.1 Pseudoxanthomonas sp. LH2527 | reverse complement strand
GCGGTATCGACGAGCGACCGGTGGAACCCGACCAGCCGGTGCAGTCCATCTCATCCGAGGACACCTTCGCCAGCGACCTGCTGTTGTCCGAACTGGAGCCGCACATCGTGCGCATCGCGGAAAAGGCGTGGCAGGCCAGCCGCAAGACCGAGCGTGTCGGCCGCACGGTGGTGCTGAAGTTGAAGACGTCGCAGTTCCGCATTCTCACGCGCAGCTTCACGCCGGAGTCGCCGCCGGCATCCGCGCAGGAGTTCA
>NZ_JAKZBW010000065.1:0-255 GCF_022539275.1 Pseudoxanthomonas sp. LH2527 | reverse complement strand
TGGGTGGGCTAATCAGGTTGGCTACCAAAACGTCTCTTACCTTATGTGCGTGTCCGGCAACTCAGACGAGGATCCTAGTCGCCCAAACTACGGCGAGTGGCATGTCATGCTTGAGCGGTCTCGCACGCTCACACAGAAGCTTCTCGGCAAGAACAAGATTTCCGCCAATGACCCAATCGTTGGCAAGGTCACAGGGGTACTCCGTGCCGCAGGATTCGCAGATGTCACGGTTGAGCCCTAACAACTCATTCAAGC
>NZ_JAKZBW010000064.1:0-280 GCF_022539275.1 Pseudoxanthomonas sp. LH2527 | reverse complement strand
CGTAGTTTGGGCGACTAGGATCCTCGTCTGAGTTGCCGGACACGCACATAAGGTAAGAGACGTTTTGGTAGCCAACCTGATTAGCCCACCCAAAGTCCTCCATACAGATCACATCGGCATCGACGCCAGACTCCAAGAGAGCAGAGACAAGCCACTTGGAGAAGTCCTCGCCAAAGCAGCAGTCGTTAATGAAGTCAGACCCGACTACGGAAAGGTTGAAGCGATCAGTCTTGCAAGTGATATCGATGATCACGAGACCCTTCCCTTGAGCCCTAACACC
>NZ_JAKZBW010000063.1:0-369 GCF_022539275.1 Pseudoxanthomonas sp. LH2527 | reverse complement strand
CGCCTTCCGGCAGCGTCACCGCGCCGGTGATGTCGGTCGTGCGGAAGTAGAACTGCGGACGGTAACCCTTGAAGAACGGGGTGTGACGGCCGCCTTCGTCCTTGCTCAGCACGTAGACTTCGGCTTCAAACTCGGTGTGCGGGGTGATCGAACCCGGCTTGGCCAGCACCTGGCCACGCTCCACGTCGTCACGCTTGGTGCCGCGCAGCAGCAGACCGGCGTTGTCGCCCGCCTGGCCCTGATCCAGCAGCTTGCGGAACATTTCCACGCCCGTGACCGTGGTCTTCTGGGTCGGACGGATACCGACGATCTCGATTTCCTCGCCCACCTTGATCACGCCGCGCTCGATACGGCCGGTCACCACGGTGC
>NZ_JAKZBW010000062.1:0-648 GCF_022539275.1 Pseudoxanthomonas sp. LH2527 | reverse complement strand
CGCCCGCTGGGGCCAGCCCCCCGGCATGCTCGCCCAGGACACCGCCCCCGAAAACTACGGCCCCACCGTCGGCAGCGGCCAGCGCCAGGGCAACCAACAGGGCAACGCCGCCACCCCCAGCATGGAAGTGGACGGCCACCAGATCTACTACGACCTGCGCAACGAACTGCGCATCGCCGAATGGCAGGCCCAGGGCATAAAGGAAATCTCGTTCCCCCTGCCCGGCCGCCGCGACCTGATGGTCTGCGCCCTGGAGATCGTGGCCACCCGCGGCTCCGGCGGCTGCCGCCTGGCCCAACCCGGCGACCCCGACCTGGCCACCATCGGCGACGCCCGCGACGTGGTGAACGTCATGCGCATCTACCGCCGCGGCGAACTGATCTGGCGTGGGCCGGGGGTGTATCGGTAAGCCCCCAAGCCTCCGCTGTTTCCTTCTCCCTGCGATAAGCGGGGAGAAGGTGCCCGGAGGGCGGATGAGGGGCAGAGCGCGGTAACGAACCGGGCGCCGATACGTCCGCCTTTCCGTTCGCCCCTCACCCGCCTTCGGCACCCTTATCTCTTGGCGATCTGCCAGATTAGATGCCGAGAGCCGGCGTGGTCGAGCGTCACACCTTGGGTGCTACGACCGCGGGAGAGCAAGCTCGCCAC
>NZ_JAKZBW010000061.1:0-806 GCF_022539275.1 Pseudoxanthomonas sp. LH2527 | reverse complement strand
TCCAGCAGCTTGCGGAACATTTCCACGCCCGTGACCGTGGTCTTCTGGGTCGGACGGATACCGACGATCTCGATTTCCTCGCCCACCTTGATCACGCCGCGCTCGATACGGCCGGTCACCACGGTGCCGCGGCCCGAGATCGAGAACACGTCTTCCACCGGCATCAGGAACGGCTTGTCGACGTCGCGCTCCGGGGTCGGGATCCAGGTGTCCAGCGCGTCCACCAGCTTCAGGATCGCCGGCACGCCGATCTCGCTCTGGTCGCCTTCCAGCGCCAGACGGGCCGAGCCCGAGATGATCGGGGTGTCGTCGCCCGGGAACTCGTACTTGCTCAGCAGTTCGCGGACTTCCATCTCCACCAGTTCCAGCAGCTCGGCGTCGTCCACCATGTCGGCCTTGTTCAGGAACACGACGATGTACGGCACACCGACCTGGCGCGAGAGCAGGATGTGCTCGCGAGTCTGCGGCATCGGGCCGTCGGCGGCCGAGCACACCAGGATCGCGCCGTCCATCTGGGCCGCACCGGTGATCATGTTCTTCACGTAGTCGGCGTGGCCCGGGCAATCCACGTGCGCATAGTGGCGCGCCGCCGATTCGTATTCCACGTGGGCCGTGGAGATCGTGATGCCGCGCGCCTTCTCTTCCGGCGCCGCGTCGATCGCGTCATAGGCCTTGAACTCGCCACCGAAACGCTCCGCGCCGATCTTCGTCAGCGCCGCCGTCAGCGTCGTCTTGCCGTGGTCAACGTGACCAATCGTGCCCACGTTCACGTGGGGCTTGGTGCGTTCGAACTTACCCTTTGCCAT
>NZ_JAKZBW010000060.1:0-1083 GCF_022539275.1 Pseudoxanthomonas sp. LH2527 | reverse complement strand
TGCTACGACCGCGGGAGAGCAAGCTCGCCACGCCGGAATCTCCCTGCACACGCCCGAACAGTTGCTCGAGTAGGCGCTCGTAACGATAAGGCTGGGCCGCATGGGAGGACTCTCGACCCTGGCAGCTTATCGGAGATGGGCGATGGAATACGGCATAGGTCTTGATGTGTGCAAGGCATGGATCGACGCGCACGTGTACGGCATGGATCGTCGGACTCGCTTTCCCAACACCGCCTCCGGGCTTGAAGCCCTGCGGCACTGGTTGGCCGATGTGCCCGTGCGTCAATGCGTGCTGGAAGCCACCGGAGGATACGAGCAGCAGGCACTGGATCATCTGCATGCGGCGGGGGTGCCGATGGTGCGGATCAATCCCCGCCAAGGCCGTGATTTTGCCAAGGCCACCGGCCAGCTGGCCAAGACCGATGCCCTTGATGCCCAGGTTCTGGCGCACATGGCCGCCGTGCTGGACCTGACGCCCTATCGTCCGTCGCCGGCCTGGCAACGCCGCCTGGGGCAATACCACCAGCGCCGCCTGGATCTGCAGCAGAGCGTGCAGCAGGAACGCCAACGACTGGAGCAACTCACTGACACCTGGCTACGTCGGCAGACCTTGTTGGCCCTGCGCCGTAGCGAGGCGATGCTCAAGGCGCTGGATGCTCGCATCGCCCAGCAGGTGGCCGAGCAGCCCTGCTTGGCTGTGCTGGGCCAGATCAAAGGCGTGGGACCGGTAGTGCGCTCGGCGTTGGCCACGCAATTGCCCGAGCTGGGGCACGTGAGCGGCAAAGCGATTGCCAAACTGGTGGGCGTGGCGCCCTTGGCCTGCGACAGCGGCAATCAGCGCGGTACGCGCCGCATCTGGGGCGGCCGAGCCGGCCTTCGGGCCACGCTGTATATGGGCACGCTGACGGCCGTGCGCTACGAACCGACGCTGCGGTCCTTCTACCAATCGCTCCGTCAGCGAGGTAAACCCGCCAAGGTGGCCCTGGTGGCATCCATGCGCAAACTGCTGGTCATCCTCAACGCCCGCATGCGGGACCATCTCAACGCCTCCCAAACAGCCTGAATCAAGACAGTTGCTCTCCC